>NZ_JBVHWW010000024.1:0-118207 GCF_055563995.1 Streptomyces sp. NPDC029164 | reverse complement strand
CCTCCTGGCCGGGGGGGGCGTGGTGTGTGTGTCTTTGTTTCCTCCCCCCCCCCCCCCCCCCCCCCCCCCCCCCCCCCCCCCACTGTGCCCGGGGGCCCGGAGCCGGGTCGATTACCCCGGAGGTCATGCCAACCCTTTTTGAGCCGTACGGCAGGAAACGTTGGGGTTCCCCTGGTTCGGGCCGGGGCGGGGGGCTAGGCTTCACGGAGCCTGATCCACTCGAACGTCTTGTCGACATATGGAGAATCCGCCGGTGCGAGCCGCCGTCCGACCCGATCTCGCCGCGATCCGGCGGCGTGTCGAGGCACTGTCGGAGCGGCGCGGGCAGGATCCGGCCGACGCCGTGGGCGTGGAGCGGCTGAGCCATCTGTCCGGGGTCGAACCCGGGCGCATAGCGCAGGTGGTGGCGGGTACGGCCGTCGAGGTGCCGCTGGAGCAGCGCGTGCACCAGCGCTTCCTGCGGCTGCGCGCCACCCGGCGGGACAAACACGGCCGGGAGTGGCCGCTCGCCGCCATCGCCGACGACTTCGACGCGCCCGGGGCCTCCCTCGGGCCGCTCAACGCGGGCACGGGGCTGCCGCGGATGGGGCACGCGGCGGGCGTGCAGCGGTTCTTCGGGGTCTACGCCGGCTTCCTCCTCGCCGACAGCAAGAGCGCCGTGGAACGGGCCCTCGCCCTCTCGGCCACCACCGCCGCCCCGGACGGCCGGGACGACCTCGCGCACCTCTCCTACCTGACCGGCATGACCCCGCAGGCCATTCGGCTCACCCTCGACGGCGAACCGCCCCGGCTCCCCTTCAAGGAGCAGGTGCACCAGCGGTTCGAGCACCTGCGCCGCACCCGCGTACGGGAGGACGGCCAGGCCCATTCGCTGGCGGCCATCGCCAGGTCCTTCGACGCGTCGGGCCAGTCGCTGACCCGTGTCGCGCAGGGCGAGGGCCTGCCCAACCTCGCCGCGGCCGCCGGGATCCAGCGGTTCTACGGGGTCGAGGGGGGCTTCCTGCTGGCCGACGACACCGAGGCGCTCGCCACCGCACTCGCGCTGATCGAGGCCGAACTGGAGTCCGCGGAGCGGGAGCGGGAGAACCCGATGCTGGCCGTGATGCGGGCGCACGACGTACGGAGCATCGTCACGCGGGCCGGCCGGCTCTCCCCGCGGGGCTGGAAGTCGCTCGCCGACCACCTGGACGACCTGCTCGCGCGGGAGGGCCAGCTCGGCCGTCCGGCGGAGCCCGACGAGGGGGGAGCGCCATGAGGACCACACGGGCGATGCGCAGGCTGGGCGGCGATCTGCTCGCCGGCGCGCGGCTGACGCCGCCGGCCTGCGCCGCCGAGATCATCGGCGCGCTGTGCACCGCGTACAGCCGGCGGCGCGGCGGCCGGAAGGTTGACTTCCGATTCGCCCCCTTCCCGCCCGACACGGCCAGCGGCCTGTGGCTGGAGATGGACGCGCGCGATCTCCTCGTCATCGAGGAACACACCCGCCCCGAGCACCAGCTCGTCATCGCCTGCCACGAGTTATGGCACGTGGACGAGGGCACCTGCGACAGCCACGGCCCGGGCATGGCGGTGGCCGCCCGGCTGACGGGTGACGCGGGCCACGCGGACGGCCGCCCCGGCGGCCTGGCGGAGCTGCTCCGGTCGGACACCGGTCTGGGCGCGGTGGTCCGGCAGGCCGCCGCCCGCGCCGACCGGGAGGATCCCGCGGAGATCAGGGCCGAGATCTTCGGCCTGTACCTCGGCAAACTCCTCAAGCCCTACCTGCCGCCTCCCCGGGAGGAGCAGGTCCCCGAGGCGATCGAGCGCATCAAGACCTCGCTCGGCTGGGGGCGTTGAGTGTCACGCCGGTGACCCGCAACCCGCCCCCGCCGCACCCCTTGCGCCGATGCCCTCAGCACGGCCCTGACAGAGAGCACGACACGATGACCCAGTCTTCCCCGCCCCGCCACGCCGTCGTCATCGGCGGCAGCATGGCCGGCCTGCTCGCGGCCGCGGTCCTGGCCGAGCACGCCACGGTCACGATCATCGACGCGGACACCCTCCCGGACAGCCCGGCGCCGCGCCGCGGACTGCCGCAGGCCCGGCACGTCCACGTCATGTGGTCCGGCGGGGCGCGCGCGATCGAGGACATCCTGCCCGGCATCACCCAGGACTGGACGGCGGCCGGCGCGATCCGCCGCAGCCTGCCCACCGACCTGGTCACCAAGACCGCCGAGGGCTGGATCCCGCGCTACCCGGAGATGCAGTTCAACATCTCCTGCAGCCGCGACCTCCTCGACTCCGTCGTCCGGGCCCGGGTGACCGCCCTGGACGGGGTCTCCACCCTTCAGCAGAGCCGCGTCCGCGGCCTGGAGGGCACCGCGGCCCGCGTCACCGGCGTCCGCGTCGACACCCCGGAGGAGGAGGACAGACTCGTGCCCGCCGACCTCGTGGTCGACGCGAGCGGGCGCGGCTCCCGCGCCCGCCTCTGGCTGCAGGAGCTCGGCGTGAACGGCATCCGGCAGGCCGAGGTCGACTCCGGCCTGGTCTACGCGACCCGCATCTTCGAGGCGCCCGACGGAGCCCACGAGTCGGGCTTCCCCATAGTCAACGTCCAGTCCGACCCGCGCGTGCCCGTACCGGGCCAGACGGCCACCATCGTGCCCATCGAGAACGGCCAGTGGCAGGCCACCCTCTCCGGCACCCGCGGCGGCCAGCCCACCGGCGATCCCGACGCGTTCATCCCGTTCGCCAAGGGCATCCGGGACCCGATCGTCGGCGAGCTCCTGGAGGGCCGCAAGCCCCTCACGGACGTGGCCGTCACCAAGGGCACCGCCAACCGCCGGATCTTCTTCGAGAAGGTCGAGCTGCCCGACGGCTTCTTCGCCGTCGGCGACTCGGTCGCCACCTTCAACCCGCTCTACGGGCAGGGCATGACCGTCGCCGCCCAGGGGATGCTCGCCGTACGGTCCCTGCTCCGGGCCAGGGGACTCCCCCACCCCGCCTTCGGGCGCGAGGCACAGCGCGCGATCGCCCCGCAGGTGGCGACCGCCTGGGACCTCGCCACCTCGCAGGACATCCTCTACCCCGGCGCCACCGGCATGAAGCCGCGGACCGGGGCCGGGCTGCTCAACGGGTACGTCAGCCGGCTGATGACGGGGGCCACCACCCGGGAGGCGCTCACCGCCGCCTTCCTCCAGGTCATCACCATGAGCACCGCGCCCACCCACTGGCTCCGGCCGTCGGTGGTCTGGAACGTCCTGCGCGCCTCCGACCGCGGCGCGCTGAAGGCGCCGCCGCTCACCGCCGCCGAACGGACGGTCGCCGGGCTCGACCAGCGGGCCGATCCGGTCGATCCCGTCGGCCGGGCCCGGTGAAGAGCGGCCTGATCCTCTACGTGCCGGGGGCGCTGCTGATCCTGACCCTGCTGGTCAAGGCGCCCACCCTGCACCGGAGGTGGGACCAGCCCCCGATGCGTGCCGTCTGCGCGCTGCTGGTCATGGGCTGTCTCGTGCTGTTCCTGGCGGCGCCGCCGACGATCGCGGCGGTCAACCGTTTCACCGGGGTGGCCAACTTCTCGGCCCCGCTCGTGTTCGGCCTGATCACCGCGTTCTCCGGGTCGTGCGTGGTGCTGGTCCTGCAGTGGGGCGGCGGCCCGCCGGCCGTGGTGCGCCGGGCCACCCGGCTGACGGTGGCCGTGTACGGCGGGGTCGCGGTGGCGATCATCGTCCTCTTCGTGATCGGCGAGGCGCCGGTGGAACGCCTGCGGGACCTGGACACGTACTACGCCGACACCCCGTGGATCCGGGAGATGATCGTCTGCTACCTGCTGGCGCACACGGTCGGCAGCTCCGCACTGACCCTGCTGACCGGGCGGTGGCTGCGCCGCACCCACCCCTCCCTGCGGCCGCTGCGCACCGGACTGGCCCTGATCATGACCGGCGGGCTGCTGGACCTCGGCTACCTCGTCGCCAAGTGGACCGCGCTGGGTGCCCGCTGGAGCGGCCGCGACTGGGACGGCCTGTCCACGGACGCGGCGCCGCCGCTGGCCGCGGGGGCGGCCCTGATGGTGGCGACCGGCTTCATCGTGCCGCTGGTGGGCGGGTCGGCGACCTGGCGGGACTTCAGCGAGTACCGGGGGCTGCACCCGCTGTGGAAGGCCCTGCGGGGCTTCGCCGCGTCCGGTGTGCGGACGGTTCCGCTCACCTGGTGGTCACCTGTCGGGATCCGGCTGATCCACCGCGAGTCCGTCATCGACGACGGGATCCTGGCGGTCGCCCGCTGGTTCGACCCCTGCGTGCGCCGGGCGGCGTACGAGGCCGCGCGCGAGCAGGGCCTGAGCGAGGCCCGGGCCGAGGTGGTCGCCGACGCCGCCATGCTCGCCGCCGCGTGCGGGCGCAGGGCCGCCGCCGTCGACACGGACACGGACACAGCCCACACCACCACCGCCGGAACCGGCGCCGGCTCCGTACCCCTGCCGGACTGCGAGCCGCCACGGCTGTCCGGCCGGCCGCTGACCGCCCTGGCCCGCGAGTTCCGCGCCTCCCCCATCGTCGCCGCCGCCCGGGCCGCCGCCGTACGCGCCTAGCCCTGGCCGGGAGCCGCGCAGGCCGGGTGGGCTAGGGGGGCGGTTGTGCCGGGGCCGGGCGCCGGTTTGCTGCGCCGCTCGGGCGGGGGCCGGGGTGGGGTGGGGGCCGGTCGTGCCGGGGCCGGGCGCGCGCCGGGGTGTCTCCTCGGGCGCCGAACGTGGCGAGGGGCCGGAGAGCGGAGCCTTGTTGTGTTCGGCGCCCTGCGGGGATCACCCCGACACACACCCGACCCCGGCCCAACCGGCCCGGCTGCTACCCAGCCCCTGCGGCTCCTCGGCACCATCCAGCTCGACTCCAGCCCCTCCGGCGTTTGAGGAGCGGGGTCCGGGGCAGAGCCCCGAATCTTTGAGCCGCACCAATCGGCCTCGCCGCACCACCCAGCCTCGCCGCACCAATCCAGCCCCGCCGGCGTTTGAGGCGCGGGGTCCGGGGCAGAGCCCCGAATCTTTGAGCCGCACCAATCGGCCTCGCCGCACCAATCCAGCCTCGCCGGCGTTTGAGGAGCGGGGTGCGGGGCGGAGCCCCGGCGGCGGACCGGGACACGGGGAGTCGGGGAAGACGGGACGCCCCGAGCCCGAAGGGCCGGCTGGCTCAGAGCTCCGCGAGGTCCAGCCCGGCCTGCGCGGCGGCCGCCTGGACGGTCTGCTCCAGCAGGACGGCGATGGTCATCGGGCCGACACCGCCCGGCACCGGGGTGATCAGCGAGGCGCGCGCCGCGGCGGACTCGAAGTGGACGTCGCCGACGTTGCCCTCGTTGTACCCGGCGTCCAGGACCACCGCGCCCGGCTTGATGTCCTCGCCCCGGATGAACTCGGCCTTGCCCACGGCGGCGACCAGGACGTCCGCCTGGCGCACGATCGAGGGCAGGTCCACGGTGCGGGAGTGGCAGTAGGTGACGGTGGCGTTCTGCTCCAGCAGCAGCATCCCGGCCGGCTTGCCCAGGATGGCGCTGCGGCCGACGACGACGGCGTGCTTGCCGGTCAGGTCCACGTCGTAGGCGGCGAGCAGGCGCATGATGCCGCCGGGGGTGCAGGAGACGAAGCCCGGCAGCCCGAAGCCCATGGCGGCGAAGGAGTGCATGGTGACCCCGTCGACGTCCTTGCCCGGGGCGATGGCCTCGAAGGCCGCGCGCTCGTCGATGTGGTGCGGGACGGGGTGCTGGAGCAGGATGCCGCTGATCTCCGGGTCCTCGGAGAGCGCGGTGAGGGTGGCCACCAGCTCCTCGGTGGTGGTCCCGGCCGGCAGCTCGACGTGGCGGGAGGTGATCCCGGCCTTGGCGCAGCGGTTCTGCTTCATGCGTACGTAGGTCACGGACGCGGGGTCCTCGCCGACCAGCACGGTCGCGAGGCAGGGCGCGGTGCCGGTGCGCTCGGTGATCTTCGCCGCGTACGCGGCGGTCTGCTCCGAGATGCGGCGGGCGAGGGCGGTGCCGTCCATCAGCTGGGCAGAGGCAGTCTGGGCAGTCGTCACGGGGTCTCCTGAACGTCGCTGCGGATCGCGGTTCGCCCAGGCGCGCGGCAGTCGACGTACCGGAGTACGCCGGGCCGCTCCCCGGTGGTGATCCACCCGAACGCCAGTCACGGCCCGCCGTCCACTGTAGTCGACATATCCGGTGGATGACCGGCGCCCGACCTGGGACGATCGATACATGACGCGCACTTTCGACCATCTTGTCGCCGAGGCCGAGTCCGTCTCCGTGGACGGCTGGGACTTCTCGTGGCTCGACGGCAGGGCGACCGAGCAGCGCCCCTCCTGGGGCTACCAGCGGCTGCTGGCCGAGCGCCTGTCCCGGGTCCGGTCGGCCCTGGACATCCAGACCGGCGGCGGCGAGGTCCTCGCCGGGTCCGGGCCCCTGCCCCCGCTGATGGCCGCCACCGAGTCCTGGCCGCCCAACATCGAGAAGGCGACCCGGCTGCTGCACCCGCTGGGCGCGGTGGTGATCGCCGACTCCGACGAGCCCCCGCTGCCCTTCGGCGACGCGGCCTTCGAGCTGGTGACCAGCCGGCACCCGGTGACCATCTGGTGGGAGGAGATCGCGCGGGTGCTGACGCCGGGCGGCACCTACCTCTCGCAGCAGGTCGGCCCGGCGAGCGTCTTCGAGCTCGTCGAGTACTTCCTCGGCCCGCAGCCGGAGGCGGTCCGGCGCGGCCGGCACCCCGACGACGCGGTCGCCGAGGCCACGAAAGCGGGCCTCGAAGTCGTCGGTCTGCGCTCCGAACGTCTGCGCACGGAGTTCCACGACATCGGAGCCGTGATCTACTTTCTGAGGAAGGTGATCTGGATGGTGCCCGGCTTCACGGTCGGGCAGTACCGGGACCGGTTGCGCGAGCTGCACGAACAGATCGAACGCGAAGGTCCGTTCGTCGCGCACACCGCCCGCTTCCTCATCGAGGCCCGCAAAAAGGGCTGAAGGGAGGGTGGACGGATCCACGCCGAATTGGTTGCGCGGCCACAGCGTGGCGCAGGTCACTCAATTCAGCGCGTAACGAATCGACTCGGGCATGCGATGAACCGACAGGTGTCCTCGCGCGGCCCGGAATACAGACCCCCCTCGGGTCTGTTTCCCGAGTCCGCGCGATGATGTCCCGCTTACCCCTTATCTGTTCGCAACGAGAGGCTCCTTGTGTCGCTCAGCCCGTCCCGTACGTTCCCTCCGGAGATCGCCGAATCCGAGGCCCTGGTCGCGCTCGTCGAGCGCGGCCGCGAGCAGGGTCACATCAACGGTGACGACGTGCGCCAGGCCTTCGAGGCCGGCCGCATCCCGGTGGACCAGTGGAAGCGGGTCCTGCGCAGCCTGAACCAGGTCCTGGACGAGGAGGGTGTCGCCCTCCACGTCAGCGCGGCGCCCGCCACCAAGGCTGCCGCGAAGAAGCCCCGCAAGGCTGCCGCCGCCCCGGCCCGCACCGTGGCCAAGAAGGCCGCCGCCGCGCCGCGCCCCATCGGCGCGCGCAAGACCTCGGCCGCCAGCGCCGCCACGGCCACGGCCTCGGCGATATCCGCATCGCCGGCCGCCGCCGCCCCGGACGACGCGTCGGCCGAGGCCGCCGCCGAGCCGAAGAAGCGCACGGTCAAGAAGACCGCCGTCAAGAAGACCGCCGTGAAGAAGACCACCGCGGCGAAGAAGACCAGCGCCAAGGACGCCGACGAGGGCGAGACCCCCGTGGCGGAGGGCGAGGACTGGGCCGCCGAGGACCTGGCCGACGAGGCCGAGGAAGAGGCCCCCAAGGCCGGCGGCACCCAGGGCTTCGTCCTGTCCGACGACGACGAGGACGACGCCCCGGCGCAGACGGTCATGGTGGCCGGCGCCACCGCCGACCCCGTCAAGGACTACCTCAAGCTGATCGGCAAGGTGCCGCTCCTCAACGCCGAGCAGGAGGTGGAGCTCGCCAAGCGCATCGAGGCGGGTCTCTTCTCCGAGTACAAGCTCGAAGAGGAGGAGGACCACAAGCCCGCCTTCAAGCGCGAGCTGGAGATCCTCGTCGAGGACGGCCGCCGGGCGAAGAACCACCTGCTGGAGGCCAACCTCCGCCTCGTGGTCTCCCTCGCCAAGCGCTACACCGGCCGCGGCATGCTCTTCCTGGACCTGATCCAGGAGGGCAACGTCGGTCTGATCCGCGCCGTGGAGAAGTTCGACTACACCAAGGGCTTCAAGTTCTCCACGTACGCGACCTGGTGGATCCGGCAGGCGATCACGCGTGCCATGGCCGACCAGTCGCGCACCATCCGCATCCCCGTGCACATGGTCGAGATCATCAACAAGCTCGCCCGCGTGCAGCGCCAGATGCTCCAGGACCTGGGCCGCGAGCCCACTCCGGAGGAGCTGGGCAAGGAACTCGACATGACCCCCGAGAAGGTCATCGAGGTCCAGAAGTACGGCCGCGAGCCGATCTCCCTGCACACCCCCCTGGGTGAGGAGGGCGACAGCGAGTTCGGTGACCTCATCGAGGACTCCGAGGCGGTCGTGCCCGCGGACGCGGTGTCCTTCACCTTCCTCCAGGAGCAGCTCCAGTCGATCCTGGGCACGCTCTCGGAGCGCGAGGCGGGCGTGGTCTCCATGCGCTACGGCCTCAACGACGGCCAGCCGAAGACCCTGGACGAGATCGGCCGCGTGTACGGGGTCACCCGTGAGCGCATCCGCCAGATCGAGTCCAAGACGATGTCGAAGCTGCGCCACCCGTCGCGTTCGCAGGTGCTGCGCGACTACCTCGACTAAACGGCAGGGTGGGGGCTCCCTCCGGCGATGCCGGGGGGGGAGCCCCCACCTGTCCGGTCAGCTCGCGGAGTGCTCCAGCAGGTGTTTGAGCTTCTCCTCGCCGCGGGGCATCTCCTTGCGGACCACGGGCTTGACCACGAGGGGGACGAGGGCCCGGCCCATGCCGTGGCCCTCGAAGTCGACGGAGAGGGTGACGCGCGAGCGGGTCCCGCCGTCGAGGGGTTCGATCCTGCCCCGTACGTCCGGCCGGACCGGCCCGTCGACGCCGTGGAGGTGCCAGCTCCGCGGCGGGTCCATGGCCGTGTACTCCATGGTCGTGGGGATCCTCCGCCTGCCGATCCGCCGGGTGACCAGGATCCGGGAACCGACGTGGACGGGGAGGTCCCCCATGGGGATGGCGGACAGGGCACTGTCCTGCCACTCCGGCAGATGCGTGGGGTCCGTGACGTACGAGTAGACGTCCTCGGGCGTGCGGTCGATGTCGATGCTCTTGCTGATCGCGGACATGGCGACCCCTGGAGCCCCCCTGGGCGGCTTCTCCCTCCAAACTACCCCGCGGGCGAAACGGCGGCGCGCTGCTTGCGGGCGGCCATCACGGCGTACACGAGGACGCCCGCGAAGAGGAACAGCACGCCCTGGTAGACGGCCGCGTAGCCGGAACCGGCGACCAGCCACATCGAGAAGCCGAAGGCCAGGCAGGCGAGGGCGGCGTCGCGGACCAGGCGGCCGGGCCGGACCCGCTCCGGGCGCCCCGAGGCCAGGAAGTAGATCTGCGCGGCGGTGGAGAGCAGGTACGGGACCGTCGCGGTGAAGGTGGTGACGAGGACCAGGACCTCGAAGACCCGCGGGGAGCCGGCCGTGTAGTTGTAGACGGTCAGCGCCGAGGCGAGGGCGACCGTGACGAGGACGCCGGCCACGGGGACGCCGCGCTTCTTCGTCTCGAAGACCTTCGGGAAGAGCCCGTCCTTCGCCGCGGCGTACGGGGTCTGCGCGCTGAGCAGGGTCCAGCCGTTGAGCGCGCCCGCCATCGAGATCACGGCGGCGCAGGCGACGAGCGTGCCGCCCCAGGTCCCGCCGAACATGGCGTTGACGGCGTCGCTGAAGGGGGCCTCGGAGGAGACCAGCTTCTCGTGGGCGACCAGGCCGAAGACGGCGAGGGTGCCGAGCAGGTAGACGGTGGCGGCGCCCACGGTGCCGAGGATCGTGGCCCGGCCGACGTTGCGCTCCGGGTCGCGGACCTCGCCCGCGCTGACGGCGGCGGACTCGACGCCCAGGTAGCTGAAGAGCAGGATCGCGGCGGAGGCGGAGACCGCGCCGACCGCGCTCTGGCCGGTGGCCTGGAAGGGGCCGAGGTTGGCGGCGTCGAAGAAGAACAGCCCGCCCACGGCGACCAGCAGCAGCGGGACGAACTTCAGCACGGTGGAAACCAGTTGGACGGCGCCGACGTACCGGGTGCCGGCCAGGTTGGCGAGTGCCGGGAGCCACTGCACGCAGAGGGCGGCCAGGCACATGGACCACTGGTGCGCGCCGACGGCGGGGTAGAGCACGCCGAGGTAGCCGACGGCCGCCACCGCGAGGGCCGCGTTGGAGACCCAGGTGGTGATCCAGTAGCTCCAGGCGGCGAGGAAGCCGGCGAAGTCGCCGAAGGCGGCGCGGGCGTAGACGTACGGGCCGCCGGTCTGGGGGTGCCGGTGCGCGAGGCGGCCGAAGACGAGGGCGAGGGCGATCGCGCCGAGGGTGAGCACGCCGAACGCGACGAGGCTGATGGTGCCGAAGGGGGCCACCGAGGCGGGGAGGAGGAAGATCCCGCCGCCGATGATGTTGCCCATGACCAGGCAGGTGGCGACGGGGAGGCCGAAGCGGCGCTCGCCCTGCGGGCGGGGCTCGGCGGTGCCGGGAGCGGAATCCGGGGCCGGGGCCGGGGTCGGGGCCGGGGTGGTGATCGTGCTGGTCATCGGTGGTGCGCCTCTGGGTGTCTCACATGCTGGGCAGGTCGACCCATGCTCGGCCACCGCACGGGCCGTACCAAATCAGCGTGTTTCGTCCCGTACGGGCACCCCGGCGGAAGGAAGGATTCCGCCATCGGCTCCCTCCGGCAGGGGATCTTGCACCGGCCCCGGCCGCAGGCCGAGCGGGACCTGTGGGCCGTCCACCTCGCGCAGCCAGCGGCGCAGTACGCCGTGCACCGCCTCCGCGCCCACCGGTTCGGCTCCCGGGTCCGCCCCGGGGTCCGACAGCACCGTGGGCCACATCAGGAACGGGTGCCCCTGCTCCCCGCCCAGACCGCCGTGCGAGCCGATCTGCTCCTCGAAGGCGTGCACGGCGCCCGTCTCCGCGTCGTACGCCGAGTTCACCATGACGTCGGCCACGTGCGGGAAGGCGTCGGTCCGGCGGACGGCCTCCGCCGCGCCGGGACCGAAAGGGGACAGCAGCTCCTCCGCCTCGCCGGGCACGTCGAGCCGGGCCACCGCCCCGCCCGGGCCCAGCACCATCCCGTCCACCAGCAGGAAGCCCACGCCCGGGTGGTTCGCCAGGGTCGCCAGCAGGGCGGGGTGCGCGCGCTCGACGCGCTCGCGCGAGGCCCGGCCGGGGACGTCCGGGAAGGAGATCAGCGCGAGGTTGCCCGAGGCGAGCACCACCGGGTCGGAGCCCGGCCCCGGATGGGCCTCCTCCCCCTCCTCCACCGGCCGGTGCAGGGCCGCGAGGACGGCCGCCCGGGCCTCGGCGCCGCTGCGGGTGCGGCCGGCCCGGCGGGAGACCGGCAGCCCGCAGCCGGCCCGGACGAGGTCCTTCAGGGTCAGCCCGTACCGGCCGAGGAAGGTCTCGCCCGGGCTCTGGCCGTGGTCCGAGAGCAGCACGATCCGGTACTCCCGCGGGGCGTGCTCGGCGACCCGGGCGATCAGCGCGAGGCTCCGGTCAAGGCGGGCCAGCACCTGGTCGGTGTCCCGGCCCCGCGGGCCGGAGTGGTGCGCGACCTCGTCGTAGGCGACCAGGTCGGCGTAGACCGCGGCGCGGCCGGCGAGCATGTCGCCGATCACCGCCGCGACCACCACGTCCCGTTCGACCACGGTCGCGAAGGCCCGGATCAGCGGGTACAGCCCGCCGCGCGACACCCGGGGCCGGTCCCCGCGGATCCGTGCCCGCAGCGACTGGCCGATCTCCCGGACCACCTCGGCGACGAAGGACACGGCCGTGCGGACGGCGTTGGCCGGATCGGAGAAGTACGCGAAGTAGCCCGCGCGGGACCGGTTCGCCCGGCCCCGCCGGGCCGAGACCGAGAGCACGAGCGCCAGTTGGTCGGCGCCCCCGCTGAACAGGTTGCCCCGGCTGGCCCCGTCGAGCGTGAGCAGCCCGCCGTCCCCGGTGCGCGCGACGGCCCGCCGCTGCAGCTCGGCGGCGCTGGTGGGCCGGTTGCAGACCATCACCTCGCCGGTGTCCTTCTCGTACCAGCGGAAGGCGGGCACGTCGAAGTTGGAGCCGTGCAGGATGCCGAGCTGGCTGGCGCCGGTCTGGCTCGACCAGTCCGTACGCCAGGGCGTGATCCGGTGGCTGCGGCCCAGCCAGCCGGCGACGGTGGGCATCAGTCCGCCGGCGCACGCGCCGCGCAGCACCTCGTACCCCACCCCGTCGAGCTGGAGGAAGACCAGGCCGGGCGCGGGCTCGCCGGCCCCGGACGCGCCCGCTCCGCGCTGCCTGCGGCGGCGCCGGTCGGCGAGCCGGTAGAGGCGGCGCCGGTACGCCTCGTCGTCGCGCACCGCGAGGGCGGTGGAGGTCGCGGACGCGACCGCGGACATCACGGCGGCCACCACCACCGCGGTCTCGGGGGCCGCCTCGCCCCGCCAGGCGGGGATCAGGCTGAGCGCCATGAGCAGGAGCGAGCCGTTCAGGAAGAAGACGAGCAGCCCGAGGACGAGGGCGGGCACCAGCAGCAGGGCCCGTACGAGCACGGGCCAGACCACCGCGCTCAGCAGACCGAAGACTCCCGCGCCCCAGGCGGCGGTCAGCGCGATCTGCGTGACGCTGTCACCGTCGTCGGACTGGAGCCGGAAGTCCGGCAGGATCCCGGCCAGGGCGAGCATGGTGAGGGTGGACACCGCCCAGACGATGATCACGCGCAGCAGGGCGCTGCCCGTGGTCCGCCACCGTCCCCGCCACACGCCGCCACCTCCCGCGAGCCCCGTCCCGCCTTCCAGGCTCGCACAGCCGGGCCCGGCCGGCCGGGCGGAAGGGAGGGCGCACCGGAGTGCGGGGCCGCGTGCGGCGGACGGGCCGCGGCGGGACGGGCCGCGGCGGGACGGGGTGCGGCGGGGGCGCCGGGGGTGTCAGGTGCCGTCGTAGCCGGCGGTCGGCATGGAGAGCCTGCGGTGCACCTCGGCTTTCATCGCGGAGGTGTACTGCGGCTCGGCGTCCCCGGCTGTCTCCAGCCGTACGCCGCGCCGCTCGCACTCGGCGGTGAACTCCTCGACCGAGCACAGCGCGCGGGCCAGCACCCTGTGGTTGGCGGCGACGAAGAGGTCGACCCGTCCGGCGTCGACATCGGACCAGAGCCCGCAGTGGTCGGCGCGCAGCCCGTAGACGAGCAGCTGCTTCGTGACGACGTAGCCCCGGCCGGCGGCCCAGCGCGCGCACATGGCGTGCTGGCCGCGGGTGTCCACGGCGAAGGGGTCGGCGTCCAGGTCTTCGAGCGGGGCCAGGCTGGCGATCGCGGCCACGCGCAACTCTTCCATGCCGCCGGACCCTACTCCGATCCGCCGCCGGAGAGGAGGGGCCCGGCACTTCCGGTTCCGGGCGGATCCTCGGGGCAGCATCTAGGCTCGTGGACGAGGGCGAGGCGAGGCCGAGGGCGGGGCCGAGGGAGGGAGGGCCGGGTGCCGGTGGAGATCACCTGGTGGGGTCATGCCACGTGCACCGTCGAGGACTCCGGGGTCCGGCTGCTGACGGACCCGCTGTTCGCCCGGCGGCTCGCGCACCTGCGGCGGCGGCGCGGGGCGGTGCCCCCGCCCGAGGCCGCGGTGGCGGACGTGGTGCTCGTGTCGCACCTGCACGCCGATCATCTGCACCTGCCGTCGCTGGAGCGGCTCGCGCCCGGCACCCGGCTGCTGGTGCCGCGCGGGGCGCGCCGGGCGGTGCCCGGGCTGGCGCGGGCCGCGGGGCTGCGCGGGCTGCGGGTGACCGAGGTGGTGCCGGGCGAGGAGGTCGCCGTACGGGAGGACGTACGGGTCCGGGCGGTCAGCGCGCGGCACGACGGGCGGCGGCTGCCGTTCGGGCCGCACCTCGCGCCGGCGCTCGGGTACGTGGTCCAGGGCTCGGCGCGGACCTACTTCGCCGGGGACACCGGGCTGTTCGACACCATGGCCGAGGAGGTCGGGCCGGTGGACGTGGCCCTGCTGCCGGTGGGCGGCTGGGGCCCGTACCTGGGCCCGGGGCACCTGGACGCGGGGCGGGCGGCGCAGGCGCTGGCCCGGCTCGCGCCCGCGGCGGCGGTGCCGGTGCACTACGGGACGTACTGGCCCGTCGGGATGGACGCGGTGCGGCCGCACGAATTCCACGCTCCGGGCGAGGAGTTCGAGCGCCGTGCCCGGCAACTGGCACCGAAGGTGGCCGTACGGGTACCCGGGCACGGTGAGCGGGTGCGGCTGCCGTGATGTGGCGCGAGCTCACGGCGGCGGCCGGCCAGGTGCCACCGGAGACCACCCAGCAGGCGGTGGGGTACCCGGCGTTGTTCGTGCTGGTGGCTCTGGGCGCGCTGGTGCCGGTGATCCCGACGGGCGCGCTGGTGAGTTCGGCGGCGGTGGTGGCGTTCCATCACCAGTCGCTGCCGTTCGGGGTGTTGCTGGTGGTCGGGGTGTCGGCACTGGCCGCGTTCACCGGTGACCTGGCGCTGTACTGGCTCGGACGGCGCGGGGTCACCTCGCGGAACGGCTCGCGGTGGCTGGCGGCGCTGCGCGGCCGGGCCACGCCCGAGCGGCTGGAGCAGGCGCAGACCAAGCTGGACGAGCACGGGGTCATGGTGCTGGTGGTCTCCCGGCTGGTCCCGGCGGGCCGGATCCCGGTGATGCTGGCCTGCCTGCTGGCGCAGATGCCGTTGCGCCGCTTCGCCCGCGGCGACGCCCCCGCGTGCCTGGCCTGGGCGGCGACGTACGGCCTCATCGGCATCCTCGGCGGCTCGCTGTTCTCGGAGCCGTGGAAGGGCGTGGCCCTGGCGGTGGGCCTGGCCCTGCTGATCAGCACGGGTCCGGCGCTGTGGCGGCGGCTGCGGGTCCGGCGAGCGCAGGACTAGACCTCAAGTGCCCTTCGGGTCCTAGGGTCTTGTTCGTCGGGACAAGGCACAGCAGCGAACGGAGCGGATCCACCATGGAGTACTCGCACAGCGACGCGGAACTGGTCCGGCAGCCCATCGGCTACTGGAGCTGGGCCGCCTACGACGCGGTCGTCAGCCGCACCCGGGGCGCGCTCGCCGGGATCGGCACCACCCAGCCGCAGTGGTGGGTCCTGGCCCAGGTGGCGCCGGCCGAGGAGGTGAAGACCCGCGCGGAGGTGACCGAGGTGCTGCGGGGCTACCTCGCCGTGGGCGGGCAGGCCCTGGGCGAGGAGATCGACACGGCCATCGCCCGCGGCTGGATCACCCAGGACGCCGGGGAGCGACTGGAGATCACCCCCGAGGGCCTGAAGTTCCACGACGAGGTGGCCGCCCTCCAGAGGCAGTTGTGGGACGAGCGGCACGCGGGCATCTCGGACGAGGAGTACCTGACCACCCTCAAGGTGCTGCAGCGCTTCATCCACAACACGGGCGGGCGGGCCTGGCACCACTAGGCCGCGGCCGGCCCCCGGTCCGGGCCTGTTGCGGGGCCGGTGACGCGGCCTGGGTCTGGGCCGGGCAGCGTGCGGGAGGCGCCGATCGGGAGGTCCCAGAGGTTCTCGCGGGGCAGCCCGGCACGGGACCAGGCGGCCCGGGTGCGGTGCAGGGGTTCCATGACCGGTTCGGCGGAGAGCACGAAGGTGGCCCAGTGCATGGGGGCCATCCGGAGCGCCCCGAGGTCGAGGCAGGCCCGGACCGCCTCCTCCGGGTCGGCGTGGACGTCGCCGAGCCACCAGCGCGGGGCGTAGGCGCCCACCGGCAGGAGGGCGAGGTCGATGCCCGGGTGGCGGCGGCCGATCTCGCCGAACCAGGGGCCGTAGCCGGTGTCGCCCGCGAAGTAGACCTTCCGCGGCGTCGGGCTCCGGGTGTCGGTGAGGATCCAGCCGCCCCACAGCGAACGGCAGGTGTCGGTCAGGGACCGCTTCGACCAGTGGTGTGCGGGGACGAACTCGAAGCGTACGCCGTCCAGTTCGGCCGCTTCCCACCAGTCGAGATCGGCGACCCGGGTGAAGCCGCGGCGGCGGAACCAGCCGGCGAGGCCGGCCGGGACGAACAGCGCCGTGTGCCGGGGCAGCCGCTTGAGGGTGGGGGCGTCGAGGTGGTCGTAGTGGTTGTGGCTGATGACCACCGCGTCCACCGCCGGCAGGTCCTCCCAGCGCACTCCGACCGGAGTCACCCGGGCCGGGGTGCCGAGGATCCGCCGGGACCAGACGGGGTCGGTCAGTACGGTCAGCCCGCCGGTCCGCAGGACCCAGCTGGCGTGCCCGGCCCAGGTGACGGAGATCGTGCCGGGGGCGGCGGCGGGCAGCGGGCCGGGCTCGAACGGCAGGTCGGGGATGCCGCGCAGCCCTTCGGGACCGGGCCGGAAGGCGCCTTCGCGGGCGAGCCGGGCGAAGGCGCGGACGCCGGGAAGCGGTGCGGTCAGCCGGTCCGCGAAGGAGCGGGGCCAGCGGCGGTGTTCGCCGAGCGGGCGCGCGGGCGGGTGTGGGTGCGGGTGTGAGTGCGGGCGGCGCTCGGGCTCCGGCGGGTCCGGTGCCGGCGTCCGCGCCGGGGGCTGCGCCGGTGCCGGGCTCCGCGCCGGTGCCGGGCTCCGCGTTGGCCGGGGTGCGGGCTGCTGGGCGACAGCGGGCCGGGCCGGCGCCGTGGACGCGGAGGCGGGGGCGGCGGGGGCAGGGGCGGCGTCCGTCCGGTCCCTCATCGAGCAGTCTCCGTTCACCGGGTCGGGGCAGGCGGGTCGGGTCATCGGCGTGCGCCGGGAGGTCAGGCCAGCCCGGCCAGGACCGAGCCGAGCAGGTCGAGAGAGCTCCGTACGTGCGGGAGTGCGAGCGGATCGCGGGCGGTGAGCGCGGCCAGCCGCTCCTCCGGGGTGGCGCCCAGCAGCGGACCCGTGGACAACCTGACCCGCAGCGCGCCCAGTTCGTCCGCGAAGCGCTGCCCGCCGGGCGTCGGCGCGCCGAGCCGGGCGCCGAGCCAGTCCTCCAGTTCCATGGCGTCGCCGACCCCGTGGCGGGCGAGTCCGGCACGCAGCGGGGTGAGGTCCGCGTAGAGGTGCCGGCCGGCCTGCGGGGGCCGGGCCAGCGCCCCGGCCGCGAGGAGCTCGCGGTGCGCGGCGGCGGCCACCACGCCGTGCAGGGCGGCGGCCGCGTAGGCCCGTCCGGCGACGGCGTCGGGTTCCTCGAGGGCGTGCGCGGCGGCGCCGGCCACGGGCCCGGCGACCATCGCTCCGGTGGCGGTGAGGACGTCGAGGGTGCGGGCGCGCAGCCAGGTCCCTCGGGGGGTGCCGGGGAAGCGGACCACGGCGGCGGGCCAGCCCGCGGGCAGCAGCGCGCCGGACAGGTCGACGAGGACGGCCGCCTGTTCGGGGAGCATCTCGGCGGGGCTCAGGACCAGGGTGTCGTGGGGCCGGTGGACGGTGTCGCGCCAGCTCTCGTCGCTGACGACGAACAGCCCGGCGGACTCGGCGGCCTCGCAGGCCTCGCGCAGCATCTCGGGCGGCGGGACCGTCGCCGTCGGGTCGTCGGCGACCGACAGCAGCAGCACCCGCGGGTCGCCGCCCTCGGCGCGCACCCGGCGTACGGTCTCCAGCAGCGCGTAGGGGTCCGGTACGCCGCCGCACTCGGCCGGGGTCGGCACGTGGTAGGCCCGCCGTCCCAGCAGCCGGACCTGCGGGGTCCACCAGGCGGGACAGGGCCGGGGCAGCATCACGTCGCCCCCGTACGCCCCGAGCAGGGCGAGGAGCAGCGCGGGGGCGCCGGGTCCGGCGGCGACGTTCTCCGGGGAGGTGGCGAGCCCGCGGCGCGCCCAGTGCCGGCAGGCGGCCTCGCGTACGGGTTCCCCGCCGCCCGGGGGCTCGGGTGCGGCGCGTCCGGCGGCCGCGGCGAGGACGGAGAGCAGTTCGGGGAGCACGGGCAGGCCCGGCTGGGGTGCCGGCGGGCCGTAGCGGACCGGGCCGCGGCCCTCCGTCGCCGTGCGCTGCGTCCCCGCCACCGTGTGCCGCCTTCCGCCCTCGTCCTGCCACGCGCCGGTGGCCCGGCCTTGATCCTGCCCCCTGATCCTGACCCCTGATCCTGACCTTTATACGATTATTTGGCGCCTTATGCCCGTTACCTGGGCGTAGGGAGCCCGCTGCGGGTGCCGGGCCTCAGCCCTCCCTCCCCACCAACCCGAGCAGCCTGGTCTGTGCGTTCGCGCCGGCCGGCACCTCCAGCGGCGCCGCGAACATCCCGCTCGCCGCGAGCGCGTCGGCGTACGGCATGACCTCCTTGATGGAGAACTCGACGAGGCCGTCCGGCAGCCTGTCGTCGGCGCCGATGGCCCGCGAGAGGTCCCAGGTGTGCACGACGCAGTCGGCGGTCAGCTCCGAGCAGTACGCCGACCCGAGCGCGGGCCCGTACGAGAGCCGCACGGTCCGGTCCAGCGCGCCGGACACGGCGAAGGCGGCGTGCGCGGCGGCCGCGGCCTTGTCCCAGGCGGCCACCGGGTCCTCGCCCAGCACGTCGCCGGAGAACACGTCGCCGAGCTCCTCGGCGGTGCGGCCCTCGGTGACCAGCGGGGGGATCCAGAGCTGCTCGCCGGTGACGTGGTTGACCAGCTCCCGCACGTTCCATTCCGTGCACGGGGTCGGCGCGTCCCACTGGTCGTCCCTGACGGCGCGCACCCGTTCGCCGAAGAGCCGCAGCGCCTCGGCGTGCTGTTCGAGCAGCGTCTCCGGCATGGCTCTCACCGTCCTCTGCCAGGGGAACGTCCCCCTGGGGCCACTCTCCTCGCCCCCGCATCGCCCTGCCACCGACCGGCAGCCGCCTCACCCAACCCCCTTGGCACACAAGGCCGGTGTCCACATGTCAAAACTCCCATCTCAGATGACGAACTGATCGTCTACCGTGGTCGCAACGCTTTCGACGAGGAGGGCCCGTCATGAACACCGCCAAGGAAACCGCCGTCTACACGCACGGCCACCACGAGTCGGTCCTGCGCTCGCACCGGTGGCGCACCGCCGAGAACTCCGCCGCGTACCTGATCGGCGAACTGCGCCCGGGGATGTCCGTACTGGACGTCGGCTGCGGCCCCGGCACGATCACCGCGGACCTGGCGGAGCTGGTCGCGCCGGGCGGCCGGGTCACCGCGGTCGACGCGGCGCGGGAGGTGGTCGAGCAGGCCCGGGAGCACGCGGCGGAGCGCGGGGTGAGCGGCATCGAGTTCGGCACGGCGGACGTCCACGCGCTGGACTTCCCCGACGACTCCTTCGACGTGGTCCACGCCCACCAGGTGCTCCAGCACGTGGGCGACCCGGTGCAGGCGCTGCGCGAGATGCGGCGGGTGTGCCGGCCGGGCGGGATCGTGGCCGCGCGCGACGCCGACTACGCGGCGATGACCTGGTACCCGGCGACGCCGGGCCTGGACGAGTGGCTGGACCTGTACCGGCGCGTCGCCCGCGCCAACGGGGGCGAGCCGGACGCGGGGCGCCGGCTGCGGGCCTGGGCCCGGGAGGCCGGCTTCACGGAGGTGACCTCCTCGGCGACGGCCTGGTGCTTCGCCACCCCGGAGGAGGCCGCGTGGTGGTCGTCGCTGTGGGCGGACCGTACGACGGCCTCCGCGTACGCGGCCAGGGCCACCGGCGGGGGTCATGCGTCGGCGTCCGACCTGGCCGCCGCCGCTGAGGCCTGGCACACGTGGGGTGCGGAGCCCGATGCCTGGTTCTCGGTCCTGAACGGGGAGATCCTCTGCCGCGCCTGAGCTTCGCAGCCCGGCCGCGCCAAACGCCGGAGGGGCTGGATTGCCGGCCTCAGCCAATTCCAGCCCCTCCGGCGTTTGAGGAGCGGGGTCTGGGGCGGAGCCCAGCCGCGGCGGCGCGGCCAGACGCTTACAGAGTGGGCCGCATCCGGAAGTCGTCGCGGGGTGGCATCGGGCGGTCCGTGAGCAGGGACCAGACTTCGCCGAGGGTCTCCTCGCCCTCGCGGAGGTCCGCGATCTCGAAGCCGTCCTCGAAGACCCGGCGCGCCGCGGCGACATGGCCCTCCGCCGCCAGCAGCCGCGCGGCGAGCAGCCGGAAGCGGCCCTGTTCCCGCAGGGCCGGCCGGAGCCGGTCCCAGACGCGGCGGGCCTCCGGGAGACGGCCGGCTGCCAGCAGGGCCGCCATCGCCTCGCGGCCCAGCGCGGCCTCCGCCGGAGCCCACGGCTCGCCGCCACGGCTCTCCCCCGCCAGGTCCTCGAAGGCCGCCGCGTACCCGTCGGCGGCCCGCGCCGGATCCCCCGCCAGCGCGTCCGCCACCGCCAGGCACCTCAGCAGCGGCCACCGCGACGGCGCCAGCGCCAGCCCGCGCTCCCAGCTCCGTACGGCCTGCGCCACGTCCCCGGCGTGCCACTGGGCCACGCCGAGGTGGTACTCGGTCAGCGGATCCGCCGGGGCCGTCTCCAGCATGTCCCGCCAGTGCGCGGCGACCAGGCTCGGGCCCGGCGGAACCACCCGCCGCGGGGTGGGCAGGACGCCCGTGCGCCACAGCTCCAGCCAGGGGGCCTGCTCCTCGCCGAGGGTGGACTCCGCGAAGGGGGTGCCCGGCAGTGTGAAGCCCCCGCACATCACCTCCAGCGCGCCCCAGCCGGAGCCCGCCGCGAGCCGCTCCCCCGGTTCGGTGTCGGCGCACTCGCGCCAGGCCTTGTACGCCGTCTCCACCCGCTCCGCCGGCAGCGCCCGCGCCAGCGCGTGCTCGGCCGCGCCGCGCGCCGCCGCCCAGTCCGCCCCGTGCACCGCGGCGGGTTCCGCGGCCAGCGGCCCGTAAGCCTCCAGCCAGCTGAAGTCCCCGCCGCCCTCCAGCCGTACGTGCTCCAGCTGGGTGCGGGCCAGCCCCGCCTGGATCTCCGCGTAGCCGCCCGTGCCCGGCTCGGTGAGCCATTCCTGCCAGCGCCGGCCACCGCCGCCCGCGCCCCACACGAACAGCTTGCGCCCGCGCAGCCGCCCGGTGGAGGTCTGCACGAGCCCCTGCCCGGCCGCGTCCAGCGAGGCGATCCAGGGTCTGGCCCCGGGCTCGACCTCGTAGAAGAAGTCGGCCGGGTACTCGCTGCGCAGCGGGTAGGTGCGGTCGGCGCCGTCCCACTCCGGTACGGGGATGCGGCGCAGCGCGCGCTCGTACCCGAAGTGCCAGGCCTCGTCGGCGGGGGCGAGCACACGGCTGCCCGCGTCCTCGGGGACGGCGATGTTGGACCACCAGTACACGGGCGCCGGGCGTTCGTGCGGGTTGCGCACGCGGACCCCGACGTAGAGGAACTCCGACTCCGCGGGCAGCCACAGGTCCACCTGGAAGGGCAGGTCGCGCAGGCGCTCCCACTCCCACAGCCGGACCATCACGCCCCCGTCCGGGGCCGGGACGAGCGCGGCGTGCAGCGGGGCGCAGGCGAGGGCGGTGTGGCCGGTCGCGCCGATGTTCCACTCGATGCCGCCGGAGAACCAGGCCCCGTTCAGCGCGAAGTTCGCGGGCTGGAACACCGGGTTGCGGTAGAGCAGTTCGCGGCCCGTCGGCAGATGCAGGAGCGAGTGGACGCGCCCGCCCAGCTCGGGCAGCACGGTGACCCGCAGGTGGTCGTTCTCGATGACGATCGTCTCGAACTCCCGCTCCGGCCGCTCCCGCCGGTACCCGTCCCGGATCCGGACGGGCAGCAGGGAGCGCAGTGGCTCGTACCCGGTCTGCCGTGCCATCTCGCGCGGCAGCCCCTCGCGCGAGCGGTCGTCCAGCGCGTGCACGCCGTCGGGCGCGCGCAGGGCGGGCAGGGGGTTCTCGGCGCCCAGCGGGGCTGCGGGAAGGGTCAGTACGGCGCGGCGGACGGTGGTGGCCATGGGGAAATGGAACACGCCATGGCGGCCGGTGCACAGGGGTTCCGCGGATCACCACCGGTCAGGATGACGCAAAGGCCCTCCTGTGGTCCTACCGGAAGGCTCCCGCGACCAGATCGGCCAGCAGCGCGCCCGCACGCCCGTCCGGGTCCAGATCCGGGTCGTAGATGGTGACGTTCATCCCGACACAGCGCGGTGAGCGCGCCAGTACGCCGAGCAGCTCGGCGAGTTCGTCGGGGATGAGCCCGCCCGGGTCGGGGCTGTCCACGGCCGGCATGACGGCCGGGTCCAGTACGTCGGCGTCCAGGTGCACCCAGAATCCGGCGGTCTCCGGCGGGTGCAGCCCCTCCAGTGCCGCCCGCGCCACCGGTCCGGCCCCGCGCTCGCGGATCTCCCCCACCGTGGCCACGGAGATCCCGGCCGCGTGCAGTTCCGCGAGGTCCGGGTCCGCGTCCCGCAGGCCGAAGAGCCGTACGTCCTCGTCCCGCAGGTAGGGGGACCGTCCTTCCAGGTCGGCGAGATCGGCCTGGCCGCGGCCGGTGGAGAGGGCGAGCTCCTCGCCGCCGGCCGCGCCGACGGGCCCGTTCACGGCCTCGTTGCCGGGGTGGCGGAAGTCCGCGGAGCCGTCGATCGCGGCCAGTCCGTACCGTCCGATCCGGCGCATGGCGAGGGCGGCGCCGAGCTGGATCGAGCAGTCGCCGCCGAGGACGACGGGGAACTCCCCGGCCCGCAGGTGGCGTTCGATCCGGTCGGCGAGCGTGACGGTGTAGGCGGCGAGGGCCTCGGCGTGGAACACGCCGTCACCCTCCTGCCAGTCGCCGCGGTCGTAGCGCGGCGGGACGACCACCCCGCCCTCGCGCGCGCCGAGCCGGGCGAGGAGGCCCTGTTCGCGCAGGGCCCCGGCGAGCTTGTAGACGCCGGGCACGGCGCCGGGCGCGGGCGGGCGCAGGCCGAGGTTGGACGGGGCGTCGAGGAGCACCAGGGTTCGCATGCCCTCATCCTGTGCGATGGGCCCCCTCGGGGACCCGCATTTCTGTGGTGATCGCCCAGCGCTCGTGGTCGCGCCAGGCTCCGTCGACGTACAGGAAGCCGGGGGAGAGTCCTTCGCGGCGGAAGCCCGCTCCCCGCACGAGGGCGAGGGAGGCGGTGTTGCCGGGCTGGACGTTAGCCTCCAGGCGGTGCAGCCCGAGGCCGTTGCCGGCTTCGGGGGCGAAGGCGTGGGCGAGGACCAGCCCGAGGGCTTCGCGGAAGAGGCCCCGCCCGGCGGCGTGCGCGAAGGCCCCGTAGCCGAGGGCCCCGCACTGGAAGGCTCCGCGCACGATGTTGTTGACGTTGACGAAGCCGGCGATGGCTCCGGTCTCCCGCTCGCAGACGAGGAAGCCGGCGCGGCCCTCGCCTTCGGTCAGCCGGGCCGCGTACGGCTCGTACTCCTCGATGGTGGCGGGCGGCGCCAGCCACGGATGGTGGAGCTCGCGGCTCTCGTGGACGCGTGCGGTGAACTCGGGCCCGTCGGCGAGCCGGAAGGGGCGCAGGCCCACGCGCTCGCCCTCCCCGAGGTAGGTCGAAAAGGTCATCGCCCCAGGCTAGGCCTGTGACACCATCACCGGCGTGATCAAGGACGAGACGAACACGGGCACGGGCACCGGCACGGGCACCGGCACCGGCACCGGCACCGGCACGACGCTGCGCCGGGCCGCGCTGAACAACGCCCTGTGGTGTGACGCGGTGTGCGCGGCGCACGGCCTGGCGCCGCGGTTCGACGACGCGCACGTGTGGCTCAGCACGAGCCGGACCCCGCCGCTGTACCCCGATGCGGTGACCCTGGACCCGGAGGTCTCGGCGCCGTCCGTCCTCCAGTGGATCGACACGGCCTCCCCCGGCTGCTCGGTGAAGGACAGCTTCGCCCGCCTGGACCTGACCGGAGACGGCTTCGAGGTGCTGTTCGAGGCGCAGTGGATCCACCGCCCGGCCGGGGCTCCGGTCCCGGAGGCGGCCCCGTCCGGGCTGGAGTGGTCCGAGGTGACCGGTGCCGAGGAGCTGGCGGCCTGGGAGACCGCCTGGGGCGGCGAGGAGAGCGCCGGGCTGTTCCGTCCCGCCCTGCTGCGCGAGGGCGTCGTCTTCCTGGCGGGCCGTGCCCCGGGGGACGCCGGGGGCCGGATCGTCGCCGGGGCGGTCGCGAGCACCGGAGGCGGTGTGGTGGGCGTCTCGAACCTGTTCGCCGGTGACGGGACTTCGGCGGACGCGGCCTGGGCGGGCGTCCTCGGCGCGGTCGCCGCCCGCCGGCCGGACCTGGACGTCGTCGGCTACGAGGGCGGGGCGGACCTGGACATCGCGGTCCGCAACGGTTTCACGGCCATCGGCCCCCTGAGGGTCTGGCTGCGCACGAACGAGCGGACCCGCCACCCGCTGCGCGGGACCGCGTAGGACGGCGCCCCCGTGGCCGTCGCGGGCATCGCCCCGGGCGCCCCGCTGCCCGGCTCCGTCTGGTGGAGCGTGCGCACCGCGGCGACGGCCCGGGGCCTGTCGTCACACGCCCGTCTGCCCCGCGGGGCCGCCCTCCGGGCGACGACGGGAGTGTGACGACAGGCCCTAGGGCTCCAGCGTCAGCCGGGGGACGTCGGTCCTGTCGATGCCGAAGACCTGGGCGTACAGGGACAGTTCGGCCTCCAGCGCCCGGATCATGGTGTCCGCCCGGCGGAAGCCGTGGCCCTCGCCCGCGAACGCCACGTATGCGTGCGGCACCGGCCGGCCCCGCAGGGCCGCCAGGAAGCGCTCTGCCTGGGCCGGCGGGCACACCGCGTCGTCCAGGCCCTGGAGCAGCACGAACGGCGCCGTGATCCGGTCGGCGCGGGCCACCGGGGAGCGCTCGCGGCAGAGCACGGCGAGGGTCGGCGGTGGCCCTGCCAGGCTCTCGACGTAGCGCGACTCCAGGTCGTGGGTCTCCTCCGCGAAGCCCAGCAGGTCCAGCACCGGGTAGATGATCGCGGCGCAGGCGTAGAGATCGGTGGCGGCCAGCGAGGCCGCCGCCGTCCAGCCGCCGGCGCTGCCGCCGCGGATGGCGAGCCGGTCGGGGTCGGCGGTGCCCTCGGCGGCCAGCGCCCGGGCCACCGCCGCGCAGTCCTCCACGTCGACGACGCCCCACTGTCCGCGCAGCCGCTCCCGGTAGGCGCGGCCGTAGCCGGTGGACCCGCCGTAGTTGACCTCGACCACGCCGATGCCGCGCGAGGTGAAGTACGCGATGTGCAGGTCGAGTACGGGCGGCACGTGGTCGGTGGGACCGCCGTGCGCCCACACCACGTACGGGGGCAGTTCGTCGGCCGCGGCCCGGCAGGCCGGGTGGTGCGGCGGGTAGACGTGCGCGTGGATCTGGCGGTCGTCGGGGCCGAGGAAGGTGCGGCTCTGCGGTTCCGGGTAGTAGGCCGGGTCGACCGGGTCCACGCCGTGCGCGCCGATCACCCGGGCGTGCCCGGTCGCGGTGTCCAGCTCGACGACCTCGTACGCGCTGCGCGGGCTGGCGGCGACCCCGTAGACCCGGGTGCCGTGCACGGCGAGCGTCGGCTGCCAGGCCGTCCACGGCCCGGCCGCGTCGACCAGGTCGCCGCTCTCGGCGTCGAGGATGCCGAGCACCGGGGAGCCCTGGCCGTGCAGGACGGCGAGGAGCCCTCCGCCGGCGCCCGCGGCCCGGGTGGCGCCGTCGGGCAGCGGCGCGATCCAGCGCAGCCCGGGTTTCCACAGCGGGCCGCCGAACTCCTCTTCCCTGGGGCAGAGGTTGACGGCTCCGCCCGTCTCCGGGTCCACCCGGTACGGGTTCCACCAGCCGCCGCGGTCGCTCACGGCGAGGAGGGTTCCGCCGGCCGTCCAGTCCACCTGGGCCACGGACTCCTCGGGGCCGCCGAGCACGGTCCGGACCCCGGTCAGCGTCGCGTCCGCGGTGATCCCGGCCAGCTTCAGCTCGGTGCCGTCCCAGGGCATCCGGGGGTGGTCCCACACCAGCCAGGCCGCGTGCCGGCCGTCCGGGGAGAGCCGGGGCCCGGTGGTGAAACGATGCCTGTTGTCCGTCAACTCCCTTACGGCCGCGCGGTCTTCCGCCGCCGATCCGTCGAGCGGTACGGCGGCCAGCACTCGGCGCACGTCGGTCGGGGCGGGCCCGGTGAACTCCTCCAGCACGCACCAGACCTCACCGCCGCGCAGCACCGGGTCGGCCCAGCGCAGTCCGCCGCCGGTCCCGGACAGGGGGGTGAGGGGGCGCGGCGCCGGGGTGCCGGGGGCGTCCGGCTCGTAGGCGTACAGCCGCTGGTCGGCGAAGTGGACGAAGACCAACAGGGGCCCGCAGGCGGGCCGTTCGACTCCGGCCCAGGGCTGCCCGCCGTACTCGGTGACCCGGCTGCGCACGTTCCACGGGGCGGGCAGTTCGGTGAACTCGGCGCCCCCGTCGGCGAGTCGGCGGCGGACGAGGGTGCGCCGGCCGGCCTCGCGCGGCCGGGGCTCGGTCCACCACACCTCGGGGCCGACCGTGCCGACGTACTCGGGGCGCCCGTCGAGCGCGGCGGCCGGCGCGGCGTCGATGGGCGAGGGCCAGCTTCCGTAGGGCCGGGTCGGCGCCGCCATCACCGGGCCCCGCTCACAGGGACCGCAGCGCGTGGTCGAGGACGCGGACACCGAAGTGCAGGGCTTCGACGGGGACCCGCTCGTCCACGCCGTGGAAGAGGGCCCAGTAGTCGAAGCCGGGCGGCAGCTTCAGCGGGGAGAAGCCGTAGCCGGTGATGCCGAGGCGGGAGAACTGCTTGGCGTCGGTGCCGCCCGCCATGCAGAAGGGCACCACGTGCCCGTCCGGGTCGAACCGCTCGACCGACTCGCGCAGGATCGCGAACGTCCGTCCGTCCACCGGGGCCTGGAGCGGCACCTCGCGGTGGTGGAACTCCCAGTGCACGTCGGGGCCGGTCAGCTCGTTCAGGGTGGCGGTGAACTCTGCCTCGCCGCCCGGCAGCATCCGCCCGTCGACGTAGGCGGTGGCGTGCTCGGGGACCACGTTGAGCTTGTAACCGGCGCTCAGCATCGTCGGGTTGGCGCTGTTGCGCACGGTCGCCTCGACGAGGGCGGCGGCCGGGCCGAGCTTGCCGAGGACCGTGTCGAGGTCGAAGCCGGGCCGGCGCGGGTCCACCGACAGGTCCTGCAGGGCCGCGAGTTCGGTGATGCACGCGGTGACGGTGTCGGTGAGCCGGACCGGCCACTCGTACGCGCCGATCCGCGCCACGGCGGCGGCGAGCCGGCTGACGGCGTTGGCCTTGTTGGGCTTGGAGCCGTGTCCCGCGGTGCCGCGCGCGGTCAGCTTCAGCCAGGCCGTGCCCCGTTCGCCGGCGGCGATGGGATAGAGGGCCGGGCGGCCGGGGCCGGTGTGCACGGTGAAGGCTCCGGACTCGCTGATGCCCTCGGTGCAGCCCTCGAAGAGGTGCGGGTGCCGGTCGGCGAGGAAGCCCGACCCGTCGACCGCGCTGTCCTCCTCGTCGGCGGTGTAGGCGATCACGATGTCCCGGCGCGGCCGCACTCCGGCGCGCGCCCAGGCCCGTACGACGGCCAGCACCATCGCGTCCATGTTCTTCATGTCGACGGCGCCGCGACCCCACACCACGCCGTCGCGGACCTCGCCGGAGAAGGGGTCCACGCTCCAGTCGGCGGCCTCGGCGGGGACGACGTCGAGGTGGCCGTGGACGAGGAGGGCCTCGGCGGTGGGATCGGTGCCCTCGATCCGGGCGACGACGTTGGTGCGGCCGGGGGTGCGCTCCAGCAGGACCGGCTCCAGGCCGGCCGCCGCGAGCCGTTCGGCGACGTATTCGGCGGCGGGCCGCTCGCGGCAGTCGCCACCGCCCCGGTTGGTGGTGTCGATCCGGATGAGGTCCGAGGTGAACTCGACGGCCTCGTCGAGGGCCGCTTCGTCCACGGCGCCGACGGCCTCCGCGAGTGCCCCGTCGTTGATTGCGTGCATGTCAGCCATACTGCTCCTCCACGGCCGCCGAGACGACCGTCGTGACCGCCTTGAAGGCCCGGATCCCCTCGTACATCGTCTCGCTGGTGTACGCGACCCTGCGCTCCCCGCACTGCTCCACGCCCGGGACCACCGTCGCGGTCATGGCCAGGTGCTCGGCGTCGAACTCCAGCTCCACGGTGAACGGGCCGCCGCGGACCGGCTCGTACCGTACGGCGAGGGCGGTGGCCTCCTTGGCCGCGGCCCGGATGTCGGCGGCGGTGCGGGCGGGGGTCCGGCAGACGGCGGCGTAGCGCGAGACGTGGTCCTTGACCGCGACGGTCACCGCGCCGGGGGCGTAGCCGGCGGCGTCGACGCAGGTCAGGTCGTCGCCGGTGACGAGGACGACGGGGACGCCGTACTCGGCGACGACGTGCGCGTTGAGCAGTCCCTCGCTGGCGCGGACCTCGTTGACCCAGACCCCGGTGATGGAGTTGGCCAGGTAGGTGTGGGCGAGGACGCCCTCGGTGCCGGCGCCGGTGTGGTAGCCGACGAAGGCGATGCCGTCGACGTCGCCGTGCTGGACGCCCTCGACCATGGAGAGGGTCTTGTGGCGGCCGGTGAGCATCTCCGCGCGGGCGTCGAGCCGCTCCAGCAGCAGATTGCGCATGCTCCCGTGCGCCTCGTTGATGACGACCTGGCCGGCACCGCCGTCGTAGAAGCCGAGCACGGCGGCGTTCACGTCGGAGGTGAACATGGACCGGCAGCGTTCCCACTGCGGGGTGCCGGGCAGCACGTCGGCGGGCCAGGTGACCCCGGTGGCGCCTTCCATGTCGGCGGAGATGAGGATCTTCATCGGGCCCCCGTGCGGTCGGATGCGCAGGGCCCCACACTAACCGCCGCGCCCCTCCCCGGCCCGGGGCCACGCCCGGCCCCCGCGGGTCCGATCAGTTCACCCGATCCGGTGAGGCCGTGCACCGGGCCCCACCGGCAACGGACGGGCTCAGGCCTCGACTTCGGAGGCGAGGTTGGCCAGCAGGGTGTCGTAGATGCGGGCGAGGCCCTTGGGCGCGAAGGTGCGCTCGAAGAAGCCGCCGATGCCGCCGGCGCCGTTCCACACGGTGGTGACGACGGCCCTGGACTTGCCCTCGCCGGCCGGGGTGACCACCCAGGTGGTGACCATGGAGGAGTTGCGGTCCTTCTCCACGAGCTGTCCGTCGGTGGGCTCGGTGACCTCCAGCAGGCAGTCGCGCACGCGCTTGCTGGTGGCCTGGAGCTTCCAGCGGACGAGGGTGCCCTCGCCGTCGCCGCCCTCGCGCACCTCGTACTCGCTGAAGTGCTCGGGCAGCAGCTTCTGCCGGGTCCCGCTGTAGTCGGCCAGCGTGTCGAAGACCGTCTCCGCGTCGGCTCCGATGATGCGCTCCGTGGTGGCCTCGACCTGCGCCATGCCTGTTCCTCCAGCAGTTGTGTCCGCTCGTCACGGCGAAGCCAACCACCTCGGGGGCGGTGGCCCAAATCCGCATCGGACGTGACAGCGGACGGACACGAGGAGCGTGTCGTCCGGCAGCCCGGCGAGGTGGGCCGTGGTGCCCCGCGGCCCGGGGGCCGGCGGCGGGGTGTGCGGGCAGGTCGCGGGGTCGCCGCAGGCGCCGTGCACGGGCCGGTTCCCCTCCTCCCACCACCAGCCGTCGAGGGTGAGGAGGCTGCCCGGCCCGGTGGCGCGCGAGGCCTCGCGCGCGACGAACTCCTCCCGGGACCGCTCGCCCAGCCACCGCTCGGTGTACGTGTCCGTGTCGGCTCCCGGCAGCGGCGGATATCCCGAGCCGCACGATCATGGGAACGTTTGTTCTATTCTCGGGGCAGAGCTACCGAGGGAGGCGCTCATGCGCTGGGACAACCTGACCGAGGGCGCCACGGGGCCCGCCGCGCTCTTCGGGGCCGACGCCGTCGTGACGCGCACCTTCGACACCCCCGAATTCCGCGGGATCACCTTCCACGAAGTGCGGGCCCGCTCGATCGTCAACCGGGTGCCCGGCGCCTCGCGCATGCCGTTCGAATGGACCGTCAACCCGTACCGCGGCTGCAGCCACGCCTGTGTGTACTGCTTCGCCCGCAAGACGCACAGCTACCTCGACCTCGACACCGGACTCGGCTTCGACTCGCAGATCGTCGTCAAGACCAACGCCCCCGAGCTGCTGCGCCGCGAGCTCGGCTCGCCCCGCTGGAGCGGCGCGCACATCGCCATGGGCACCAACGTCGACTGCTACCAGCGCGCCGAGGGCCGCTACCGGCTGATGCCCGGCATCATCGAGGCCCTGCGCGACCACGCCAACCCCTTCTCCATCCTCACCAAGGGCACCCTGATCCTGCGCGACCTCCCGCTCCTCCGGCAGGCCGCCGAGCTGACCGAGGTCGGGATCTCCGTCTCCGTCGGCTTCACCGACACCCCGCTGTGGCGGACCGTCGAGCCCGGCACGCCCTCCCCCGCCGCCCGGCTGGGCGCCGTACGGACCCTCACGGACGCCGGCATCGAGTGCGGGGTGCTGATGGCCCCGGTGATCCCCTTCCTCGGGGACCGCCCGGAGCAGCTGCGGGCGACCGTCCGCGCCATCGCCGAGTCCGGGGCGACCTCCGTGACACCCCTGGTACTCCATCTGCGCCCCGGCGCCCGCGAGTGGTTCACGGCCTGGCTCGGCGAGCACCACCCGCACCTCGTGGAGCGGTACGAGCGGATGTACGCGGGCGGCTCGTACGCCCCCACCTGGTACCAGCGCCAGATCACCCGCCAAGTCCACGAACTCGCGGCCGAATTCGGCATCGGCCCGTCCCGGCGCGGCGAGGCCCGCCGGGTCGTCACGCCCGAGCGCCCGGCCGAGGAGACGCCCGCCGGGGTCACCCAGCTCACGCTGCTGTGACCTCGGTCGGCCCCTGAAGGCTCATCACATCGGGCCAATAAGCAGCCAAATCCCGCCTTCCAGGCGCGGTTTCCGGGACGATTCCGCCCAGAACCCTCGGCTGGGAGGCCCCATGCTGCACCCCTTGAAGAAGCGCGCCGCTGTCCTGCTGTCGATCGCCACCGTCGCCACCGCCCTCGCGGGCCCGGTCGCCGCGGCCCCCGCGGCGGAGCGGGCCGCCGCGCTGCGGTGGACCGGCTGTGCGACCCCGCGCCACCCCACCTTGCAGTGCGCCTCCCTCAAGGTCCCCCTCGACCACTCCCGGCCCGCCGGACGCCAGATCTCCCTCGCGCTGACCCGGGTCCCGCACACCGCCGCCACTTCCCAGGGCCCGTTGCTGGTCAACCCGGGCGGGCCGGGCGGCAGCGGCCGCAGCCTGGCCGGATTCATCGCCTCCGCCCTCCCCAAGGACGTGGCCGCGCAGTACGACGTGATCGGCTTCGACCCGCGGGGCGTCGGCAAGAGCGAGCCCGCCCTCGACTGCGCGGCCGGCCACTTCGCCCCCGTCCGGCCGGACTCCGTACCCGTCGACGAGGCGACCGAGCGGGCCAACCTGGACCGGGTTCGGGCCTTCGCCGAGTCCTGCCAGGCCAAGCACGCGGACGTGCTGCCGCACATCGGCACCGTCGCGGCGGCGCAGGACATCGAGGCGCTGCGCGCCGCCCTCGGCGCGGAGCGGATCAGCTACTTCGGCTACTCGTACGGAACCTACCTGGGCGCGGTGTACGCCAAGCTCCACCCGGGCCGGGTGCACCGGCTCGTCCTGGACTCCGTGGTAGACCCGGGCGGGGTCTGGTACGAGGACAACCTGGCCCAGGACCAGGCCTTCGACACCCGGCACAAGGCGTTCCTGGCCTGGGTGGCCGCGCACGACTCCGTCTACGGGCTCGGCAGCGACCCGGCGGCGGTCGAGGAGCGCTGGTACGCGATGCGCGGGGCGCTGCGGGAGACCCCGGCGGGCGGCAAGGTGGGCGCGGCCGAGCTGGAGGACACCTTCATGCCGGGCGGCTACTTCAACGGCTACTGGCCGAACCTGGCCGAGGCCTTCGCGGCGTACGCGGTGAAGCAGGACCCGAAGCCGCTGGTGGCGGCGTACGAGCGGTTCGGTGCGGTGGAGCCCTCGGCGGGCAACGGCTACAGCGTCTACACGGCGGTGCAGTGCCGGGACTCGGCCTGGCCGCGGGACTGGAACCAGTGGCGCGCGGACATGTGGCGCACGCACGCCAAGGCGCCGTTCATGACCTGGAACAACGCCTGGTACAACGCCCCGTGCGCGTTCTGGCCGACGGAGCCGCTGCAGGCCCCGGACGTGACCAACGCGGACCTGCCGCCGGCCCTCCTCCTCCAGGCGACGGAGGACGCGGCGACCCCGTTCGCGGGTGCGCTCAGCATGCGGGACAAGCTGAAGGGCTCGGCCCTGGTCGTCGAGGAGGGCGGCGGCAACCACGGAATCGCGCTCAGCGGCAACAAGTGCCTCGACGACAAGGTGTCGGCGTACCTGAGGACGGGGCAGGCCGCGGACGCCACCTGCGCCGCCCAGGCGGCCCCGAAGCCGGCCGCGGCGACGCGCGCGGTCCCGCCCTCGGCGGGCGGCGCGGCCCTGCACGGCCTGCTCGGCTTCCGGGGCTGATCAGGCGAGCGCGCGCAGTGCGGCCGTCGCCGCCACGGCGAGGCGGGGGTGGGACTGGGCGCGGGTGAGGATTTCGCGTGCGCGGGGGTCGGCGAGGGCGCCGAGCCCCTCCACGCAGGCCAGGGCCACCCGCCAGTACGGGTCGTTCGGGGACAGCAGCCGCGACAGGGTGCTCAGCAGGGCCGGTACGGACTCGGGGGCGCGCAGGGCGGTGAGCAGCCGGACGGGCTGGAGCGCGTAGGCCGTGCGCAGGCCGTTGGTGGCGAGAGCGGCGGCCGCGCGGGCGGTGCGCGGGTCGTCCAGGACGGCCAGCGCCTCGGCGGCGGCCGCGCAGCGGGGCGGGTCCCGGTGGTTGAGCAGCAGGACGAGGGACTCGAAGGCCCGGCGGTCGCCCGCGAGGCCGAGCCGGTACGCGGCCAGTTCGCGGGCCCACAGGGGCAGTCCGGCGGTGGTCAGGGAAGCCGCCAGGCCTTCCGGGCCGGCCGCGAGCAGGACCTCGTACTCGGGGGACTGCCCCGCCTCCGCCCGCAGGCGCTCCAGCACGTCGTTCACCCGGCCACCCTAGGCCGGGGCGGCGGCCGCCACGCCGGGTTCCGGGAGATCGGCGGGGGCCGGTTGATCGATGATCGATGATCGGTAATTTGGGCGGTACAGGTCACATCTCCGCGCTCTGGCGCGCCAGTTACCGACGAGTTACTGTCTTCGTAACGCAATACGTACGAGGGCGGCCTGGTGACGCAGCCGCCTCGTGTCGGTCGGTTCGTTTTTCGCACGGCGTGACCCCGGGACAGGGTTCCGCCGGTTCCGCCCTCCGGGCTCCCTTCCCTCTGGGTCCTCCCGCCGGGCTTCTTCCCCTTGGGCCCTCTCCCTCGGGATTCCTCACCGCACGGCATTCCGTACGGCTTCCCGCACGGTTTCCGCACGGGTCTCCGCACGGCCTTCCGTACGGCACCAGCGCGCGCTGTGCGCCGCGCGCCCCTCAGTCGTCACCCTCTTCCACTGGAGTCCCTCGATGGACCGTCAGTCCAGTCAGCCCACCCTCCAGACCATCGCCGTCGTCGGCCTCGGCACGATGGGCACCGGCATCGCCGAGGTCCTCGCCCGGGCCGGCCGCGAGGTCATCGGCATCGACGTCAGCGAGAGCGCCGCCCGCCGGGCCGCGGCCTCCCTCGCCTCGGCCACCGCGCGCTCCGTCACCCGGGAGCGCCTCACCGAGCAGGAGCGGGCCGACGTGCTCGCCCGCTTCCGCACCTTCACCGACCTGGGCGCCGCCGCCGAGGCCGACCTCGTGATCGAGGTCGTGCCCGAGTCGTACGAGGTCAAGCAGCAGGTGTTCCGCGAGCTCGACGCGATCGTGCGCCCCGACACCATCCTGGCCACGGGCACCAACGCCCTCTCGGTGACCCGGCTCGCCGCCGAGTCCCAGCGCCCCGAGCGCGTGCTGGGCCTGCACTTCTTCAACCCGGCCCCGGCGATGAAGCTGGTCGAGGTCGTCTCCTGCGTCCTCACCGCCCCGACGGCCGTGGACGCGGTCACCGAGCTGGCGCGCGACCTCGGCAAGGAGCCCGTGGCGGTCGGCGACCGCCCCGGTTTCGTCGCCGACGGCCTGCTCTTCGGCTACCTCAACCAGGCCGCCGCCATGTACGAGGCGAAGTACGCCTCCCGCGAGGACATCGACGCGGCGATGCGGCTCGGCTGCGGTCTGCCCATGGGCCCGCTCGCGCTGCTCGACCTGATCGGCGTGGACACCGCCCGGACCGTCCTGGAGGCCATGTACGCCTCCTCCGGCGACCGGCTGCACGCCCCGGCCCCGATCCTGGGGCAGCTCGCCGAGGCGGGCCTGACCGGGCAGAAGTCGGGCCGCGGGTTCTACACGTACGAGGCGGCCGGCAGCTCCACCGTCGTGCGCGACCTCCAGACCCCGCCGGACGGCTCCCTGCTCGGCAGCGGCCGTCCGGTGAGCTCGGTCGGCGTGGCCGGCTCCGGCACCATGGCGAGCGGCATCGCCCAGGTCTTCGCCCAGGCGGGGTACGACGTGGTGCTGGCCGCCCGCAGCCAGGAGAAGGCGGAGGCCGCCAAGGCCGCGATCGGGAAGTCCTTGGGCCGTGCGGTGTCCAAGGGCCGGCTGACGCAGGAGGCGGCGGACCTGACGCTGGGCCGGATCACCCCGGCCGGTTCCCTGGACGCCTTCGCCGAGGTGGACCTGGCCGTCGAGGCCGTCGCCGAGGACCTGGCGGTCAAGCAGGAGCTGTTCGCCACCCTGGACAAGGTCTGCAAGCCGGGCGCGGTGCTGGCCACCACCACCTCCTCGCTGCCGGTGATCGCGGTGGCCCGCGTGACCTCGCGCCCGCAGGACGTGATCGGCATGCACTTCTTCAACCCGGCGCCGGCGATGAAGCTGGTCGAGGTGGTCCGGACCGTCCTGACCGCCGACGACGTGCACGCCACGGTCCGCGAGATCTGCGTGAAGGTGCGCAAGCACCCGGTGGACTGCGGGGACCGGGCGGGCTTCATCGTGAACGCGCTGCTGTTCCCGTACCTCAACAACGCGATCAAGATGGTCGAGCAGCACTACGCGGGCATCGACGAGATCGACGCAGCGATGAAGCTGGGCGGGGGCTACCCGATGGGGCCGTTCGAGCTCCTCGACGTGGTCGGCCTGGACGTCTCGCTGGCCATCGAGAAGGTCCTCCACAAGGAGTTCCGCGATCCCGGCCTGGCCCCGTCCCCGCTGCTGGAGCACCTGGTGGCGGCGGGCTGCCTGGGCCGGAAGACCGGCCGCGGATTCCGTGAGTACGCCCGCCGGTAACCGGTCGGGCCACGAGCCGGATGCGTGGGGAGGGCTGCTCGGGTCCGCCGGACCCTCACGGCGGACTGACCCTCCCGAGCCCAGTGCGGGCCCTCCCCCGCATCCACCCCTCTCCCACCCCCCGCAGGCGCGCTCCCCCGCGCGAATGAAGTACTTTCGCTCTATGTCCCAGCCCGCCAAGACCTCGCCCCGCGCCGCCACGGCCTCCGACACCCCGGAGAGCCCGGCCGGCACCAAGGCGGCCGCACAGCGGCTCAAGATGCGCCGCGAGCTCGCCGCCGCGGCCATGGAGCTGTTCGCGACCAAGGGGTACGAGGCGACGACGGTCGACGAGATCGCCGCGACCGCCGGGGTGGCGCGCCGGACCTTCTTCCGGCACTTCCGGTCCAAGGAAGAGGCGATCTTCCCGGACCACGACGACACCCTGACCCGCGCCGAGGCCGTCCTCGACGTGGCGCCGGCGCACGAGCACCCGCTCGACACGGTGTGCCGCGGGATCAAGGAAGTCATGAAGATGTACGCCGCCTCGCCCGCGGTGTCGGTGGAGCGCTACCGGCTGACCCGCGAGGTGCCGGCGCTGCGTGAGCGGGAGATCGCCTCCGTGGCCCGGTACGAGCGGCTGTTCACCCGCTACCTGCTGGCCCACTTCGACGAGCACGACCACCACGACGGCAATGACGACCCGCTGCTGGCCGAGGTGGCCGCCTCGGCGGTGGTCACCGCCCACAACCACGTACTGCGGCGCTGGCTGCGGGCGGGCGGCCAGGGGGACGTGGAGGCGCAGCTGGACCACGCCTTCTCGATCGTCCGGAAGACCTTCGGGTCGGGGATCGGCGCGGGCCGCACCCTGAGCACCGCGCCGGCCGCGCCCGCGGCGGTCCGTACGGAGGGCGAGGTGCTGGTCGCGGTGGCCCGCACGGACGCCCCGCTGGACGAGGTCATGCGGACCATCGAAGAGGCACTGCGCAACAAGTAGCGACAGCCGTGGCGACTCTCGTCACAGCGGCCGCCCCCGTTTCGGGGGCGGCCGCTTTTTTGTGTCCGGTGTATGTCCGGCTTGCCCCTACTCGCCGGTAACTCTGATCGATCATCGCTCATCGGTGCAGGTCAATCGGCAAATGAGAGAAAGTTTTGGCACGCGGTGCCTTGCCGCGTGACACGGGGTGCCATACGTTGAATCTCGTCCGGATGTCCCCGCGACCCGTGCCCACACCGCACGGAACGCGCCCCGGATGCCTGCGTCACCAGGCCCCGCACGCCCCCACCACGGGCGTCGCCCCGCACCACCGCACCAGCCGGACCGACGGCACACACCACAGCTCCACGCACCCCGATTACCTCAAGCGCACCCTCATCAGCGCTACGCCGGAGGCTCTACCGTGAAGGACATCCTGGACGCGATTCAGTCGCAGTCCGCCACCGCCGCAGACTTCGCAGCCCTGCCGCTGCCCGACTCGTACCGTGCGATCACCGTGCACAAGGACGAGGCGGAGATGTTCGCGGGGCTGACGACGCGCGAGAAGGACCCGCGCAAGTCCATTCACCTGGACAACGTCCCGGTGCCGGAACTGGGCCCGGGCGAGGCCCTCGTGGCCGTCATGGCCTCGTCGGTCAACTACAACTCCGTGTGGACCTCGATCTTCGAGCCGGTGTCCACCTTCAGCTTCCTGGAGCGCTACGGGCGCCTGTCGGAGCTCACCAAGCGCCACGACCTGCCGTACCACATCATCGGCTCCGACCTCGCGGGCGTCGTGCTGCGCACCGGCCCCGGCGTCAACGCCTGGAAGCCGGGCGACGAGGTCGTCGCGCACTGCCTCTCCGTCGAGCTGGAGTCCTCCGACGGCCACAACGACACGATGCTCGACCCCGAGCAGCGCATCTGGGGCTTCGAGACGAACTTCGGCGGCCTGGCGGAGATCGCCCTGGTCAAGTCGAACCAGCTGATGCCGAAGCCGGACCACCTCAGCTGGGAGGAGGCCGCCTCCCCCGGCCTGGTCAACTCCACCGCCTACCGCCAGCTGGTCTCCCGCAACGGCGCCGGCATGAAGCAGGGCGACAACGTCCTGATCTGGGGCGCGAGCGGCGGGCTCGGCTCGTACGCCACCCAGTTCGCCCTCGCCGGCGGCGCCAACCCGATCTGCGTGGTCTCCTCCCCCGAGAAGGCCGCCATCTGCCGGGCCATGGGCGCCGAGGCGGTCATCGACCGCAACGCCGAGGGCTACAAGTTCTGGAAGGACGAGCACACCCAGGACCCGAAGGAGTGGAAGCGCTTCGGCAAGCGCATCCGCGAGCTGACCGGCGGCGAGGACGTGGACATCGTCTTCGAGCACCCGGGCCGCGAGACCTTCGGCGCCTCGGTCTACGTCACCCGCAAGGGCGGCACGATCGTCACCTGCGCCTCGACCTCCGGCTACAACCACGAGTACGACAACCGCTACCTGTGGATGTCGCTCAAGCGGATCGTGGGCTCGCACTTCGCGAACTACCGCGAGGCGTGGGAGGCCAACCGCCTGATCGCCAAGGGCAAGATCCACCCCACCCTGTCGAAGGTCTACTCCCTGGAGGACACCGGACAGGCCGCCTACGACGTCCACCGCAACCTCCACCAGGGCAAGGTCGGCGTCCTCGCGCTGGCCCCCGAGGAGGGCCTCGGCGTCCGTGACCACGAGATGCGCGCCAAGCACCTCGACGCGATCAACCGCTTCCGCAACGTCTGAGTCGGCTCAAAGGCCATAAGGATCGCCTGAGATGACAGAGCGCCAGAAGGACCGTCCGTGGCTCATGCGGACGTACGCCGGCCACTCCACGGCCGAGGCGTCCAACGAGCTGTACCGCCGCAACCTCGCCAAGGGCCAGACCGGCCTGTCGGTCGCGTTCGACCTGCCGACCCAGACCGGTTACGACCCCGACCACATCCTCGCCCGCGGCGAGGTGGGCCGGGTCGGGGTCCCGGTCTCCCATCTCGGCGACATGCGGCGGCTGTTCCAGGACATACCCCTGGAGCAGATGAACACCTCGATGACGATCAACGCCACCGCCATGTGGCTGCTGGCGCTCTACCAGGTGGCCGCCGAGGAGCAGGGAGCGGACGTCTCCCAGCTCCAGGGCACCACCCAGAACGACATCGTCAAGGAATACCTCTCGCGCGGGACGCACGTCTTCCCGCCGGGGCCGTCCCTGCGGCTGACGACGGACATGATCGCGTACACGGTCAACCACATCCCCAAGTGGAACCCGATCAACATCTGCTCGTACCACCTCCAGGAGGCCGGGGCCACCCCGGTCCAGGAGATCTCGTACGCCATGTCCACGGCGATCGCGGTCCTCGACTCGGTGCGCGACTCGGGCCAGGTGCCCGAGGAGCGCTTCGGCGAGGTCGTCGCCCGCATCTCCTTCTTCGTGAACGCGGGCGTCCGCTTCATCGAGGAGATGTGCAAGATGCGCGCCTTCGGCCGCATCTGGGACAAGGTCACCCGTGAGCGCTACGGCATCGAGAACGCCAAGCAGCGCCGCTTCCGGTACGGCGTCCAGGTCAACTCGCTCGGTCTGACCGAGGCGCAGCCGGAGAACAACGTCCAGCGCATCGTGCTGGAGATGCTCGCGGTCACCCTCTCCAAGGACGCCCGCGCCCGCGCCGTGCAGCTGCCCGCCTGGAACGAGGCGCTGGGCCTGCCCCGGCCCTGGGACCAGCAGTGGTCGCTGCGCATCCAGCAGGTCCTCGCCCACGAGAGCGACCTGCTGGAGTACGAGGACATCTTCGCCGGATCCCACGTCATCGAGGCCAAAGTCGACTCCCTGGTCGCCGACTGCCTGGCCGAGATCGACCGGATCCAGGAGATGGGCGGCGCCATGGCCGCCGTCGAGTCCGGGTACCTGAAGGGCGAGCTGGTCTCCTCGCACGCCGAGCGGCGGGCGCGGATCGAGGCCGGCGAGGACAAGATCGTCGGTGTCAACTGCTTCCAGCAGACCGAGGAGAACCCGCTCACGGCCGACCTGGACGGCGCCATCATGACGGTCGACCCGGCAACGGAGGCGCTCACCGTCGAGCGCATCGTCCGCTGGCGGGCCGAGCGTCAGGAGTCCTCGGACCGGCAGGGGAACGGCGATCCGTTCGTCTTCCCCACCACCCGGCAGGCCCTGGAGCGCCTCAAGGAGGCCGCCGCCGGCACCGAGAACCTGATGGAGGCCACCCTGGAGTGCGCCCGGGCCGGTGTCACCACGGGCGAATGGTCGAGCGCGCTGCGCGAGGTGTTCGGCGAGTTCCGCGCCCCGACCGGGGTCTCCTCGGCCCCCGTCGCCGTCACCGCCGAGCCCGGCACCCCGATGCACGAGGTCCGCGCGAAGGTGGCCCGTACGGCCGACGAGCTCGGCTCGGGCCGACTGCGCCTGCTGGTCGGCAAGCCGGGTCTGGACGGGCACTCCAACGGCGCCGAGCAGATCGCCGTCCGGGCCCGCGACGCGGGCTTCGAGGTGGTCTACCAGGGCATCAGGCTGACCCCGGAGGAGATCTCCTCCGCGGCGCTGGCCGAGGACGTGCACTGCGTGGGACTGTCCATCCTGTCCGGCTCGCACAGCGCACTCGTCCCGGACGTCCTGGAGCGGCTCCGGCTGGCGGGGGCGGGTGACATCCCCGTCATCGTCGGCGGCATCATTCCGAACGCGGACGCCGTGGCGCTGAAGGCGGCCGGCGTCGCCGCCGTCTTCACCCCGAAGGACTTCGGCATCACGGAGATCATCGGACGTATCGTCGACGAGATCCGCAAAGCGAACAAGCTCGACCCCCTTCACGACACCGCACACCTTGCAAGCACGGAGGTCCCCGCATGACCACGCCTGTCCACCCGGTGAACCGTCTCCGCCCGCGCCGCTCCTGCCTCGCGGTGCCCGGTTCGAACCCGCGGTTCCTCGAGAAGGCCCAGGGCCTGCCGGCCGACCAGGTCTTCCTGGACCTGGAGGACGCCTGCGCGCCGCTCGCCAAGGAAGGCGCCCGCCACACGATCGTGGACGCGCTGAACAACGGCGACTGGACGGGCAAGACCCGGGTCGTGCGCGTCAACGACTGGACCACGCACTGGACGTACCGCGACGTCATCACGGTGGTCGAGGGCGCCGGCCAGAACCTCGACTGCATCATGCTGCCGAAGGTTCAGGACGCCCAGCAGGTCGTGGCCCTGGACCTGCTGCTGACGCAGATCGAGAAGACCATGGGCTTCGAGGTCGGCAAGATCGGCATCGAGGCGCAGATCGAGAACGCCAAGGGCCTGGTGAACGTCGACGAGATCGCCGCCGCCTCGCCCCGGCTGGAGACCATCATCTTCGGCCCGGCCGACTTCATGGCCTCCATCAACATGAAGTCGCTGGTCGTGGGCATGCAGCCGCCCGGCTACGGCGCGGACGCCTACCACTACATCCTGATGCGGATCCTGATGGCGGCCCGCATGCACAACCTGCAGGCGATCGACGGCCCCTTCCTCCAGATCCGTGACGTGGACGCCTACCGCGAGGTGGCCGGCCGGGCGGCGGCGCTGGGCTTCGACGGCAAGTGGGTCCTGCACCCCGGCCAGGTCGACGCGGCCAACGAGGTCTTCTCCCCCTCGCAGGAGGACTACGACCACGCCGAGCTGATCCTCGACGCGTACGACTGGTGCACCTCGGAGGCCGGCGGCAAGAAGGGCTCCGCGATGCTCGGCGACGAGATGATCGACGAGGCCAGCCGCAAGATGGCCCTGGTCATCGCGGGCAAGGGCCGCGCGGCGGGCATGCAGCGCACCAGCAAGTTCGAGATCCCGGAGGCCTGAGCACCATGCAGTTCGGACGCACCTACGAAGAGTTCGAGGTCGGGGCGGTCTACAAGCACTGGCCCGGGAAGACGGTCACGGAGTACGACGACCACCTCTTCTGCCTGCTGACCATGAACCACCACCCGCTCCACATGGACAGCAATTACGCCGAGAACACCACCGACTTCGGCAAGAACGTGGTCGTGGGCAACTACATCTACTCGCTGCTGCTCGGCATGTCCGTGCCCGACGTCTCCGGGAAGGCCATCGCCAACCTGGAGATCGAGTCCCTGCGGCACGTGGCGCCGACCTTCCACGGCGACACGCTCTACGGCGAGACCACGGTCCTCGACAAGACCCCGTCGAAGTCCAAGAACGACCGCGGCATCGTCTACGTCGAGACCAAGGGCTACAAGCAGGACGGCACCCTCGTCTGCGTCTTCCGGCGCAAGGTGATGGTCCCGACCGAGACGTACATCAAGGAGCGCGGCGGCGAGCAGCCCGGCCGCCCCCAGCTGAAGACCCAGGAGAAGTAGCCATGGCCCGACTCGCCCAGACCGCCGGGCTCACGGACGTCCAGCGGGAGATCCTGAAGACCGTCCGGGAGTTCGTCGACAAGGAGATCATCCCGGTCGCGACCGAGCTGGAGCACCGCGACGAGTACCCGCAGCAGATCGTCGACGGTCTCAAGGAGCTCGGCCTCTTCGGGCTGATGATCCCGGAGGAGTACGGCGGCCTGGGTGAGTCCCTTCTCACGTACGCCCTGTGCGTCGAGGAGATCGCGCGGGGCTGGATGTCCGTCTCGGGCATCATCAACACCCACTTCATCGTGGCGTACATGCTCAAGCAGCACGGCACGCAGGAGCAGAAGGACCACTTCCTCCCGCGGATGGCGCTGGGCGAGGTGCGCGGCGCGTTCTCGATGTCGGAGCCGGCGCTGGGCTCCGATGTGTCGGCCATCTCGTCGAAGGCGGTGAAGGACGGCGACGAGTACGTCCTGAACGGCCAGAAGATGTGGCTGACGAACGGCGGCAGCTCCACCCTGGTGGCCGTTCTCGTCCGAAGTGACGAAGGCCACCCCGAGGGCACGGCGCCCCACAAGTCGATGACGACCTTCCTCGTCGAGAAGGAGCCGGGCTTCGGTGAGGTCCGTCCCGGTCTGACCATCCCGGGCAAGATCGACAAGATGGGCTACAAGGGCGTCGACACGACCGAGCTCATCATGGACGGACTGCGCATTCCGGCCAATCGGGTCCTCGGAGGCCAGACGGGCCGAGGGTTTTACCAAATGATGGACGGGGTCGAGGTCGGCCGCGTGAACGTGGCGGCGCGTGGCTGTGGCGTCGCTCAGCGTGCATTCGAACTGGGTGTCTCTTATGCCCAGCAACGTCACACTTTCGGCAAGGCGATCGCCGAACACCAGGCCATTCAGTTCAAGCTGGCCGAGATGGCTACCAAGGTCGAAGCCGCCCATGCGATGATGGTGAATGCAGCACGCAAAAAGGACTCCGGGGAACGAAACGACCTCGAAGCGGGGATGGCGAAGTACCTCGCCTCCGAGTACTGCAAGGAGGTGGTCGAGGACGCGTTCCGCATTCACGGCGGATACGGGTTCTCGAAGGAGTACGAGATCGAGCGTCTCTACAGGGAAGCTCCGATGCTGCTGATCGGTGAAGGTACCGCCGAGATCCAGAAAATGATCATCGGGCGACGCCTGCTCGAGGAGTACCGACTCCAGGGCTGAAAGTCCCTTTTGCGGCGAATCATCCATGGGTTCGTCGCGAAAGGATCACTATCAGTGACTGGCCGACGGCCATCGACTCGGCTTCTGGCTTGCCCAGTTGTTGCGTGCAACCGATAGCATTCCAGTAAAGCCGCCGTCCCGTCCCCCTGTTTGCGGCGCGGCAATCACCCGCTACGAAGGTCATCCATGCCCCACAGCCAAACCTCTGCACCTCGCGACAGCCTCCTTGGCGTACGCCTCGCGCGCGGAGCATCGCCGTGGCTTCTGCCGACCGTCGCCACCGCGGCGCTCAGCCTCACCCGGGCGCGCAAGTCCGGGCGCTGGGCCGCGGCGGCCGTGCCCGCCACCGCGCTCGCCGCGGGCATGCTGTGGTTCTTCCGCGACCCCGAGCGTGAGATCGCTCAGGGCCGTGTCATCTCCCCCGCCGACGGTGTGGTGCAGAGCATCATGCCGTGGAAGGACGGACGGACCCGGGTCGCGATCTTCATGAGCCCGCTGAACGTCCACGTCAACCGCGCGCCCCTCGCGGGCACGGTGACGTCCGTGGAGCACATCCCCGGCGGATTCGTCCCGGCGTTCAACAAGGAGAGCGAGAACAACGAACGCGTTGTCTGGCACTTCGACACCGAGCTCGGCGACATCGAGATGGTGCAGATCGCCGGCGCCGTCGCCCGTCGCATCGTCCCGTACCTGCCGGCCGGCACCAAGGTGGAGCAGGGCGAACGCATCGGTCTGATCCGCTTCGGGTCCCGCGTCGACATCTACCTCCCCGAGGGTGTCGAGGTCGCGGTCGAGGTCGGTCAGGCCACCACCGCGGGGGTGACACGAATTGACCGTGACTGACCCTGAGACTCCGGCCGCCGGCTGGGTGCCCGAGCCTGCCGAGGAGGAGTCCGCCGAGGACGACATGCCGCTCTCGCTGCGGCTGTCGATAGCGGACACCCTCACGCTCGGCAACGCGACGTGCGGATTCATGGCGGTGTACTTCACCACCACCGGGATCCTCATCCCGCACCTCACCGGCGGTGGCGAGTCGGGCATGGCCCGTAACAGCGCCGCGACGGCAGTGATACTGATGCTGCTCGCCGCGGTCTTCGACCTCTTCGACGGCATCGTGGCCCGCAAGCTGCGCAGCTCGCCGATGGGTGCCGAGCTGGACAACCTGTCCGACCTCATCAGCTTCGGGCTGGCTCCGGCCTACTTCGTGCTCGTCTACGGCATGGTCGCCGTGGACGCGCACCAGAAGATGTCGGCGCTGGCCGCGATCGTGGTGCTGCTCGCCGTGGTGCTGCGACTCGCGAGATTCAGCTGCGTGACGATGAAGGACGGCATGTTCCAGGGCATGCCGAGCCCCTTCGGCGCGCTGACGGTCGTCTCGATCGTGCTGCTGGAGCTGCCGTTCATCCCGACCCTGCTGGCGATCATCGGGGTGGCCTGGCTGATGGTGAGCCGGGTCGAGTACCCGAAGCCGCGGGGCGTGCTGGCCGTGGCGATGCTGTGCTGGATCATCGGCGCGATGGGGCTGCTGGCGGCCTGGGCGTTCGACGCCCCGGGCGGTCAGCTGCTGCTCCAGACCGGCTGCGCCCTGCAGATCGCGATGGCGGCGACCATTCCGCTGTTCGCGACGACCCGCCGGGCGAACACGTTCCGCCACAACCGCCGCGAGGCCCGCGCCGCGACGCTGCGCTGAGCTCAGCTGTGACAGAGGGCCCCGGATGCGATGGCATCCGGGGCCCTCTGCCGTTTCCCCGGTCCGGCGGCGGCGCTGGGGTCCGGGGGCGGCGGCGGGGCGGGGAGTGTCCGGGGTAGGCATGATTTATGGCCCCCGAGCGGAGTGACACAGGACTCGGCGGTCCGGGCCAACAAATCACGTTTTACACCCCGGACACTCCCCGCCCCGCCGCCGCCCCCTCCCGCAGTTCCCGGCACCGGTACACGCGCCCGAGGGCGGGGCGGGACCAGGACGTCGTACCTGAGGGCGGGGGCGGGGCCGGTGGTGGGGCGGGGGTTGTCCGGGGTGTAAAACGTGATTTGTTGGCCCGGACCGCCTGGCACTTTTCGCTGTCGCCGTGGGGCCATAAATCATGCCTACCCCGGACGACCCCCGCCCCGCCGCCGGACCCGCCCCCGCCCGGCCCCCCGCCGGGACCCCGGCCCGGGCGTAGCCTTGATGTCGGAAAACCGCCAGCCGCAGGCGACTGCGCCCCGGATCCTGGAGCCATGCACACCGATACAGAGCGTTGCGTGAGAGCCGTGCAGTCGAAGGACGCCCGCTTCGACGGCTGGTTCTTCACCGCCGTGCTGACCACCCGGATCTACTGCCGGCCCAGTTGTCCCGCCGTGCCGCCGAAGGTCGAGAACATGACCTTCCTGCCCAGCGCCGCCGCCTGTCAGCAGGGCGGGTTCCGGGCCTGCAAGCGGTGCCGGCCCGATACCAGCCCCGGCTCGCCGGAGTGGAACGCACGGGCCGACGCCGTCGCACGCGCGATGCGGCTCATCCAGGACGGGGTCGTCGACCGGGAGGGAGTACCGGGGCTCGCGACGAGGCTCGGCTACTCCACCCGCCAGGTGGAGCGGCAGCTCAACGCCGAGCTCGGGGCCGGCCCCCTCGCCCTGGCGAGGGCCCAGCGCGCGCAGACCGCCCGGCTGCTCATCGAGACCTCCGAGCTGCCCATGGGCGACGTGGCCTTCGCGGCCGGCTTCTCCTCCATCCGCACCTTCAACGACACCGTCCGCGAGGTCTTCGCCCTGTCTCCGAGCGACCTGCGGGAGCGGGCCGTGAAGGCCGGCCGCAACAAGAACGAACCGCCCCGGATCCCGGGGACGATCAGCCTGCGGCTGCCGTTCCGGGCCCCCCTGAACCCCGACAACCTCTTCGGGCACCTCGCCGCGACCGCCGTCCCCGGGGTCGAGGAGTGGCGCGACGGCGCCTACCGCCGCACCCTGCGCCTCCCCCACGGCACCGGAATCGTCGCCCTGACCCCGCAGCCCGACCACATCGGCTGCCGCCTCGCCCTGACCGACCTGCGCGACCTCACGATCGCCATCAGCCGCTGCCGCTGGATGCTCGACCTGGACGCCGACCCGGAGGCGGTCGACGAGCAGCTGCGCTCCGACCCGCTGCTGGCCCCGCTCGTGGACAAGGCCCCCGGGCGCCGGGTCCCCCGTACGGTCGACGCGCAGGAGTTCGCCGTACGGGCGGTCCTGGGCCAGCAGGTCTCCACCGCGGCGGCGCGTACGCACGCGGCCCGGCTGGTGACCGCGCACGGGGAGCGCGTCGAGGACCCCCTGGGCGGGCTGACGCACCTCTTCCCCTCCCCGCAGGCGCTCGCCGCGCTGGACCCGGAGTCCCTGGCGCTGCCGCGCAGCCGCCGTACGACGCTGACCACCCTGGTCGCGGCACTCGCGGACGGCTCGCTGCCGCTCGGCTTCGACAGCGACTGGGAGGCGGCGCGGGCGCAGCTCGCGGCGCTGCCGGGCTTCGGCCCGTGGACCACCGAGGTCATCGCGATGCGGGCGCTCGGCGACCCGGACGCGTTCCTGCCGTCCGATCTGGGGGTGCGGCGGGCGGCGCAGGGGCTCGGGCTGCCGGCCGGCCCCGCCGCGCTGACCGCCCGCGCGGCCGCCTGGCGGCCCTGGCGCGCGTACGCCGTCCAGTACCTGTGGGCCACCGACGCCCACCCCATCAACCACCTGCCCGTCTGAGGAGCACACCATGCGAGTCACCGTGATCAGCGGCAAGCAGCACGCCGTCGTCGACAGCCCCTACGGCCCGCTCACCCTGGTCGCCACGGACGGCGTCCTCAGCGGCCTCTACATGACGGAGCAGCGTCACCGGCCGGCCGAGGAGTCCTTCGGGGAGCGGGTCGCCGCCACCGAGGAGCCCTTCCCCGAAGTCGTGCGCCAGCTGGCCGCGTACTTCGCCGGGGAGCTCACCGAGTTCGACCTGCCGCTCCGTCTGGAGGGCACCGATTTCCAGCGCAGCGTCTGGGAGCAGCTCGTACGGATCCCGTACGGCGAGACCTGGTCGTACGGGGAGCTCGCGACCAGACTGGGCAAGCCGAACGCCTCGCGCGCGGTGGGTCTGGCCAACGGCAAGAACCCGGTCGGCATCATCGTGCCGTGCCACCGGGTGATCGGCGCCTCGGGCGGCATGACGGGCTACGGCGGCGGGCTCGACCGGAAGGTGCGGCTGCTGTCCTTCGAGTCCGGTGAGCCGCTCCAGGACCGGCTGCTCTAGAGCCTGTCTCCGGGATGACGGTGATCGATCCCCCCGGCGGCCGCGGGCGTGGCGTCGTGATGTGTACGGGTTGCCGGGTGATGATGGCGCCGTGCGACTTGATCACGTGTCCTATGCGGTGGCCCGCGACAGCTTCGTCTCGACCGTCCAGTGGATCGGATCGGCCCTCGGCGCCGGGTTCGTCGACGGGGGCGTGCACCCGCGGTTCGGCACCCGCAATTTCATTCTCCCGCTGAGCGGCGGCACCTACGTGGAGGTCGTCACCACACTCGACCACCCCGCCGCCGACCGCGCACCCTTCGGCCGGGCGGTCGCGCGCCGCGCCGCCGAGGGCGGCGGCTGGCTCGGTTGGGTGGTCTCCGTCGACGACATCGCCCCGGTCGAGGCCCGCCTCGGCCGCACCTCGGCCGAGGGCCACCGTGTCCGCCCCGACGGGTTCGACCTGAGGTGGAAGCAGATCGGCCTGCTGGAGCTGCTGGAGGACCCGCAGCTGCCCTACTTCCTCCAGTGGCTGGTCCCCGTCGAGGAGCGCCCGAGCGCCGACCCGCGCACCTCCACCACCATTCACGGGGTCTCCATCGCCGGCGACGCCGCCTCCATCGCCGAATTCCTGGGCGAACCGGCCGACCACCCCCTCGACCAGATCGACGTCACCTGGGTCGAGGATGAGGAACCGGGCCTGGTCTCGGTCGAGTTCGCCACGGCCCACGGCCCGGTCACGATCTGACCCGGATCGAGCCGCTGATGCCGGCCGATCCGGTCCCACCCGCGACGACGCGGGGTCCGCGCGGTCATTCCGCAGCCGTGCGACCAGATCGGCCGCCGCCTGAACCTGGGCCCCCGGTTCTCCTCCTGCCGGTCCCGCTCCGCGTGCGCGGTCGTCACGGCGGGCGTATGAAGGAGGGACCGCTACAAGATCGGAGCCGGGCATGGACGACTACCCACTTCTCAACATCTTCTGGACGATGTTGTGGCTGTTCCTGTGGATCATGTGGTTCTTCCTGCTCTTCAAGATCATCACGGACCTTTTCCGTGACCACAGCCTCAGCGGCTGGGCGAAGGCGGGATGGCTCGTCTTCGTGCTCCTGCTGCCGTTCCTCGGCGTGTTCGTCTACCTCATCGCCCGCGGGAAGAGCATGGGCGAGCGGGACCTGAAGCAGGCCCAGGACAACGAGACGGCCTTCCGGGAGTACGTCCAGAAGGCGGCGGGCCCCGGCGGCGGTTCGGCGGACGAGCTGCACAAGCTGTCCGCCCTGAAGGACAAGGGCGACATCACCCAGGAGGAGTTCGACCGAGCGAAGGCCAAGCTCCTGGCCTGACCGGCCCCCCTTCCGGGGTCAGACGACGAGGAGCGGGACGAGCAGGGCGAAGGCCGCGCCCGCCTCCACGGCGTAGCTGTAGAGCGAGGGGTGCTGGACGGGGGCGGCGAGCAGGACGACGCTCTGCTGGGCGGCGGCCGCCGCCACCCAGTCGGCGTCGGCTCCCAGGTTGCCCTCGTACCAGCCCTCGCAGGAGCCGGGGCCGCTGACGGCGAGCAGGTCGTCCTCGCGGCGGTACAGGGCCCGCCATTCGGTGGCGGGCACGGACCAGCCGTCGAAGTCGGTGAACCGGGACCAGCCGCCCTCGCGGATCGCGGTGTCGAACATCCAGACGGGCATTCCCTCCGGGGTCACCTCGCCGGCGGACTGCTGGTCGGTCGTGAAGTGGACCATGGGAAGGGCGTCGGGCCCGTCGGCCGTGCTGGGCCAGGCGTACATCGTGATCATCAGCTGATTCTGTCCTGCTCGCAGTGGGCCTCGGGTTACGAAACGCCCGGGCGGCGGCCGTTCTCCAGTTCCACGGTGCCCTCGCCCGACAGCAGGACCCGGCAGGCCTCTTCGGTGCGCCGGCCGAGCGATCCGGGGAGGTAGGCGGTGAGTTCGGCGGGGTCGACCAGCCGCCAGGAGATCAGCTCCTCCTCCTGGAGCTTGATCGAGGCGAACTGTCCGGCGTCGAGTACGCCGCCGTCGTAGACGTACGCGACCAGCGGCGGGCGGCCGGCGCCGAGGGACCAGTCGACGGCGAGCAGCCGGCCGAGCGGGAGGTCGAGGCCGATCTCCTCGGCGCTCTCGCGGCGGGCGGCCGTACGCGGCGACTCGTCCGCGTCCGACTCGATGGTGCCGCCCGGCAGGGTCCATCCCTCGCGGTAGTTGGGCTCGACGAGCAGGACCCTGCCCTCGGCGTCCCGGTAGAGGGCGGCCGCGCCGGCCAGCACCCGGGGCAGGCTCGCGATGTACGTGGCGTAGTCATCCGTGGTGGTCACGCCGCCACCCTACCGAGATCACGCGCCGGGGCCGCCGGGCCCGGCCTCGCGGTCCCGGCCCTTGGACTCGGCGACGCGTCGCAGCCGCGGGTGGCGGGCGGGCCCCTGCTCGGTGACGGCGTCGCCGACCATGGCCCGGACGGCGTCCCGCATGCCGTGCAGGGCGTGGTGGCGGGCGGGTCCGGCGCCGGGGTCCTCGCGGAGTTCCTTCACCAGGGCCCAGCAGAGCAGCAGCATGACGATGACGAAGGGCAGCGCGACCAGGATGGTGGCCGTCTGCAGGGACTTCAGGCCGCCCGCGACGAGCAGCACGGCGGCGACCGCGGCCATCAGCACGCCCCAGGTGACGACGAGCCAGGTGGGCGGGTGGAGGGAGCCGCGGCTGGTGAGCGAGCCCATCACCAGGGAGGCCGAGTCGGCGCTGGTGACGAAATAGGTCATGACCAGGAGCATCGCCACCCAGGAGGTGACCGTGGACAGCGGCAGCGCGTCCAGCATCGCGAAGAGCGAGGCCTCCGTACCGTCCTTGATCTTGGCGGCGAAGTCGACGGCTCCGGTGGAGTCGAGGCGGATGGCGGTGCCGCCCATCACGCAGAACCAGACGACGGTGGCCCCGCTGGGCACGAGCAGCACGCCGACGAGGAACTCGCGGATGGTGCGGCCGCGCGAGATGCGGGCGATGAAGGTGCCGACGAAGGGGGCCCAGGAGAGCCACCACGCCCAGTAGAAGATCGTCCACGCGCCGAGCCAGGCGGAGTCGGTGAAGGCGCCGGTGCGGGTGGCCATGGGCACCAGCTCGCTCAGGTAGCCGCCGATGCCGGCAGGGATCACGTCGAGGATGTAGACGGTGGGGCCGAGCACGAAGACGAAGAGCATCAGGGTGGCGGCGAGGACGATGTTGATGGTGCTGAGCCACTTCACCCCCTTGTGCAGGCCGGAGAAGGCGGAGAGGACGAAGGCCGCCGACAGCGAGCCGATGATGATCAGCTCGACGGTGAGGGAGTCCTCGATGCCGGTCGTGAGGCTGAGCCCCTTCGAGACCTGGAGCGCGCCGAGCCCGAGGCTGGTGGCGGTGCCGAAGACGGTGGCGAAGACGGCGAGCAGGTCGATGGCCTTGCCGGCGGGGCCGTCGGCCCGCTCCTGGCCCAGCAGCGGGACGAAGGCGGAGCTGAGGCGGTTGCCGCGGCCCTTGCGGAAGGTCGCGTAGGCCAGGGCCAGGCCGGCGATGCCGTAGATGGCCCAAGGGGTGAGGGTCCAGTGGAAGAAGGAGTACTCCATGGCCGCGAGGGCGGCGGCGCCGGTTCCGGGAGCCGCTCCGGAGGCGGGCGGCGGGGCCAGGTAGTGGGTGAGCGGCTCCCCCACCCCGTAGAACATCAGGCCGATGCCCATGCCGGCGCTGAACATCATCGCGATCCACGCGAGGTTGGTGAACTCGGGCTCGGAGTCGTCCGCGCCGAGGCGGATCCGGCCGAAGCGGCTGATCGCGAGCAGGACGCACATGACGAGGAAGGTGTCGGCGGCGATCACGAACAGCCAGGCGAAGTTGTTCAGGACCCAGGCCAGCGCGGTACTCGACGCGGTGTCGAAGGAGTCCTTGCCGAGGGCCGCCCAGGCGACGACGGCCAGCACGGCGATCACACCCACGGTGACGACGGTGTGGTCGGGCGCGCCGTCCACGGGGCCGTCGGATCCCCCTCCCGGGGTGTCCGGACGTGGCTGTTCCAGTGATTCCGCGCTCATGCGGCCACACTATGCAGGCGTATATCCCTATTTAGGGGCATGGCGCGCCGGGTGTGGCCCAGGCCACTCGTGGGCATAGGAGGATCCTCCGGATAAGCTCATGGCGGCGCGACTGCACTGTTCGATAGCAAGGGAATAGCAAGGTGACGGACGGAGCAGTAACTGAGGCCGCGCGCGTGCTCATCGCCGCGGACAAATTCAAGGGCTCGCTCACGGCCGTTCAGGTCGCGGAGCGGGTGACGGCCGGACTCCGCTCGGCCGTACCGGGCGTGGAGATCGAGACCCTCCCCGTCGCGGACGGCGGCGACGGTACGGTCGCGGCCGCCGTGGCGGCCGGTTTCGAGCGCCGGGAGGTACGGGTCACCGGACCCCTCGGCGACCAGGTCACGGCCGCCTTCGCGCTGCGCGAGGGCACCGCGGTGGTCGAGATGGCGGAGGCCTCCGGGCTGCAGCTGCTTCCGGCGGGCGCCTTCGCCCCGCTGACGGCGACCACGTACGGCTCGGGCGAGCTGCTGAAGGCCGCGCTGGACGCGGGCGCGCGCTCGATCGTCTTCGGTGTGGGCGGCAGTGCCACCACCGACGGCGGCGCCGGCATGCTGGCCGCGCTGGGCGCGGTGTTCCTGGATGCGAACGGCGAACCGGTCGGTCCGGGCGGCGGCGCGCTGGCCGACCTGGCCTCGGCGGACCTGTCCGGCGTCGACCCGCGTTTCGCGGACGTGGAATTCGTCCTCGCGAGCGACGTGGACAACCCGCTGACCGGCCCGAAGGGCGCCCCGGCGGTCTACGGCCCGCAGAAGGGTGCCTCGCCCGAGGACGTGGCGACGCTCGACGCGGCGCTGGCGCACTTCGCGGTGGTGCTGGAGAAGTCGATCGGCGCGAAGGCCGCCGAGTGCGCGGTGCTCCCGGGTGCGGGCGGCGCGGGCGGCATCGGCTACGGCGCCCTGCTGCTCGGCGCCACGTTCCGTCCCGGCATCGAGCTGATGCTGGAGGTGCTGGGCTTCGCGCCGGCCCTGGAGCGGGCCACGCTGGTCATCACGGGTGAGGGCTCGCTGGACGAGCAGACCCTGCACGGCAAGGCCCCGGCAGGCGTCGCGGCCGCGGCGCGCGCGGCGGGCAAGCCGGTGGTGGCGGTGTGCGGCCGGCTGCTGCTGAGCCAGGAGGCCCTGGAGGCCGCCGGCATCCGCAAGGCGTACCCGCTCACGGACCTGGAGCCCGATCCGGCGAAGTCCATCCCGAACGCGGGTCCCCTGCTGGAGCAGGTCGCCGCCAACATCGCCGCCGACGTTCTCTGACGCGCCCGGCACGGCCCCCGAGGCCCGGACCCCGCCCTGGGGGTCCGGGCCTCGGCCGTACGGGAGGCGGGTGCGGCGGCCGGGAGAACGCCGGGTGCAGCCGGACGCCCGTGATCACGGGGCCCCGGCCGCCGCCCCCAAACGCCCGGACAGTGTTAGAAATGGCTCATGACCGGACGTAATGGTCGCCAGGCGACCGGGTGGGGCTCGAGCCTGCTCGGGCGCCTGTCCCTGGGGGCGCACAGTGTCGCCGGTCAGGTCTTCGCCCTCCAGGCGGTGATCGTGGCGCTGCTGATCACCGCTTCCGCGGTGGCCCTGGTGGTCCAGGCCCGGTACGACAGCGAGCGCGACGCGCGCCACCGCTCGCTCGCGGTCGCCGAAGGCTTCGCCCACTCCCCCGGTCTCGCGGCGGCACTGGCCTCGCGGAATCCGACCGCCACGCTCCAGCCGCTGGCCGAGGCCGCCCGCCGGGCCTCGGGCGTCGACTTCGTCGCCGTGATGAGCACTGACGGGATCCGCTACACCGACTCGCGGCCCGAACTGATCGGCCGGCGGGCCACCGGCGACCTCAGCCGCGCCGTCTCCGGCCGGTCCTTCACGGAGACCTTCACGGGCGAGCCGAGCAACGCCGTCCGCGCCGTGGTCCCCGTACGGAACGCCGAAGGCGCCGTCGTCGGCCTGGTCGGCACCGGCATCGAGGTGGAGAACGTCTCCATGGTGGTCGAGGGCCAGCTGCCGCTCCTCCTCGGCGCCGCCGCGGGCGGTCTGCTGCTCGGCACCGCGGGAGCCGCCCTGGTCAGCCGCCGGCTGCGGCGCCAGACCCGGGGCCTCGGCCCCGCCGAGATGACCCGGATGAACGAGCACCACGAGGCCGTGCTGCACGCCGTGCGCGAGGGCGTGCTCATCATCAGCGCGGACCACCGGCTCGTCCTCGCCAACGACGAGGCCCGCCGGCTCCTCGACCTGACGCCGGACTCCGAGGGACGCGCCGTCGCCGATCTCGGTCTCGACCCGCGCACCACCCAGCTGCTCGCCTCCGGCCGGGTCGTGACGGACCACGTGCACCTGGCGGGCGACCGGCTGCTCGCGGTCAACGTGCGGCCCACCAAGCCGTACAAGAGCCGGCCCACCGGCAGCGTCGTGACCCTGCGCGACTCCACCGAGCTCGCGGCGCTCTCCGGCCGGGCCGAGGTGGCCCGCAGCCGGCTCCAGCTGCTGTACGACGCCGGGGTGCGGATCGGGACGACCCTGGACGTGGCGCGGACCGCCGAGGAGCTGTCGGAGGTCGCGGTCCCGCGTTTCGCGGACTTCGTCACGGTGGAGCTGCTGGAGCCGGTGCTGCGCGGTGACGAGCCCTCCGGCGCCTACACCGAGATGCGCCGGGCGGCCATCAGCGGCGTCCGCCCCGACTCGCCGCTCCAGCCGGTCGGCGACGTCATCCGCTTCGTCGTGCCGACGGCCCCGATGGCGGCGGCCCTGGACGCCGGGCACGCGGTGCTCGCGCCCGATCTGAACGCGGCCATGGGCTGGCGGGCCCAGGACGAGACCGGGACCCGCGAGGCCCTCGACTACGGCCTCCACTCGCTGATCTCCGTACCGCTCCAGGCGCGGGGCGTGGTCCTGGGCATGGCCAACTTCTGGCGGGCCGACACCCCGGAGGCCTTCGACGAGGAGGACCTGTCCTTCGCGGAGGAGCTGGGTGCGCGCGCGGCCGTCTCCATCGACAACGCCCGCCGCTTCACCCGCGAGCACGCGATGGCCGTGACCCTCCAGCGCAGCCTGCTGCCCCGCGTGCTGCCCGAGCAGAACGCCGTGGAGGTGGCCTTCCGGTATCTGCCCGCGATGGCGGGGGTGGGCGGGGACTGGTTCGACGTGATCCCGCTGCCGGGCGCCCGGGTGGCCCTGGTCGTGGGGGACGTCGTCGGGCACGGGGTGCACGCGGCGGCCACCATGGGCCGGCTGCGGACCGCCGTGCACAACTTCTCCACCCTGGACCTGCCGCCCGACGAGCTGCTCGGGCACCTGGACGAGCTGATCAACCGGATCGACCAGGACGAGACGGGGGACGGCCGGGACGAGGACGGGGAGGACCCGCAGGGGGTGCCCGAGCCGGCCGCGATCACCGGCGCCACCTGCCTCTACGCGGTCTACGACCCGGTTTCCGGGCGGTGCGCGATGGCCAGCGCCGGGCACCCCGGGCCCGCGCTGATCCGCCCCGACGGGCAGGTGGAGTTCCCCGAGCTGCCCACCGGGCTCCCGCTGGGGGTGGGGGGCATGCCCTTCGAGGCCACCGAGTTCACGCTGCCCGAGGGCAGCCGGCTGGTGCTGTTCACCGACGGCCTCGTGGAGGACCGCGACCGGGACTTCGACGCCGGGCTGCGCCTGCTCGGCGAGAGCCTGTCGCGGCCCGGCCGCAGCCCGGAGCAGGCCTGTGCGGACGTGCTCGCCGCGATGCTGTTCCCGGTGCCGAGCGACGACATCGCCCTGCTGATCGCCGACACCCGGCGGCTGGAGGCCGACCGGATCGCCGAGTGGGGGGTGCCCGGCGAGCCCTCGGCCGTGTCGCGGGTGCGCAACGCGGGCTCCGCGCAGCTCGCCGCCTGGGGGCTGGAGGAGATCTCCTTCACGACCGAGCTGATCCTCAGCGAGCTGATCACCAACGCCATCCGGTACGGGAGCCCGCCCATCCGGGTGCGGCTGCTGCGCGACCGCACCCTCATCTGCGAGGTCTCCGACGGCAGCAGCACCTCCCCGCACCTGCGGTACGCGGCCACCACCGACGAGGGCGGGCGGGGGCTGTTCCTCGTCGCGCAGTACGCCGAGCGGTGGGGCACCCGCTACACCGAGCGCGGCAAGGTCATCTGGGCCGAGCTGCCCCTGACCGGGGGCGGGGAGCCGCGGGAGCCGGATCCGCCGGACCTGGACGCCCTGGAGGACATGGCGTGGTGACCGGACCGGCCCCGGCCGTCACACCGGCCGGGTACGGGCCAGCAGCACCGCCACGTCGTCCTCCTGGGCGCACGGCAGCAGGGAGCGCAGGATCCCGTCGCACAGTTCCTCCAGCGGCTGCTCCGGCCGCCGCAGGGCCTGCGCCAGCTGGTCCATGCCCTGGTCGAGGTCCCGGTCCCGGGCCTCGATGAGGCCGTCGGTGTAGAGCACGAGCAGGCTCCCCGCCGGCAGCCGCACCTCCTCGGTGCGGAACTCCTGCCCGCCGGTGCCCAGCGGGGTGCCGGGCGGCCCGTCGAGGAAGGAGACGGTCCCGTCGGTGGCGACCACGGCCGGCGGCGGATGCCCGGCGCGGGCGATGACACAGCGGCCGGACTCCGGGTCGTAGACGGCGTACACGCAGGTCGCCATCTCGTCCTCGCCCAGGTCGGCCACCACGGCGTCCAGCGAGCCGAGCATGCGCTCCGGGGACACCTCGTGGCGCGCGAGGGTCCGTACCGCCGTGCGCAGCTGTCCCATGACGGCCGCCGCGTGGATCCCGTGGCCCATGACGTCGCCGATGACGAGCCCGGTCCGGCCGCCGGGCAGGGGGATGACGTCGAACCAGTCGCCGCCGACGTCGTGGTCGCTGGCGGGCAGGTAGCGCCCGGTGAGCACCAGGCCCGGGACCTCGGGCAGCGCGCTGTTGGTGAGGCTGCGCTGGAGGGTCAGGGCCGCCTCCCGCTGGCGGGTGTACATCCGGGCGTTGTCGATGTTGAGGGCCGCGCGGGCGACCAGCTCGTCGACGAGTACGCAGTCCTGCTCGTCGAAGGGCTCCCGCTCGCGCGTGCGCGTCACGGTGACGGCGCCGAGTACGGTGCCGCGCGCGACCAGCGGGACCAGCCGGGCCGAGCCCAGGGTGGCGAGGTAGGCGCGCAGGGCGTCGGCGCGCGGGGAGGTGATCAGTGCCGGGATGTCGGACACGTAGAGGTTCATGGGGCGACCCTCGGTGACGATCCGCTCGTAGTGGGTGCCCACGGGGATCTGGAAGGTCTGGCCGGGAGTGAGCTTGGCGGTGGGGGCCGTGGGGTCCGGGAAGCGGGCCGCCAGGCGGCGCAGGACGCCGCGGGTGGACGCGGCGGCCAGGGCGCCCTCGTCGGGGCCCAGTACCGCCTCCAGGAGCTGTACATCGGCCGAGTCCGCGAGCTGCGGCACCAGCACGTCCACGATCTCCTCGGCCGTCTGCTGGAGGTCCAGGGTCGCTCCGATGCGGGTGCCCGCCTCCGCCAGCAGCGCGAACCGGCGCTGGGCCCCTTCGGCCTCGGCCTGCGCCCGCTGGGCGTCGGTGATGTCGATGAGGGAGGCGATCACCCCGAGGGCCCGGCCGGAGCCGTCGAGCAGCGGCGCGTACGAGCAGGACCAGGTGCGGTCGTGCTCGGGGTCGGCGGGGGTCCGTCCGGTGCGGCGGACGTCGACGACCGCGGTGCGCCGGTCGAGGACCTGCTGCATGGTCGCCTCCAGGGCGACGGCGTTGACCCCGGGAACCACCTCGGTGAGCCGTCTGCCGACGTGCTCGGCGGCGGAGACCCCGTTCATCCGGGCGAGCGCGTCGTTGACCCGGAGGAAGCGCAGGTCGGCGCCGAGGGTGGCGAGGCCGATGGGCGACTGCGTGAAGAGGCTCTGCAGGGCGGCGAGCGAGTCCCGCATGTGGAGGACCTCGGAGGTCTCCACGGCGATGAGCATGGCGCCCGTGCGGCCCCGCGGGTCGACGGCGGGCACGATCCACATCTCCATGGGGACGCGGTGGCCGTCGCGGTGGCGCACGGGCAGGGTGCCGACGACGGTCTCGCCGGCCTGGACGCGGCGGGTCAGCTGGTCGGCGAGCTCCCGGTTGGCGTCGGGGACGAGGACGGCGGTGCCGAGGCGGCCGATGATGTCCTCGGGACGGTGCCCGAGCAGGTCCTGGGCGGCCAGCGACCATTCGACGATGCGACCGTCGGCGTCCTCGCGCCACAGGGCGATCGGCAGCAGCTCGCGGAGCACGCCCGCGTACCCGACAGCCGCCACCGGCTGTTCCGGCACCTCGCTCGTCGACTGGTAAGTGTCCAACGCACCGACCTCACCCCGGGGGGCTGATTCCTACCGGTTCACCCTATCCGAGGCGTCGACGCGGGGCCTCCAGACTCCGGCCGGGCGCCGGGCGGCATCGGGGGCCGGGACGTCCGGGCACATTTCGGCGGCAATGCCGCTTCACGCCAACTCTCTCTCTTTCCAGGAGAGTTGCGATTGATCTGACCTATGTTCGCTGGGGCACATCCCGTCGCCCCAGGAGGTCAGATTGCAGTCCAGGCGCATATTCGCCTTTCCACGCCTGTTACGCCGTTCCCACCTGCTCATAGCCTTCGGCCTCGGATCGCTCCTGATCGGTCTGACCCCGTGGCTCGGGGTCTCCAGCACGGCGGCCGGCCGGGCCCCGGCTCCCCGGCCCACGCCCGTGCCCCAGGACCAGCAGACGGCGAAGCAGTCACCGCACCACGGCATAGCGCCCGCGAACGCCATGGAACCCACGGCTCCGGTCCTCGACCGGACCGGCTGGACGGCCACCGCGAGCGACGAGGAGACCACCGGCGAGAACGGCCGCGCGGCCCACGTCCTCGACGGCAACACCAGCACCCTCTGGCACAGCAAGTGGAGCGGCACCCCCACCCCGCTCCCGCACACCCTCACCATCGACATGCGCCAGACCTCGGTCGTCTCCGCGCTCGTCTACCACCCCCGCACGAACGGGCCCAACGGGCGCATCGGCGAGTACGGCATCAGCCTCAGCACGGACGGACAGAGCTGGGGAGCCCCGGTCGCCACGGGCACCCTCGCCGACGACGCCGGCGCCAAGACGCTGGGCTTCGCCCCGCAGGGCGCCCGGTTCGTACGCCTGACGGCCCTCACCGAGGCCGGCGGCCGCGGACCCTGGAGCTCCGCCGCCGAGATCGACATGCTGGGCGACCCCGGCACCCCCGCGGCCACCGTCGACCTGTCCCGCACCGGCTGGACGGCCACCGCGAGCGACGAGGAGACCACCGGCGAGAACGGCCGCGCGGCCCACGTCCTCGACGGCAACACCAGCACCCTCTGGCACAGCAAGTGGAGCGGCACCCCCACTCCCCTGCCGCACACCCTCACCATCGACATGCACCGCACGTCGGTCGTCTCCGCGCTCGTGTACCACCCGCGCGCGGACGGACCCAACGGGCGGGCGGGCGCCTACAGCATCCAGACCAGCACCGACGGCTTCACCTTCGCCGCGCCGGTGGCCTCGGGCACCTGGCGCGACGACGACACCGTCAAGACCGCCACCTTCACCCGGGCCGAGCACGCCCGGTACGTACGGCTGACGGTGACGAGCGAGGCCGGCGGGCGCGGCCCGTGGACCTCCGCCGGCGAGATCCGCCTGAGCGGGCCGGCCAGCCCGGCCGTCCACGGCTCCTGGGGCCGGATCACCGGCTTCCCGCTGGTGCCCGTGGCCACCGCCGTCCTGCCCGGCGACAAGCTGCTGGCCTGGTCGGCGTACGCGGCCGACCGCTTCGGCGGCAGCAACGGCTACACGCAGACCGCGATCCTGGACCTGAAGACCGGCAAGGTCACCCAGCGCCGCATCGACAACACCGGCCACGACATGTTCTGTCCCGGCATCGCCATGCTGGCCGACGGCCGGGTGCTGGTCACCGGCGGCAGCAACGCGGAGAAGGCGAGCATCTACGACCCGGCCACCGACGCCTGGTCCGCCACCACCAGCATGAACATCGCCCGCGGCTACCAGGCCATGACGCTGCTCTCCACGGGCGAGGCCTTCGTCCTGGGCGGTTCCTGGAGCGGGGCGGCGGGCGACAAGGCCGGTGAGGCGTGGTCGCCGGACACCCGTACCTGGCGGGGGCTCCCGGGCGTCTCCGCCGTGCCGGCCCTGACGGCCGACCCGGCCGGACCCTACCGGGCCGACAACCACATGTGGCTGTACGCCACTTCGGGCGGCAAGGTGCTCCAGCTGGGTCCGAGCAAGCAGATGAACTGGATCTCGACCACGGGCCAGGGCAGCATCACCCCCGCCGGCACCCGGGCCGACAGCCAGGACGCCATGACCGGCAACGCCGTCTCCTACGACATCGGCAAGCTGCTCACCCTGGGCGGCTCGCCCGCCTACCAGGACAGCCCGGCCACCCGGCGCGCCTACACGGTGAACGTCACGGGCGGCCGGGCGCAGGCCGCCCGTACCGGGGACATGGAGCACGCCCGCGCCTTCAGCAACAGCGTCGTCCTGCCCGACGGCAAGGTGGCCGTCTTCGGCGGGCAGGCCCATCCGGTGCCGTTCAGCGACGCGACCTCGGTGCTGACGCCCGAGCTGTGGGACCCGGCGACCGGGGGCTTCACCCCGCTCGCCTCGATGGCCGTGCCGCGCAACTACCACAGCGTGGCCAACCTGCTGCCGGACGGGCGGATCTTCTCCGGGGGCGGCGGCCTGTGCGGTGACTGCGCCACCAACCACGCCGACGGGGCGGTGTTCACGCCGCCGTACCTGCTGAACGCGGACGGATCGCCGAAGCCGCGTCCGGTCATCTCCGGTGGTGTGCCCGCCCGGACGGCACCCGGCACCTCGCTCACCGTGAGCACCGAGGGCCAGGTGGCCTCCTTCGTCCTGATGCGGGCGGCGGGCGCGACCCACTCCACCGACAACGACCAGCGGCGGGTCCCGCTGGTGTCCACGGCCAACGGAGGCGGCTCCCACACGGTGTCCGTTCCCTCCGACACCGGTGTGGTCCTGCCGGGCACCTACATGCTCTTCGCCCTCGACGCCCAGGGGGTCCCGAGCATCGCCAAGTTCCTCACCGTCTCCTGACCCGGCTGTCCCGGGTGACCCCGAGCGGTGTCCGGCCCTCGTCGCGGCCGGACACCGCTCCTCCTCCGCTACGCCGTCCGCACCGCCCGGGCCGGGTCGGCCGCGCCGAGGACGCCCGCGATGCCCCGGGCGAGGCAGGGGATGCGGTGCGCCGGGATGCCCGCGATGTTGATCCGCCCGGAGGTGGTGCCGTAGACCGCGTACTGCCTGCGCAGCCGGAGCATCTGCGGCGCGCTGAGCGGCAGCATGGAGAACATGCCCTTCTGCCGGGCGAGGGACCGCGCCTGCTCGGCACAGCCGAGGGCGCTCAGGTGGACGGTCAGATCGGCCCGGTTGGCCATGATCCGGCCCCGCATGACGTCCAGTTCCGTGCGCCAGGCCGCCCGCAGCCCCTGGTCCTCCAGGATCGTGGTGACGACGGCCGCGCCGTGCTCGGGCGGCATGGAGTACAGCGTCCGGGCGGCGTTCTGCAAGGCCGTCTCGGCGTGCCGCACGGCCTGGGCGGAGGACCCGAGCACGATGGCGCAGCCGACGCGGTCGCTGTAGAGGCCGAAGTTCTTCGAGCAGCTGACGGCGATCAGCATCTCCGGGACGCGCGCCGCCAGCATCCGCGTGGCCAGCAGGTCGGCCTCCAGGCCGTCGCCGAGACCGTGGTAGGCGAGGTCCACGAAGGGCACCCAGCCGGCGCGGACGGCGGAGTCGGCCAGCGCCTCCCAGTCGTCGAGCAGCGGGTCCACGCCCGTGGGGTTGTGGCAGCACCCCTGGAGGAGCACCACGTCGTCCCGCCGGGCCTCGCCCAGTTCCCGCAGGACGCCGGCCGTGTCGAAGCCGCCCTCGGCGTCGCGCCAGCCGTACGTGCGGACCTGCAGCCCGGCGGCCTCCAGGATGGGCCGGTGGTTGACGTACGCCGGATCGCTGATCCAGACCGTGGTGCCCGGGCGGGTCCGGCAGATCAGGTCGGCCAGCAGCCGCAGCGCGCCGGAGCCGGCGACGGTCTGGACGGCCGCGGCCCGGTCGGCCGGCCCTTCCGGGCCGAGCACGAGGTCCAGCAGGGAGCGGTTGAAGGCGGCGTTCCCGGAGAGCCCGCGGTACTCCTTGGACTCGGAGCGCTCCGCCAGGCGCATCTCGGCCTCGCGCACGGCGGCCATGACGGGTGTGGTGCCCGTCTGGTCCCGGTAGACCCCGAGGACGAGGTTCAGCCGTTCGGGCCGCTCGTCGCTGCCGAACTCGTAGGTCAGGTCCCACAGCGGGTCGGTGGGCGGCGGGGGGAGGAGCTCAAGCATCTGCGGGAACCTCGGGTCGGGGGCGGCGGTTGGCGAGGACCACACCGGCGGTGATCAGGGGGACGCCGACGAGCACGGCGGGGGTGGGTGTCTCACCGAGCAGGGGGACGGCGAGCAGGACGACGGCGACGGGGCTGAGGCTGCCGACGACGGAGCTGCGCCCGGCGCCGAGCCGGCGGATGGCGAAGGCGTACAGCAGGCCGGCGCACAGCCCGACGCCGAGGCCCTGCACCACGAGGAACAGCGCGATGTCGCTGCCCGTCGCGTGCGCGATGCCCGTCGGGAGCACGCCGGTCAGGACCAGGACTCCGATGACGGCGAAGGACGGCAGGCACAGCAGTCCGATCGATCCGACGGGATCGAGGTCCACCTCGCGCAGGCCCACGGTGTAGAGGGCCCACAGTCCGCTGGCGACGAGGAGGATGCCGGAGCCGGCGAGCACGTCGGTCTCCACCGGGACGACGTAGCGCCAGACGAGGGCGGCCACACCGGCCGCGATGAGCGCGAGTCCGGCGGCCTGCGTCCCGCGGGGCACCCCGTGCCCGCGGCGGATCATGATCGCGGAGACGAAGAGCGGGACCATTCCGGGGACGATCGAGCCGACGAAGGCGGCGGAGGTCAGGGCGCCGCCGTGCATCGCGGCGAGGAAGAAGGGCACCCCCGCACCGCAGATGATCTTGGCTGCGGCGCCGGGCCGTACCGCGGCGATGCGGCGACGGCGCCGCCACAGGGCGGGGAGGAGCACGAGGAGGGGAACGCCGAAGCGCAGCAGGGCCGCGTCGGCGGGCAGCAGGGAGGAGGCGCTCAGGGCGCGGGCGCTGAGCGCGAAGGCCGCCCAGATCGCCACGGTCACCAGCAGGGCCAGCAGCCCCTCGGCCTGCGGGGAGAGCCACAGGGGGCGTCGCAGGGACAGGCGCGGGGAAAGCCGCGGGGAGAGCCCGCGCCGGCCGGGGTGTCCGGCCCGCGGGCCCGCCGCGTCGTGAGGCTGGGTCGCCCGGGTGGTGTGCGTCGCGACCAAGGAAATTGCTCCAGCCTCTGGGACTCGGACCGGTCCGGTCCGTTCCGGGGCAACGCTAGGGCTTCGGGCGGGGCAGCCGATTGCCAGTTCTGCCGCTCGGACATACGTTTGGGGCAGAATCTGCCAAGGAGTGACCGTGGACGCAGTCGATCTCCAGATCATCCGGGAATTGCAGGCCGACGGACGCCTGTCCAACCAGGACCTGGCCGACCGCGTGCGGCTCTCCCCCTCCCCCTGCCTGCGCCGGGTCCGGCGGCTGGAGGAGGCGGGCCTGATCCGGGGCTACACGGCCATGGTCGACCAGGTGGCCTTCGGGCTCCCGGTCACCGTCTTCGTCCGGATCCGCCTGGAACGCCACACGGCGCAGGCGGTACGGCTCTTCGAGGAGCACGTGGCCGTCATCGAGCACATCCAGGACTGTTACCTGATGGCGGGCAGCAGCGACTACCTGCTCCGCGTCGTCATCGAGGACCTGGAGGCCTACGAGGCCCTGGTGCGCCACCGCATCCACGCCATCCCCGGGATCGCCTCGATCGAGTCGAGCTTCGCGTACGGCAGCGTCAAACAGTCCCGGACCTATCCGCGGCCCGCCCCGGGCGCCTCGCGGCGCGCGTGACCGATCCCGGCGCGACGGCCTATCCGGAGCCCTCGGCCGCCGCCTCGAAGACGGCGTAGGCGGCCGCGTCGAAGAGGACGAACCGCACCTCCTGCACCTCGGTCCGGGCCGCCCGCACCGTCTCCACCGCGATCCGCGCCCCGTCGTCCATGGGCCAGCCGTAGATGCCGGTGGAGATGGCCGGGAAGGCGACGGTACGGGCCCCCAGCTCGTCGGCGATGCGCAGCGATTCGCGGTAGCAGGAGGCCAGCAGCTCCGACCTGTCCTCCTCGCGCGACCAGACCGGGCCCACCGTGTGGATGACGTGCCCGGCGGGGAGCCGGCCGGCCGTGGTGGCGACGGCCCGGCCCGTCGGCAGTCCCTTGCCGTAGTGCGAGCGGCGCAAATCCTCGCAGGCCGCGAGGATCTCCGGCCCGCCACGGCGGTGGATGGCGCCGTCCACCCCGCCGCCGCCGAGGAGCGAGGAGTTGGCCGCGTTGACGATCGCGTCGGCCTTCTCGGCGGTGATGTCGCCGAGCACCAGGGTGATGCGGACCATCGGGGCTCCTTTCGCGAGCGGCGCTGCGCCCGGAACGCGGTACCGAACCGCCTCAGCTGTCGTTGCGCAGGTGGCGCCAGACGGCCTTGGCGGCGTTGTGGCCGGACATGCCGTGCACCCCGGGGCCCGGCGGGGTCGCCGAGGAGCAGAGGAAGACCGCCGGGTGGGCCGTCGTGTACGGGGAGAGGGAGATCTTCGGGCGCAGCAGCAGTTGGAGGCCCGAGGCGGCCCCGCAGGCGATGTCCCCGCCGATGTAGTTGGGGTTGCGGGCGGCGAGCTGGGGCGGGCCGGCCGTGGCCCGGGCCAGGACCAGGTCGCGGAAGCCGGGGGCGAAGCGCTCCAGCTGCCTCTCGACGGCGTCGGTGAGATCGCCGTCCCAGCCGGCGGGGACGTGCCCGTACGCCCAGAAGACGTGCTTGCCCTCGGGGGCCCGGCCGGGGTCGACCAGGCTGGGCTGCGCCGTGATGAGGAAGGGGGTGCGGGGGGCCCGCCCGCCCGAGGCCAGCTGGAGGGCGGCGTCGATGTCGCGGGTGCGCGGGCCGATCTGGACGGTGCCGGCGCGGCGCGGCTCCTCGGCGGTCCACGGGACCGGGCCGTCCAGCGCGTAGTCGAGCTTGAAGACGGAGGCGCCGTACCGGTAGCCGTCGTAGGCGCGGCCCAGCCGGGCGATCCGGGCCAGCGCGGTCGGCGAGGTGTCGAAGACGTACGCCCGGGCCGGCGGGAGGTCGTCGAGCCGCTTGACCTCGAAACCGGTGTGGATCGTCCCGCCGAGGTCGCGCAGGTACGCGGCGAGCGCGTCGGAGACGGACTGCGAGCCTCCGCGCGCCATCGGCCAGCCGTTCGCGTGCGCGGCCAGCGCGAAGACCAGGCCGACGGCTCCGGTGCCGATCCCGCCGAGCGGAGCGATGACGTGGGCCACGAGCCCCGCGAACAGGGCCCTGGCCCGCTCGTCGCGGAAGCGGCGCAGGAGCCAGGTGGACGGCGGCAGCCCGGCGAGCCCGAAACGGGCGAGGGTGACGGGGTCGCGCGGCAGCGCGGTGTTCGGCAGGGACATGAAGTCCCGGGCCAGGGTGTCCCATTTGCCGAGGAACGGGCCGACCAGACGGCGGTAGGCCCCCGCGTCCCGCGGCCCGAACGACGCCGCCGTCTCCGCGACCGAGCGGGAGAGGACGGCGGCCGTGCCGTCGTCGAAGGGGTGCGCCATCGGCAGCGGCGCGTGCAGCCACTCCAGCCCGTACCGCTTCAGCGGCATCGTGGCGAAGACCGGGGAGCCCACGCCGAGCGGATGCACCGCCGAGCACGGGTCGTGCCGGAAGCCGGGGAGGGTGAGCTCCTCGGTCCGGGCGCCGCCGCCCACCGTGTCGGCGGCTTCGAAGACGGCCACCGAGAAGCCGCGCCGGGCCAGTTCGACGGCTGCGGTCAGCCCGTTGGGCCCCGCCCCCACCACGACCACATCGAAAATCGACGGCACTTGCGACTCCTTCGTCTCCGGCGGCCCTGCGCCTCCAGGATATTGCGCCCCGCGCCAGGGGCCGGACACCCCTGGGACGGCCGGGGCCCTGTCCGGTCCCTAGGCGCCCCGCAGAAGCTCCCGGATGCGTACGGCGGTGGCCTCGTCGCGTCCGACGGCGAACGGCAGCGCGTTGTCGCGGTCCACCCGGAAGGGGACCCCGTCGACCGTGCTCTGCGCCCCGCCGGCCTCGGCGACCAGCAGCAGTCCGGCCGCGTGGTCCCAGGCCGAGGGCCAGGTGAAGGCCAGGCCGTCCATCTCGCCGCGGGCCACCTTCAGGTACTCCAGGCCCGCCGAACCGCACGGCCTGGCCGCCACCCCGGGCACGTCCAGCCGGGCCAGCGTCCGCTTGTTCTCGTCGGAGGTGTACAGCGGGTGCGCGATGGCGACCCGCAGCGCGGCGCCGGCCTCCGGCGAACCGCTGTGGATCCGCTCGCCGTTGACGTACGCGCCCTGCCCGCGCACGGCGGTCGCCAGTTCCTCCAGCGCCGGCGCGAAGGTCCAGGAGGCGAGGATCTCGCCGCGCACGGCCAGCGCCACCAGGGTGCAGAAGGCCGGGTCGCCGTTCACGAACTGGCGGGTGCCGTCCACGGGGTCGACGATCCACACCGGGGCGTCCGCGCGCAGCGCCTCGTACACCGTGGGATCGGCGTGCACGGCCTCCTCGCCGACCACGGCCGAACCGGGCAGCAGCCGGGTCAGGGAGGCCGTGAGGTGCTCCTCGGCCCGGCGGTCGGCGACGGTCACCAGGTCGTGGGGGCCGCTCTTCTCGTCGACCTCGTGCTCGGCGAGCTGCCTGAATCTCGGCATGATCTCGATGGCCGCCGCCTTGCGGACGGCCTCTTCCACATCGGACAGGCCATGGGCCAGGAACTCATCGATCATGCCCCCAGCAAAGCACGACCGGCCGACAAACCCCACTGCCATTCCCGGTCGTCCGCCTGGCCACCGGGTGGCCGCGGGGTGAATCGCCCCGGGCCGGCCCCCTGCGGGATTCAGCCGGCGAGCGGGAACATCGACGCCCGCCGGCCCTCGGGCGAGGCCAGCCACTCCAGCCTCTCGGCCGTGCCCGTGCCGGGCAGCGGGGTGTGGAGCACGATCGCCAGGTCGGGGCGGGCCGGCACGCGCAGCTGCGTCGACTCCACGTACAGCGCGCCGGCGACCGGATGGTCCATCTGCTTCTCCATCTGGCCGCCGGGCCGGACGTCACCCCGGTCCCACAGCTCGGCGAACTCCGGGCTGAGCTCCCGCGCCTCCTCGATCACGGCCCGGAAGCCCTCGTCGTGGGGGTTCTCGGAGCAGGCCGCCCGGTACTGGGCCACCACCACGCAGGCGATCCGCTCCCAGTGCGCCGCGCGGGACCGGTAGATGGGGTCGGTGAAGAAGGCGATCAGGCAGTTCTGCACGATCTCCGGGCGCATCCCGAACACCAGGGCGGCCGCGTCGTTGTACGCCACGGTGTTCCAGTACACGTCCATGATGTGCGCGGGGAACGGCATCCAGGCCTCGATCAGCCGCTTCAGGCCGTCGCACATCCCCTGGTCGTCGGGGGCGACCTCCAGGGCCGGCGGGTTGAGCCCGGCGAGCACGTACAGGTGCCGGCGCTCGGCGCTGGTCAGCTTCAGCACCCGGCCCACCGCGTCCAGGACCTGCGAGGACACCGTGATGTCGCGGCCTTGTTCCAGCCACTGGTACCAGGAGACCCCGACCCCGGCGAGCACGGCCACCTCTTCGCGGCGCAGGCCCGGGGTGCGCCGGCGGGCCCCGCCGTCCGGCAGGCCGGCCTCGGTCGGGGTGATCCGCGCGCGCCTGCTCATCAGGAACTCGCGTAGTTCCGTCCGGCGGTGCGCATCGGTCGCTGTGGCCACGAAGTCTCCCTGTCCGGCTGCCTGGTGGTGCCGCCAACAGGATAAGTTCCCACTCTGCACGGACATTCCCAGGCCACGAAGGTGGTGGCCATGGCGATCGACACACACCCCACGACCACCGGGCCGCGCCCGGCGACCCCCGGCGACACCCGGCTCTCCGGACGGGCCCGGCTGGTCCTCTTCGTCCTCTGCGCCGCCCAGTTCATGGTGGCGCTCGACTTCTCCGTCCTGAACGTGGCCCTGCCGGTGCTCGGCGCGGACCTGGGCCTCGACCGGTCCGCCCTCCAGTGGGCGGTCACCGCGTTCGCGCTGCCCTCCGGCGGTTTCCTCCTCCTGTTCGGCCGGATCGCCGACCTGTACGGCCGCAAGAAGCTGTTCCTCACCGGCCTCGCGCTCTTCGGCGCGGCCTCGGTGCTCGCGACCCTCGCCTGGAACCCGGCGTCCTTTCTGACCGGGCGCGCCCTGCAGGGGCTCGGCGCGGCGGTGATCGTGCCCACCGGCATGTCCCTGCTGACCACGACCTTCCCCGAGGGCCCGCTGCGCGACAAGGCGCTGGGCATCTCCGGCACCCTGCTGTCCCTCGGGTTCACCGTCGGCATGGTGCTCGGCGGTGTCATGACCGACACCCTGGGCTGGCGCTCCACGATGGGCCTGCTCGCGGTCGCCTCGGTGGTCGTCCTGGCCCTCGCGCCGGGCCTGCTGCCGGAATCGCGCACCGCCGAGCGGCCGCGCCTGGACGTGCCCGGCGCCGTCACCGTCACCGGCGGACTGCTCGCGCTGATCTACGCCCTGACGACGGCGGCCCAGCGCGGCTTCGGCGACCCGGACGTCTGGGGCACGCTGGTGGCCGGAGTCGCCCTGCTCGCCGCGTTCGTGGCGGTGGAGTCGAAGTCCCCGGCCCCGCTGGTCTCGCTGCCGATGCTGAAGCGGCGCACGATCGCGTGGGGCAACATCGGCGGTCTGGTGACGTTCTCGATGATGTCGACGGTCGTCTTCGTGCTCACCCTCTACCTCCAGGAGACCCTGGAGCTGTCGTCCTTCCGGACGGGTCTGGTCTTCGGCGTCCAGGGCGTCGCCTCCGTCCTCGCCGGTTCGTACGCCTCGAAGGTGATCGGCCGCTTCGGTGCCCGCCGCACCCTGGTGGGCTCGCTGCTCGGCCAGGGCCTGCTGGGCGTCGCGCTGCTCGGCGTGGGCACGGGGTCGGGCGCCCTGCTGGCGACCGCGGCCGTCTCGCTGGCCAGCATGTGCCACCTGGGCGCGATCGTCTCGTACGGAGTGGTGGTGACGAGCGGCGTGCCCGACGAGGAGCAGGGCCTGGCGACCGGCCTGGTCACCACCACCCAGCAGGTCGGCATCACCATCGGCATCCCGCTGCTCGGGGTGCTGGCCACCACCGGGGCCTCGCTCTTCGACGGGGTGCGCACGGTCCTCGCGGTCGACGCGGCGATCGTGATCTCGGCGGCCCTCCTGGTGGGCCTCGGCCTCGGGCGCCGCAAGGGCTAGACCGGTCCGGCGGTTCGGAATTCCGAGCCGCCGGCGTACCGGTTGGCTTGATTCATACAGCGGATTCGCGTCAGGTTCGCTGGGGCCTTTTCCTCTTGTGCGTTCGCAAGCCTAGGGTGCTGTCATAGCCGGTCAGCCACTATATGGAACCGGAAATTCCCAGTAACTGGAGCAAAGGGTTCCCCATGCGTAGATCTCTCGCCACACTGGCGGCTCTCGCCACGATGACCGGAAGCGCGATTCTCGCGACGGCGCCCAGCGCTTACGCGGGCGGATACGGATGCTCCGGTTCCCAGGTGGGATCCTATGACCTACAGGGGTCCGGTGGCGTCTGGTCCACGGGTTACCTCTATTACTCCAGCGCCAACGGCGGCACCAATTGCGCCGTCCTCGTGGCGAAGAAGTGGGCCGGAACGCGGCACTACATGTCGATATCCATGAAGGTGCCCGGCAAGAGCGGCCCCAAGGAGAACGAGGGCCAGTTCGTCTCGTACGCGGGACCGGTGACCCAGACCGGCACGAACGGCTACTGCATCTCGATGATCCTGTGGGAGAACAGCCCCGACAATTCCTACCAGGCCGGTACGCCCGTGGACAACGTCGCCTGCGGCTGACGCCGACCGCCCGGTCCCGCCACCACGCGGCCGCCACCCGGCCCGGCGCCCCCGGACCGGGTGGACGACCGTCGAAGAGGACCGAGCCGCCTCAGCGGTCCATGGCCGGGATGACGTACTGACCGTAGGCGTCGATCGTGGCCTCGCGCGCGTCGTGCATGTCGTACACGGCGAACTGGTCGACGCCGAGGTCGCGCAGGACCCGGAGCTTCTCGATGTGGGCCTCGGCCGGGCCGAGCAGGCAGAAGCGGTCGACGATCTCGTCGGGGACGAAGTCCGCGGACGGGTTCCCGGCGCGGCCGTGGTGGCTGTAGTCGTAGCCCTGACGGGCCTTGATGTACTCGGTGAGTTCATCCGGCACCATCGAGGAGTGCTCGCCGTAGCGGGTCACGAGGTCGGCGACGTGGTTGCCGACCATCCCGCCGAACCAGCGGCACTGGTCGCGGGCGTGCGCGAGGTCCTCGCTCACGTACGCGGGGGCCGCCACGCAGATGGTGATCTCCGCCGGATCACGGCCGGCCTCGGCGGCGGCCTCGCGGACCGACTTGACCATCCACTCGGTGAGGTACGGGTCGGCGAGCTGGAGGATGAACCCGTCCGCCTTCTGTCCGGCCAGGGCGAGGGCCTTGGGCCCGTACGCCGCCATCCACACCGGCAGCCGGCCCTCGCGGACCCACGGCAGCCGGACCGGATTGCCGTCGACCAGCGCCTCGCGGCCCTCGGCGAGGTCCCGGATGACGTCGATGGCCTCGCCGAGCCGGGCCAGGGTGTTGGGTTTGCGCCCGGCGACCCGCATCGCCGAGTCGCCGCGGCCGATCCCGCAGACGGTGCGGTTGCCGAACATGTCGTTGAGGGTGGCGAAGGTGGAGGCGGTGACCTCCCAGGTGCGGGTGCCCGGGTTGGTGACCATGGGGCCCACGTGCAGTCTGCGGGTGTGTTCCAGGATCTGGCTGTAGATGACGAACGGCTCCTGCCACAGCACCGCGGAGTCGAAGGTCCAGCCGTAGCGGAAGCCGTTGCGCTCGGCGCGGCGCATGAGGCTGATGACCTGCGAGGCGGGCGGGTCGGTTTGCAGGACGAGGCCGAAGTCCATGGGGCGGCTCCTTGACGCTTACAGGTACTGGCAGGTGGAGCGGGGGATGAAGGCCCCGTGGCCCGCCCGGCCGGTGAATTCGCGCTGGTCGATGACGAGTTCGCCGCGCGACAGCACCGTGTCGACGCGTCCGGTGATCCGCTTGCCCTCGTACGCCGAGTAGTCCACGTTCATGTGGTGCGTCTCGGCGGAGATGACCTGCTCGGCGTGCGGATCGTAAAGGACGATGTCGGCGTCGGAGCCCGGCGCGATGGTGCCCTTCTGGGGGTAGAGGCCGAACATCCGGGCCGGGGTCGCACAGGCGATCTCGATCCAGCGGCGGCGGCTGATGTGCCCGTCCAGGACGGCCTGGTGGAGGAGGTCCATGCGGTTCTCCACGCCGGGCAGCCCGTTGGGGATCTTGGAGAAGTCCCCGCGGCCGAGCTCCTTCTGGCCACGGAAGCAGAAGGGGCAGTGGTCGGTGGAGACCACCTGGAGGTCGTTGGTCCGCAGCCCCCGCCACAGCGCCGCCTGGTGCTCCCTCGGCCGCAGCGGCGTGGAGCAGACGTACTTGGCGCCCTGGAAATCGGGCTCTTCCAGGTTGTCGGTGGACAGGAACAGGTACTGCGGGCAGGTCTCCCCGAAGACGGGCAGCCCCTTGTCACGGGCGGCGGCCAGCTCGGCCACCGCCTCCTCCGCCGAGACGTGGACCACGTACAGCGGTGCGCCGGCGACCCGCGCGAGCTGGATCGCGCGGTGGGTGGCCTCGGCTTCCAGGAGCACCTTGCGGACCTCGCCGTGGTGGCGGGGGTCGGTCTCCCCGCGCGCCAGGGCCTGTTCGACGAGGACGTCGATCGCGATGCCGTTCTCGGCGTGCATCATGATCAGCCCGCCGTTGGAGGCACCCCGCTGCATGGCGCGCAGGATCTGCCCGTCGTCGCTGTAGAAGACGCCCGGGTAGGCCATGAACAGCTTGAACGAGGTGACGCCCTCCCCGACGAGGAGGTCCATCTCCTTCAGCGTGCCCTCGTTGACGTCCGAGAGGATCATGTGGAAGGCGTAGTCGACGGCGCAGTTGCCGTCGGCCTTGGCGTACCAGGTGTCGAGTCCCTCGCGCAGGGAGTGGCCCACGCTCTGCACGGCGAAGTCGACGATGGTGGTGGTGCCGCCCCAGGCGGCGGCCCGGGTTCCGGTCTCGAAGGTGTCCGAGGCGGAGGTGCCGCCGAAGGGGAGTTCCATGTGGGTGTGGGCGTCGACCCCGCCCGGGATCACGTACTTCCCGCTCGCGTCGATCGTACGGTCGGCCGTCCAGGCCTCGGCGGCTGCCGAGCCGTGTGCGGCGAGGGCCGCCACGCGACCGTCCTCGATCAGGACGTCCGCGTGCACTTCGTCGGCGGCGGTGATGACGAGGCCGCCGCGGATCAGGGTGCGGATGCTCATGGGAGTCCCCCTACTCGATGCTGCGCAAGGCCTGTTCGAGGATCTCGGCGCCCTCTTCCGCCTCGGCGACGGTGAGGGACAGGGGTGGCGCGATGCGCAGCACGCTGGTGTTGTACCCGCCGCCCTTGCCGAGGAGCAGGCCGCGTTCGCGTGCCGCCTCCAGGACGGCGGAGGCGGCGTCCGGGTCGGCCTCGTCGGTGCCCGGCTTCGTCAGCTCCAGCCCGGCCATCAGGCCCCGGCCGCGGACCTCCCGTACGGCGGGTGCGTGCGCGGCGACGGCGCGGAGCCGGTCCAGGAGCAGGCCGCCGACACGGCGGGCGTTGCCCTGGAGGTCGTGCTCCAGCAGGTACGCGAGGTTGGCGACGCCGGCGGCCATGGTGACCGGGGAACCGCCGAAGGTGGAGATGGAGTGGGAGTCGATGCAGTTCATCACCTCGGCGCGGGCGACCACGCCGCCGATGGACATGCCGTTGCCGATGCCCTTGGCGAAGGTGAGGATGTCGGGCGGGCCGTTCCGGGCGTGCGCCTGCCAGCCCCAGAAGTGCTCGCCGGTACGGCCCCAACCGGTCTGCACCTCGTCGCTGATCCACAGGATGCCGTGGCGGTTCAGGACCTCGCGGAAGGCCCCGTACAGGCCATCGGGCGGGGAGGTGAAACCGCCGACGCCCTGGATCGGCTCGGCGATGAGGGCGGCCACTCCCCCGCGGGCCTGGCCGAGCACGTCCTCCAGGTCGGCGACTGCCGCGGCGGTGAAGTCGGCGTCGGAGAGGTGGGCGAAGGGGCCGCGGCTGCGGACGGCGCCGTGGACGTAGTACGTCTGCAGCGGCGAGAGGCTGGTCGGGGACCAGCCGCGGTTGCCGGTGATGGAGACGGTGGAGAAGGACCGGCCGTGGTAGCTGTTGCGCATCGCCAGGATCTGGTTGGAGCGGCGGTACGTCGTCGCGAGCAGCAGGGCGGTGTCGTTGGCCTCGGTGCCGGAGGTGGTGAAGAAGACCCGGGCGTCGGGGATGCCGGACAGGGCGGCGACCCGCTCGGCCAGCTCGATCATCGGCCGGTTCAGGTACAGGGTGGAGGAGTGGATGATCCGCCCGGCCTGTTCGGAGACGGCCTTGGTGACCTCGGGCAGGGCGTGGGCGGTCATCGTGGTGAGGATGCCGCCGAAGAAGTCGAGGTAGCGGTTGCCGTCGGCGTCCCAGACGTGGCGGCCCTCGCCGTGGGTGAGCTCGATGGGGTGCTCGTAGTAGAGCGCGAGCCAGTCGGGCAGGACGGTGCGGTGGCGGCTGTGGAGCGGGGTGGGGTCGGTCACGGCTGTACGAGCCCTCCGTAGGCGTCGGGGCGGCGGTCCCGGTAGAAGGCCCATTGGTCGCGGACCTCCTTGATCAGGTCGAAGTCCAGGTCGCGGACGAGGAGTTCCTCCTCCTTGTCGCTGGCGACCTCGCCGACGAACCGGCCGCGCGGGTCGACGAAGTAGCTGGTGCCGTAGAAGTCGTTGTCGCCGTACTCCTCCTGGCCGACGCGGTTGATCGCGGCGACGAAGTACTCGTTGGCGACGGCGGAGGCGGGCTGTTCCAGCTGCCACAGGTGGGAGGACAGGCCCCTGTGGGTGGCGGAGGGGTTGTAGACCAGCTGGGCCCCCGCCAGGCCCAGGGCGCGCCAGCCCTCGGGGAAGTGGCGGTCGTAGCAGATGTAGACGCCGACCTTCCCGACGGCGGTGTCGAAGACGGGCCAGCCGAGGTTGCCCGGGCGGAAGTAGTACTTCTCCCAGAAGCCCTTGACCTGGGGGATGTGGTGCTTGCGGTACTTGCCCAGGTAGCTGCCGTCGGCGTCGATGACGGCGGCGGTGTTGTAGTAGAAGCCCTCGCTCTCCAGCTCGAAGACCGGGACGACGATGACCATGCCCGTCTCGCGGGCGAGCTCCTGCATGCGGCGGACGGTGGGGCCGTCGGGGACGGCCTCGGCCCAGCGGTAGTGCTCGGGCTCCTGGACCTGGCAGAAGTAGGGGGCGTTGAACACCTCCTGGAAGCCGATGATCTTTGCCCCTTGGGCGGCGGCCCGGCGGGCGTGCTCCTCGTGTTTGGCGATCATCGATTCGGTGTCTCCGGTCCAGGTGGCCTGGACCAGCGCGGCGCGGACGACTTGGGCCATGAGCTGCTCCTCGCGAACGGGAACGCCGAGTTCTACGCACGTAGATGATGTCCGTAGGGAGTAGAACGTAGGCCCCGTCACAGCGTGGGGCAAGACCGCCGTGCGCTGTTGGAGCAGTCGATCAGGTTACGTCGCCCCTCGGTCGATTGCGGTCAGCAGACGGGCGGGTTCGGGGGAGCTTGTCGGACCGCGGCGTGGCTCCCGGCGGCTCCGCCCCGGCCCCCGCGCCTCAAACGCCGCCGAGGCTGAATTTGGTGCGGCGGGGCTGGAAATTGGGCGGCCAGCCTGGATGGTGCGGCAAGGTCGCAGGGGCTGGGGTAGCAGCCGGGCCGGTTGGGACGGGGTCGGGTGTGTGTCGGGGTGCCCCCGCAGGGCGCCGAACACAACAAGGCTCCGCTCTCCGACCCCTCGCCACGTTCGGCGCCCGAGGAGACACCCCGGCGCGCGCCCGACTCCGGCACAACCGGCCCCACCCCACCCCACCCCACCCCACCCCGGCCCGAGCGGCGCAGCCAACCCGCGCCCGCCCTAGCCCGCTCCGAAGCCGGCCACCCGTAAGGCGTGGACGAGGTCGCGGTGGCGGGAGCCGGGCAGGGCGCGGGCCGCCTGGAGCAGGCGCGGGGCGAACCACTGCGGGTCGCGGCGGGCCAGCCCGGCGGCCTCCTCGGCGGTGCGGACCCGGACGAACGCGCCGAGCAGGGCGTCGGCCTCGCGGACGCGGCCGGCGTCGCCGAGGGCGAGGGCGGCGTCCGCGACCTCGGCGGCGGGGCGGGCCACTCCCTGGCGCAGCAGGGCGTCGCAGTCGGCCTCCCGGCCGGCGTCGCCGAGGGCCGCGGCGGCTGCCGCGAGCCGCGCGGGCGGGAGCGAGCCCGCCTCCCACAGCAGGGTGGCCCAGTCGGCCGCGAGCCCGGCGCGGGCCAGCTCGGCGGCCAGCCCGGGCAGCCGCTCGGCGGGCCCGGCCGCGGTCTCGCACAACAGCGCGTGCGCCTCGCCGCTGCGGCCCTGTGCGCGCAGCGCGAGCAGTTCGGCGGCCACGGCCCGCGCGGCCCCGGCCGCGGCCGCGGAGTGGGCCGCGGCTTCGCCGCCGGCCGCCTCGGCCGTCTCGTGGGGCGGTGTCACGGGCTCCGGCCGGGGGCGGCCGAACCGGGCGCCGCGCGGCAACGGCCCCTGCGGCGGCCCGAAGCGTGCCCCGCGCGGGGCGGGCCGGCCGTGCTCCGCCCCCGGGCCGTCGGGCGCCGGCCCATCCGCGTCGGCCGGCTGCCCGGGCGGCGGGGTGAAGGCCGGCGCCTCGGGAGCCGCGGACCCGGCGTACCGGGCGCCTCCGGCCCGCCGGCCCCCGCGCAGCCACCGCCCCTCGGCCCGCCCCACGGCCCCGTGCCCGTCCGTCGCGTCGGCGCCGGACTCCTGGAGCGCCTGCCCGCCCGGCGGCTCGGACCACTCGGCCGGCGCTTGCGGCCGCTCGGCCGCCCGGCGGGGCCGCCGGGGCAGGGCTCCGGTCCACCCGTCCGGCGCCTCGGACCAGGCGACCGGGTAGTGGGGCTCTTCGGGGGGCACGGGCCGTTGGCGGGGGACGCCGGGCAGCGGGGAGGCGGGTTCCGGGTGGGCGGACCGCAGAGTGGTCAGGCGGGCGGCCAGGTCCTCGTGGCGGGCCGCGGCGCGGGCCACGTCGTCCTGGGTCCAGGAGAGTTCGCGGGTCAGGGCGTCCGTCTCCGCCGGGTCGGCGGAGACGGAGAGCCGCGCCGTGAGGTTGCGCAGGGCCGTCTCCGACTCGGAGCGCTGGGCGGCGGAGGCCGCGAGCAGGGTCCGCAGCTCCTGCTCGCCGCCCGGCAGCCGGTCCCACACGGTGACGGCCGCCGTCCGCAGCTGCGCCGCGTATACGGTCTCCCGCGCCGCGGACTCCGCGCCCCGCGCCCCCGCCAGGTCTCTCAGCAGCGACTCGACCACGTCCCACGGCGGCATGGCGGCCCCCTCCAGACAGGCCCGCATGCCGTCCGGATCCCGGCGCAGGAACTCCCCGTACCAGCCTGCCCCGGGATCCAGCCTCTGGGTCAACCCCCGCAAGTATCCGGAGAGTTGACTGATCGCCAGTGAAGTCGCGGTCTCCATGACCGCATTGGACCCCACCCGTGTTACGGGCGGGCTACGGGAGTCTCAAAGCTTGACGGCGATCGCGGTGTGCGGACGCTTCCCGCGCCGCGCCAGGGTGGCGGGCACGTCCACCAACCAGTACTGCCAGGTGTACTTGCGCGACATCAGCTTCCGCACCCGCCGCAGCCCCGTCTCGTCGAGCAGCCGGGCCTCGCCCTCGTGCACCGGCGCCCCCTCCCGGACGCGCCCGCGCACGTCGCACGCGGTGACGGTGACCCGCCCGTTGTTGCGGATGCGCTTGACCTTCCACGTTTCGGTACGCGTCCACACGTACAGCTCACCCCCGTCGGCCACCGCCCAGACCGGCGTCGCCACGGGCGTGCCGTCCTTGCGGAAGGTCGTGAGACTGATGTAGCGGGCTCTGCCGAGTTCCTCGAGATCCATGACGCGACCCTAGCCCCGGGGGCCTTCCGGCGGGGGCGTCCTTCCGTTCGCCCCGGCGGGACCGCGGGCCGTCTTCGAGGGGGCGCGGCCCTCCTCGTCGGCGCGTGCCGGGCCGTCGGGGGCGGCGCAGGCCGCGAGCAGCAGGCCGCCCGCGAGGAGCGCGCCGAGGATTCCGAAACCGAGTCGCTGGGATGCGTTCGTGGCTGACACGCCTTCACGCTTGCCCCGCGCCCCGGCGCTCCCACCGCCGATTGGGCCGTTCGGCCCGCCGGCCCGCCCGGACGGACCGGGCCGGCGTCAGACGGGAACGACGGCGCAGCGCGTCAGCAGGTCGTCCAGCGAGAGCCCGAGCGCCCCGGCGAGCGCGGCGACCGTGAAGAAGGCGGGCGTGGGCGCCCGGCCGGTCTCGATCTTGCGGAGGGTCTCGGCGGAGAGCCCCGCGCCGGCCGCGACCTCGACCATGCTGCGGCCGCCGCGCGCCTCGCGCAACAGGGCGCCGAGCCGCTCGCCGCGCTCGCGCTCTTCGGGGGTGAGGGGGGTACGGACCATGCGGTCATCCTACCCCCGGACGCCAATAACTATCCCGTCATTGTTATACCGGTATAGTTATTGGCATGGTGGAACTGAAGACGGACCGAGAGATCGACGAGATGCGCGCCGCGGGCCGGGTGGTCGGCCGCGCCCTGGCCGCCGTACGGGAGGCCGCGCGCGTCGGGATGACCCTGCTGGACCTGGACCGGGTGGCCCGCGGGGTGCTGAGCGAGGAGGGCGCGACCTCGCCCTTCCTGGGCTACCGGCCGCGGTTCGCGCCGGTGCCCTTCCCGGGCGTGGTGTGCGCCTCGGTCAACGACGCGATCGTGCACGGCATCCCCGACGGGTACCGGCTGCGCGACGGCGACCTGGTCAGCATCGACTGCGGGGCGAAGCTCCGCGGCTGGGTCGGGGACGCGGCGGTGAGCTTCACCGTCGGCCGGGCCCGCCCGGCCGACCTGCGGCTGATCGAGACCTCCGAGGCGGCCCTCGCGGCCGGGATCGCCGCCGCCGTGCCCGGCAACAGGATCGGGGACATCGCCCACGCCGTCGGCACGGTCTGCCGCGCCGCCGGGTACGGCGTCCCGGACGGCTTCGGCGGCCACGGCATCGGCCGCGCCATGCACGAGGACCCCGGCGTGCCCAACGAGGGCCCGCCGGGACGCGGCATGAAGCTGCGCCCCGGCATGGTCCTCGCCATCGAGCCGATGCTGATCGCGGGCGGTACGGACGACTACCGCTGCGACGGGGACGGCTGGACCCTGCGCACCGTCGACGGCAGCCGCGCCGCGCACTCGGAGCACACGGTCGCGATCACCACCGGGGGCCCGAGGATCCTCACCGCCCTCTGAGTGCTACGGCCTGCCGTGCGGGTGGACCACCATGGCCGAGCCGCCGCCGCGGCGGCTGGTCTCGGCCGCCGCCAGCCAGCGGCCGTCGGGCAGGCGCTGGACACCGGTGGCGGCGCCGATCTCCGGGTTCTGCCGGAAGCCCTGGCCGAGTGCCTCCAGCGAGGCGCGGAGCGGGCTGTTCCACAGACCCGGCTCCAGCTCGGTGGTGGCCTGGTTGCGCTGGCTGGCGCGCGGCGCGGCGATCGCGTCGACCAGCGGCAGGCCCCGGTCCAGGTGGCCGATGAGGGTCTGCAGGACGGTGGTGATGATGGTGGCGCCGCCCGGCGAGCCCACGGCGAGCACCGGCCGGCCGTCCTCCAGCACGATCGTCGGGGACATGGAGGAGCGCGGCCGCTTGCCCGGGCCGGGCAGGTTCGGGTCCGGGACCCCGGGCGCGGCCGGGGCGAAGGAGAAGTCGGTGAGCTCGTTGTTCAGCAGGAAACCGCGGCCCGGCACGGTGATCGCGCTGCCGCCGGTGGACTCGATGGTCAGGGTGTAGGACACCACGTTGCCCCAGCGGTCGGCGACCGTCAGGTGCGTGGTGTTCTCCCCCTCGTACGTGGTCGGGGCGGCCTGCCCGGTGGTGGCGCACGGCACCGGGCTGCGCGGGTCGCCGGGGGCGAGCGGGCTGGTCAGCGTACGGTCCGGCTTGATCAGGCAGGCGCGCGAGTCGGCGAAGCGCTGCGAGAGGAGCTCGCGCGTCGGCACGCTCACGGCGGCCGGGTCGCCCACCCAGCGGCCCCTGTCGGCGAACGAGATCCGCGAGGCCTCGATGAACCGGTGCAGGTACTGCGTCTCGGAGAGCTTCGCGACGTCGGTGCGCTCCAGGATGTTGAGGGCCTCGCCGACGGTGGTGCCGCCGGAGGAGGAGGGCGCCATGCCGTAGACGTCCAGGCCGCGGTACCCCACCCGGGTCGGGTCCTGCCGCTTGGTGGCGTACGTGCGCAGGTCGCGGGTGGTCAGGTCGCCCGAGCGGACGATCCGCGTCGCCGCCGGGTCCACCGGGGGTTTGCGGACGGTCCGGACGATCTCGTCGGCGATCGGGCCGCGGTAGAGCGCGCCCGTGCCCTTGCGGGCCAGTTCGGCGTAGGTGTCGGCCAGGTCCGGGTTCTTGAAGGTGGAGCCGACCACCGGCAGGGCGCCGCCGGGCAGGAAGAGCTTCGAGGTGTCGGGGAAGTCCCTGAAGCGGGCCTCGTTGAGCTCCGTCTGGGCCCGGAAGGTGCTGTCCACGGTGAAGCCGTCGCGGGCCAGTTTCTCGGCGGGCCGCAGGAGTTGGCGCAGCGGGCGGGTGCCCCACGCGTCGAGGGCGCTCGTCCAGGTGGCGGGGGTGCCGGGGACGCCGACGCCGAGGCCGCTGGTCTGGCCCTCGGCGAAGGGGATGGGGACCCCGTTCTCCTGGAAGAGGGTGTCGGTGGCCGAGGCCGGCGCGGTCTCGCGGCCGTCGATGGTGTGCACGCGGCGGGACGTGGCGTCGTAGTGGACGAGGTAGCCGCCTCCGCCGATGCCCGCCGAGTAGGGCTCGGTGACCCCGAGCGCGGCGGCCGTGGCGACGGCGGCGTCCACGGCGTTGCCGCCGGAGCGCAGGACGTCGATGCCCACCGCCGAGGCGTCCGCGTCGACACTGGCGACGGCCCCGCCGTAGCCCGCGGCGACCGGGACCTTCGCCGGCGGGGCCGGGGACCCGGCGGCGGACGGCGGCGCGGCGCCGGTCGAGACGAGTGCGGCGACGACGGCCAGCAGCGGTAACGTGCGGGCGACGGGACGGTGCATCCGGACCTCCAGTGGCAGCGTGGCGCCGAGCCTAGCGCCGAGCCCCCCGCCCCGTCAGGACGCCTTGCGGCGCGCGGCGTCGGCCCGGCCCGGGCACGGGCTGCGATCTTCCGCACGGGGTGTCCCGGTGCCGCGGTCACGGCGCTAGCATCCCGCGCATGAACGACGACGTGCGCAACATCCTGCTCGGGGTGATAGCCACCGCCCTCAGCGGCGGGCTCGGCTGGTTCGCCCGCACCTACCTCTGGCGGCGCGCGCTCCGCCGCAAGCAGGCCTTCTTCGGCCTGCCGACCGGCTCCGACTGTCTGTTCGTGGTCAACCGGCAGATGGGCGGCACCGATTCCTCCCTGCACCGCAACGACGCCTTCGCCCTGCTGGAGATCTCCTCCCTGATCAAGGACTGCGGGGCGACCGTCCAGATCGTCACCCAGGAGGGGGCCCGCCAGGGCTTCGGCGAGCGCGCCGAGTTCTGCGTGGGCGGCCCGGCCTCCAACGCGCGGACGACCGCGCACCTGGCCTCCATGCTGCCGGGGGTGCGGACCGACGTCGGGCTCGCCTCGGGGCATCCGGACCGCGGGGCCATCCGGGTCGGCGGGGAGGCGTACCGCTGGGTGAAGGGCGAGATCGAGCACGTCCTGCTGGCGCGGCTGACGACGGAGCAGGGCACCCGGCCGGTGTTCCTGCTGTCGGGGCAGACCGCCATCAGCAACCAGGCCGCGGCCCGTTACCTGGCCAGGCACCACGAGCGACTGGCCCGCAAGTACGGCAACGGGTCGTTCTGTCTCATGCTGAAGGTGATCAACTCCGATGCCTACGGGCCCGATGTCACGGAGCTGCTGGCCGACGTCACCGGGCCGGCCCGGACACCCGAACCGGCAGCCGCGTGATCCCGTTGATGAAGTTCGACACCAACCGCCTGGGCTGACCGGCGAGTTCCGGCGCCGGCATGGCCGCGCACCACTCCTCGTGGAGGATGCGCAGCTGGAGCCGGGCGAAGTGGGCGCCGAGGCAGACGTGCGGGCCGTCCCCGAAGGAGACGTGCGGATTGGGCGTCCGGCCGAGGTCGAGGCGGCCCGGGTCGGCGAAGACCCGCTCGTCGTGGTTGGCGGAGGCGTGGAAGACCACCACCTTGTCCCCGGCCCGGACCGGCCGCCCGGCCAGTTCGGTGTCGACGGCGGCGGTGCGGCGGAAGCTGAGCACCGGCGGGTGGACGCGCAGGAGTTCGTCGACGGCCCGGTCCACGGGGACCCGTCCGCCGGCGAGCCGCCGGTAGGCGTCCGGGGCGAGGGCGAGGGCGAGCAGGCCGCCGGGGGCGGCGCTGCGCACGGTGTCGTTGCCGGCGACGGTCAGCAGGAAGAAGAACATCTCCAGTTCGGCCGGGTCGAGTCCGGCCTCGGCGAGGGCGGTCATCAGGTCGTCGCCGGGGTGCGCGCGTTTGTGGGCGGCCAGTTCGCGGGCGTACGCGAACATCTCGCCGAGCAGCGCCGGGGAGCGCGGGTTGAGCGGTTTGCCGTCCGGGCCGGGCACGGGCGCCGGGGCGTCCTCGGGGTCCTGGTATCCGATGATCCGTACGGTCCACTCCAGCAGCAGGGCTCGGTCGGCGGCCGGGACGCCCAGCAGATCGGTGAGGTTCAGCAGCGCGTACTCGTCGGTGACGGTGCGCACGAGGTCGGCGGCGCCGTCCTCGGCGCCCTCCCGCGCGCCGGCCAGCAGGGCGCGGGCGCGTTCCCGTACCCGGGCGGCGAAGGCGTCGACGCGGGCCGGGGTGAAGGCGCGGGAGACGAGGCGGCGCAGTCCGCCGTGCTCCGGCGGGTCCTGGTTGAGCATGGTGCGCCGCAGGAACGGCAGGTCGGCCGGGTCGGGGTCGCGGATCTGGGTGGCGCCGAGCCGGGAGGAGTACGTCCGGTGGTCGCGCAGGACGCGTACGACGTCGGCGTGCCGGGTGACGGCCCAGAATCCGGGGCCGGCCGGCCAGCCCTGGATCTCCGGCTCCGGCTGCCAGGCCACCGGATGGTGCTCGCGCAGCAGCCGGTAGCTGTCGTGCGGGATGCCCTCGGCGTAGATGCGGGGGTCGAAGACGTCAGGGACGTCCGCGGCGTGATCCATGGGGTCACGGTGACGGGTGCGCGGCCCCGTCCGCAAGGGGCGCGGCCGGCCGACGCGGCCGGCCGCACCCGTCACCGCTGGGTGCAGTCGGCGGCCGGGAGGATGGCGTCGGGGCCGTGCAGGGTGACCGGGGTGACGACGTCCCGCACGGCGGAGGTGCCGACGGTGCACACCAGCTGGTTGCGGGCCAGGTCCGAGAGGCTGCCCACGGCGAACGGCACGTGGACCGTCAGCCCCTTGTCCGGCGCGTACGCGCTCACGGTCACCGTCTGCTCCTGCCCCTCGGGCACCTTGGGCAGCGCCGTGGTGAGGCCGGCCTCCTGGGCCGGCGGGGTGGGGCCGTTCAGCAGCAGCCGCACGAGCGGCACGGGCGCGAGGGTGTACTCGGGATTGATCGCGAACGGGACGGGGACGAGCCGGTCCCCCTCCTTGGAGACGAAGTAGAGGACGGCGGCGTTGGTGCCGTTGGGGACCTTGACGGTGGCGGCGTGGCCGCTCTCGATCACCCCGGTGCGTTTGATCCCGCAGCCGGTGAGCAGCAGGGCGCAGCCCGCCAGCGCGGCCGTGGCCGCCGTGGCCCGGGCTCTCGTCTTCCGCGGTCTCATTCGCGGGCCTCCAGCGGCATGTCGAGGGTGAAGAGCGCTCCCCCGGTGGGTCCGTTGCCCGCCCGGAGGGTGCCGCCGTGCAGGCGCACGTTCTCCAGGGTGATGGCGAGTCCGAGGCCGCTGCCCGCGGAGCGGGTCCGGGCCGCGTCGGCTTTGAAGAAGCGGTCGAAGATGTGCGGCAGGACCTCGGGGGCGATGCCGGGCCCGCTGTCGGCGACGTCGATGAGCAGCCGTTCGCCGTCCGCGCCCGGTGCGGTCCGTACGGTGACGTGTACGGGGGCGCCGCCGTGCCGCAGGGCGTTGCCCACGAGGTTGGCGAGGACCACGTCGAAGCGGCGGGGGTCGAGCCGGGCGCGCACCCGGTCCGGCAGCCGGGTGACGACGCGCTCGTCGTCCCAGTGGCGTCGTTCGAGGGTCTTGCGCACGGCTTCGGCGATGTCGACGTCGTCGAGGTTGAGCTCGGCGGCGCGGGCGTCGAAGCGGGAGATCTCCATCAGGTCCTCGACGAGGACGGCGAGTTTGCCGGTCTCGGCGCTGACCAGGCGCAGGGCCTTGGCGGTGTCGGCGTCGAGGCGGGAGGCGTCCTCGTCGAGTACCTCGGTCACGGCGAGCATCCCGGCGAGCGGGGTGCGCAGTTCGTGGGAGACGTCGGAGGCGAAGCGGCGGGCGCGGGTCTCCGCGTCCTGCAGTTCGCGCACGGACTGCTCCAGGGCGCGGGCGGTCTCGTTGAAGGTGCGGGCGAGTCCGGCGAGTTCGTCGGCGCCCCGGACCTCGATGCGGGTGTCGAGGCGGCCGCGGCCCAGGCGCTGGGCGGCCCGGCGCATGTCGCGGACCGGCCGCAGCACGCTGCGGGCGGCCAGCAGCGCGGGAACGATGGCGATGGCCAGCCCCGGGACGGCGCCCTGCTGGGCGGCCTCGACCATCGCTTCGACGGTCTGCTTCTCGGTGGAGAGCGGGACGCTGGCGTAGAAGACGGCCCCGGTGGATTCGGTGTAGCCGTTGTGCTCGAAGAGGGCGGGGACGCCGATCGTCAGCCACGGGTTGCCGCGCTGGTCCTCGGCGCGCTGGAAGGCTGCGTACTGGTTGTGCCGGACCTTCTCGCGCAGGCTGTCGGTGATGACGGTGGAGGTGGGCGTGCCCGGGTTGGTGGAGACGCGCAGCCCGCCGTACTCGCCGAAGATGATCCACGGGTGGGGTTTGCCGCGCTTGCCGAGCTCGATGACGATGCGCTGGAGCTCGGGCTGGGTCAGGGGGAGGCGGATCTCCTGCTGCTCGACCTGGTCCCGCAGGGTGTTCACCGCGGTGTCCTGGGTCTGCTTGAGGATGGCGTTGCGCGCCTGCTGGTAGGTCAGGGCGGCGGTGGTCACCGCACTGATCGCGGCGACCAGCAGGAAGGCCGCTATCAGCCGGGTGCGCAGCCCGAGCGGTGCTATGCGTCGCACCGCGGCCTACAGGGGACCGAAGCGGTAGCCGAAGCCGCGCACGGTCTGGATGTAGCGGGGGCTGCCGGCGGGGTCCTCGATCTTGTGGCGCAGGCGGCGGACGCAGGCGTCCACGAGCCGGGAGTCGGCGTGGTAGCTGTGGTCCCAGACGTACTCGAGGAGCTGCTGGCGGGAGAAGACCTGCTCGGGCGAGGCCGACAGGTGCAGCAGGAGCTTGATCTCGCTGGGGGCGAGGGCGACGCGCTCGCCGTTCTTGGCGACGGTCAGCCCGGCGCGGTCGATGGCGAGTTCGCCGTGGACCGCGGTCTCGTTGCGGGTTCCCACGGGGTCGCTGAGCCGGCGCAGTACGGCCTTGATGCGGGCTTCTATGACCTCGGTGCGGGCGGGTTTCACGATGTAGTCGTCGGCGCCGGCCTCCAGGCCGATGACTATGTCGAAGTCGTCGCCGCGCGCGGTGAGCATGATGATCGGCACCTCGCTGTTCTCGCGAATGCGGTGACAGACCTGCACCCCGTTCATGCCGGGCAGCATCAGGTCGAGGAGGACGAGTTCCGGGCGGAAGCCCGCCATCAGGGCGAGCCCCTCCTCACCGGTCTCGGCGGAGCTCACTTCGTGGCCGCGGCGGCGCAGGCCCAGCCCCACGCCCTCCCGGATGGACGGGTCGTCCTCGATCAGCAGTACACGTGGCATCCGGTCAGTATGCCAAGTCGTTGTGTTGCGCTTCCTCCCGCTATCGGCCGACCTTCCGCCGCAGGGAGTCCAGCAGGTCGGTGATCTCCGTCAGGCGCAACGGCCGGGCGAGGACAACGACGACGAGAGCCAGGGCCGCGGTTCCCGCCCCGACCGCCGCGAAATCGCCGAGGCCTTCGGCGGCCCGGGCGGCGCCGTACGCGGCGGCGGCCGCCGGGACGCAGGCGATCAGGAGCCGCAGGTGGGTCCGTACGGCCGTGGCGCGCCGCTCGGTACGGGTCCCCGTGCGCGGGCCGAGCCGCCGGGAGAGGGTGTACGCGGTCACGGCGGCGCCCGCGAAGAAGGCGAGGGAGGAGGCCGCGGCCATGCCGGTGACCGCCCAGCGGGGGGACAGCAGGAAGTAGGCGGCGGCGGACAGCCCGGCGTTCAGCGCGGCGATGACCAGGTTCAGGAAGAAGGGGGTCCGGGTGTCGGAGAGGGCGTAGAAGCCGCGCGAGAGCACGTACTGTGCGGAGAAGGCGACCAGGCCGGGAGCGAAGGCGATGAGCATGCCGGCCATGACCTCGATTCCCGCGGCGTCGGTGCGGCCGTACTCGAAGACGGCGCCCATCAGCCACGGGGCGAGGGCGGCGAAGAGCGCTGCGGCGGGGACGACGAGGGCGGCGCTGGAGCGCAGGGCGTAGGAGATGTCACCGCGCAGGGTGGCGAGTTCGCCGTCGGAGGCGGCCGCGCTCATCCGGGGCATCAGGGCGGTCACGAGGGAGACGGTGATGATGCCCTGCGGGACGATCCACAGCTGGTAGGCGTTGCTGTAGGCGGCGTACCCGGCGCCCGGGAGGCCGGCCAGGTCGGCCTCGACGCCGGCGGTGGTGGAGAGCCGGGTGACGACCCAGTAGGCGATCTGGTTGGTGAAGACGAGCATGACCAGCCAGCCCGCGTTGCGCAGGGGGCGGCCGAGGCCGCTGCCGCGCCAGTCGAAGCGGGGGCGCCAGCGGAAGCGGGCGGCGCGCAGCGAGGGGACCAGGGCGAGGGCCTGGACGACGATGCCGGCGGTGGTGCCGAGGCCCAGCAGGCGGGTCTCGCCGGCGGTCAGGCCGTCCGCGGCGTCGTGGGAGACGTACAGGAACAGCCCGAAGACGGCGATGATCACGAAGTTGTTGAGGACCGGCGTCCACATCATCGCGCCGAACCGGCCTCGGGCGTTCAGCACCTGGCCGAGCAGGGTGAACAGCCCGTAGAAGAGGATCTGCGGCAGGCAGTAGCGGGCGAGCGCGACGGTGGTGCTCTCCTGGGCCCCGCTGTAGTCGGTGTACGTCGAGATGATCAGGGGGGCGGCGAGGACGGCCACGGCGGTGAGCGCGACGAGCGCCGCCGTGCAGGCGGTCAGCAGGCGGTCGGTGTAGGCGGCGCCGCCGTCGGCGTGTTCCTTGGCGGCCCGGACCAGCTCGGGCACGAAGACGGCGTTGAGCGCGCCGCCGACGAGCAGCATGTAGATGATGTTCGGGACCGTGTTGGCGACGGCGTATCCGTCACCGAGCAGTGCGGTGCCCAGCGCCGCGACGACGACGGCGGAGCGGATGAAGCCGGTGGCGCGGGAGACGACCGAACCGGCCGCCATGAGCGCGCCGCTGCGCAGCACCGAGGTCTTGCCCGGTGCCGGGCCGCCGTCGGTCGCGGCGGCGGTATGCCGGGCGTCGGTGGCCGTCACCGGCGGGCCAGGTAGGCCTGGAACGCCTTGTACAGCGCCACGTTGGCCACTCCGTCCATCGGGGCCTCCCATTCGCCGAGCGTTTCGACGACCTGCCCGCCGGTGCCGAGCTTCCAGCGCAGCAGCCCGAAGGAACGTTCGTCGGGGTCAAGGGTGGAGGGTACCCCGCGCATGTCGTACTCCTCCGCGCCGAGGGCGTGGGCGTCGCACATCATGCGCCACTGCAGGGCGTTGCTGGGGCGCACCTCGCGCCGGTGGTCGGCGGAGGCGCCGGTCTGGTACCAGACCCGCTTCCCGGCGACGATCATCGTGTGGGCGGCGAGGATCTCGCCGCGGTGGATGCCCAGGTAGAGCCGCATGCGGCCGGGCTGCTCCGCGTTCAGGACCCGGTACTGCTGCTCGTAGTACGCGAGGGAGCGGCCGAGCCGGAAGCCGTCGCGCTCCTCGGTGATGCGCAACAGCCGGTAGAACTCGGGCAGGTCGGCGGAGGTGCCGAGGACCGTCTCCACGCCGGCCTTCGCGGCCTTGCGCACGTTGCGCCGCCACTCCTGGTTCAGGCCCGACCACAGGTCGTCCAGGGAGCGGCCGGCCAGCGGCACGCGGAAGACGTGGCGGGGCTGGGCGTCGCCGTCGTCCTCACCGCCGCACCGCTTCCAGCCGCGGGTGCGCAGCCGGTCGGCGAGGGCGGCGCCCACCGGGTCGACCTCGGTGGCGAGCACGTCGGATATCTGCCGGCCGGTCCCGGTCCCGGACTTGGCGGTGGCCGCGTCCCAGCGGCGGTAGGCGGGGGTGGGGCCGATGCGGACGGCGAAGGCGCCGGCGGAGCGCATGTGGCGCATGAGGGGCTTCAGCCAGCGGTCGATGCGCGGGTCGGACCAGTCCGCGACGGGACCCTCGGGAAGGTAGGCGAAGTATTTCCGGGTGCCGGGGAATTGCCGGTAGAGAACGAGACCGGCGCCCTCTATTTCGCCGCCGGGGTAGTGCCATCCGACCTTTTCCGACCGCCAAAGGTCCTTTACCGCGGCCCAGGACGGGTACTGGAGGAAGCTGGCCCGTCCGTGCCGGGAAAGGAACGCCTGGTATTCGAGGTCGGACAGGGTGCGCACCGTCAGCTCCCGGTCCTGGTCGTGGTGCTGCTGGGCGGGGGTCACGAGCAGTGCACACATGGCTGTTCGGCCTTCCTGTACGTCCGGGGCGGGCGGTGGGGATCGGGATGCACAGGACTCTCACAGCCGGCCATGACCGGACGGCGCGGCGATTGTGACCGGACGGTGACCGTTTTGCTGCGGTCCATGTCACAAGCGGCGGGACGACATTTTCGGCGGATTACGCAACCTAGAGTCGCCTTGTTCGCATCTAGGTTTGCGAACGGTTAATCCTTGGGAGGGGTTTAAGTTGAGCCGCACACGCCGCACCGCCATGGCCGGTACCGCACTTCTGGCCGCCGCACTGACCGCCTGCTCGGGCGGGAGCGACAGCGGGAGCGGCGCGACGGGCAAGGCGGAGATGAAGCCCAAGGCCGACATGGCGGTCTCGGTGAACCTCACGGGCGATCAGGTCAAGGCGGGCCAGCCCGTCACGGTGACCGTCGCCGAAGGCAAGCTGGCCCAGGTGAAGGTGACCGACGCGAAGGGCGCGGAGCTGCCGGGGAAGATAGCCGACGACGGCAGGACCTGGACCTCGGAGCGCAACGCGGCGCCCGGCTCGGAGTACAAGGTGGAGGCTCAGAACACCGAGAGCCAGAGCGCCACCACGCAGTTCAAGACCAGCGCCGCCGACAAGGTGAACAAGGTCTCGATCAACATACCCAAGGGCAGCACGGTGGGCGTGGCGATGCCGGTGTCGATCGTCTTCGACAACCCGGTGACGAACAAGGCCGAGGTGGAGAAGCAGCTCAAGGTCACCACCTCGAACAACACCGAGGGCTCCTGGGGCTGGATCAAGGACTACTCCGGCAACGACCGCGTCGACTGGCGGCCCAAGGAGTACTGGAAGTCCGGCACGGACGTGAAGGTCGAGATGAACCTGAACGGCGTGGACTCCGGCAAGGGCGGCGGCCTCTTCGCCAAGGACTACAACACCGAGTTCAAGATCGGCAAGGACCGCCGGATCGAGGTCAGCCTCGACACCAAGAAGATGTCGGTGACCGAGGACGGCCAGGCGCAGAAGACGATCCCGATCTCGGCCGGCACTCCCGGGGGCAAGAAGGCGTCCTGGTCCGGGAAGATGGTGATCATGACGAAGGAGGGCACCATCCGGATGGACTCCCAGACGGTGGGCCTGGACGACGCCTACGACAAGATGGTCGACTACTCGATGCGGCTCACCTGGTCCGGCATGTACGCGCACGCCGCGCCGTGGAACAGCGGCAACTTCGGCCGCGCCAACAGCAGTTCCGGCTGCGTGGGGATGAGCGACACGGACGCCAAGGGCTTCTTCGCGCAGTCCCAGATCGGCGACCCCTTCGAGGTCGTGGGCTCGGGCTCCAAGGGCAACGCCGACATCGGCAACGGCTACGGCGAGTGGAACCTGACCTGGGACGCCTGGAAGGCCAAGAGCGCCGCGAACGGGACCCCGCAGAACGGCTGAGCGCCAACCGCCCGTCCACTGACTCTCGTTCAATTGTTACCACCACGTAACTTACTCATGGGTTACCTCCAGTAATCCCCTCCCGTTACCGTCGGGTCACTTTGACAACCCCGGCGTACGCGAGGAGCGATTGATGGAACGCACCACCACCGCCGCAGCCGTGGCGGCCCTGCTGGCGGCAGCCGCCCTGGGCCTGGCCCCCCACCAGGCCCAGGCGGCTCCCGCCCCCGCCGCGGCAGTCGCCGCCGAGGCCCCGGCGGCCTCGCCGGAACTGCGTTTCCACGACATTCCCGGCTCCGGCGGCATCACCCTCAAGGGCAACGTCTTCACCCCGGCCGGTGCGGTGAGCGGCCGGAAGTACCCGCTGATCGTGCTGCCCACCAGCTGGGGCATGCCCCAGATCGAATACATCGCCCAGGCCAGGAAGCTCGCCGACTCCGGCTACGTCGTGGTCAGTTACACCTCCCGCGGCTTCTGGCTCTCCGGCGGGCAGATCGAGGTGGCCGGCCCACCGGACATCGCCGACGTCAGCGCCGTCATCGACTGGGCCCTGGCCAACTCCCCCGCCGACCCGGACCGCATCGGCCTCGGCGGCGTCTCGTACGGCGCCGGCATCAGCCTGCTGGCCTCCGCGCACGACCCGCGCATCAAGGCCGTGGTCGCGATGAGCGGCTGGGCCGACCTCATCGAGTCCATCTACTCCGGCCGCACCCAGCACCTCCAGGCCGCCGGGATGCTCGGCGCCGCCGGGTACCTCACCGGCCGCCCCGGACCCGAACTCCAGTCGATCCTCGGCGACTTCCTCGGCTCCCGGCTGGACCGGGAGCAGCAGATGATCGAGTGGGGCAGGAAGCGCTCGGCCGCCGAGCAGGTGGACCGGATCAACGCCAACGGCGCCGCGGTCATGCTCGGCAACGCCTGGGGCGACACCATCTTCCCGCCCAACCAGTACGCCAAGTTCTACGAGCGGCTGACCGGCCCCAAGCGCCTGGAGTTCCGCCCCGGGGACCACGCCACCGCCGAGGGCACCGGCCTGCTCGGCCTGCCCAACGACACTTGGACCAACGCCCACCGCTGGTTCGACCGTTACCTCAAGGGCGAGCGCAACGGCATCGACACCGAGGCACCGGTGCAGATCAAGTCCCGCAGCGACGAGGGCTACGAGGGCTACGCCGACTGGAAGTCGGTCGGCTCGGGCGGCAACGAGAGACTCGCGCTCTCCGACAGCGAGCACCTCTTCGCCAATGTCGACTCCGGCGCCAACGGCGGGATCATCTTCCTCTCCAGCATCCTCGACCAGTTCGTCAAGGCGCCCCCGACCGCCTCGATACCGCTGCTGCCCCGCGCCTTCGCCGCCGTCTGGCAGTCCGAGCGCTACGACACGGCGCGCCGGATCCGCGGCACCGTCGGCCTGCACACCACCGTCACGCCCACCAAGGCCGACGGCACCTTCGTCGCGTACCTCTACGACGTCGGCCCGCTCGGCATCGGCAAGCTCGTCAGCAACGCCCCGTACACCTTCCACGGCCGTACGCCGGGCCGGGCGTTCGGCGTGGACCTGGAGCTCTTCTCCACCGCCTACGACGTGCCCGCCGGCCACCGGCTCGCCCTCGTCATCGACACCGTCGACCCGCTGTACATCGAGCACAACCCCAGCGGGGCGCAGCTGGCCTTCTCCTCGCCGCGCTCCGATCCGTCCTACGTCTCGGTACCGCTGCGCGAGCAGTGATCCACGGCTGCCGCCGCCCCTCCCCCTCAGTGCTTGAGGATCTTGGAGAGGAAGTCCTTGGCCCGGTCGCTCTCCGGAGCGGTGAAGAACTGCTCCGGAGTGCGGTCCTCGACGATCCGCCCGTCGGCCATGAAGACCACCCGGTTCGCGGCGGAGCGGGCGAAGCCCATCTCGTGGGTGACGACGACCATGGTCATGCCCTCGCGCGCGAGCTGCCGCATGACCTCCAGCACCTCGTTGATCATTTCCGGGTCGAGAGCCGAGGTGGGCTCGTCGAAGAGCAGGGCCTTGGGGTCCATGGCGAGGGCCCGGGCGATGGCCACCCGCTGCTGCTGGCCGCCGGAGAGCTGGGCGGGGAACTTCTCCGCCTGGTCGGCGAGGCCGACGCGGTCCAGGAGCTCCCGGGAGCGCCGGTCCGCCTCGCCCCTCCCGCGTCCGCGGACCTTGACCTGCGCGAGCGAGACGTTGGCCAGGACGGTCTTGTGCGCGAAGAGGTTGAAGGACTGGAAGACCATCCCGACCTCGGCGCGCAGCCGGGCCAGCTCCTTGCCCTCGGCGGGCAGCGGCTCCCCGGCCAGCAGGATCGTGCCCGACTCGACGGTCTCCAGCCGGTTGATCGCCCGGCACAGGGTGGACTTCCCGGAACCGGAGGGGCCGATGACCACCACCACCTCCCCGCGGCCGACGGTGAGGTTGATGTCCCGCAGGACGTGCAGCTGTCCGAAGTGCTTGTTGACGTCCCGCAGCTCGATCAACGGATCGACGGTCATGCGCTGCCCTGCCCACTGGGTGTCGGTGTGTCGAGGTCAGCGCAAACTATCCAGCCGCGCAAGGGCACTTCGCCACGACACGCCGGGCGCCATGCGGCGGGCGCCGGGGCGTCAGCCCTCGGAGGCCTCGGCGTACGCCTGGCTGAGTTCGGGGGATCCCGTCATCGCCCAGGACACCCCCGACTCGATCACGTTCAGCTCGCGGCCCGAGGCCAGCAGGATCACCGGCTGGCCGTTGGGCCACACCTGCCAGCCGGCCCCCGGGACGGTCCGCACGATCACGGTCCCCAGGTAGAAGCCCGCGTCGTTGCCGAGCCAGGGCACCACCTCCGGGTCCCGGCGCCAGCGGGGCATCAGCTGGTCCAGCGCCTCCAAGGAGCCCTGGCTCTCGTCGAGTTCGAGGCCGGCCGCCCGCGCGTGGACGCGCAGCATCTCGCACTCCGAGAACAGCTCGGCGACGCCCTCGGGATCGTCCGCGAGGGCGGAGGCGAGTCCCGCACCCTGTTCCGTTTCACGCCGGTTCAGCCAGTTGTCCAGGAAAGGGATGTTCATACCGCCCAGCGTCGCACCAGGATCCGCCGCTGGCCACAGGGCGCGCCTGGATCGGCCGGCCCGGATGACGGCCTGGGAGGGCGGTCCGTCGCGGCCTACCGGTCGAGGTCGAGGTCCACGACGACCGGGGCGTGGTCGGACGCGCCCTTGCCCTTGCGCTCCTCGCGGTCGACGTAGGCGTCGGTGACGGCCTTGGTGAAGGGCTCGTTCCCGTACACCAGGTCGATGCGCATGCCCCTGTTCTTGGGGAAGGCGAGCTGGCGGTAGTCCCAGTACGTGTACGGGCGGTCGTACTTGAGGGGGCGCGGCAGCACGTCGGAGAGCCCGGCGGCGCGCAGTGCCTCCAGGGCGGCCCGCTCGGCGGGAGTGACGTGGGTGAGGCCGGCGAAGACGGCCGGGTCGTAGACGTCCTCGTCGGTCGGGGCCACGTTGAAGTCGCCGAGCACCGCGAAGGGGCGCGGGCCGGCCGCGTCCTGCGCGATGGCCGTGGTCAGGGAGCGGAACCAGTCCAGCTTGTAGCCGTAGTGGTCGTGCTCGACCTCGCGGCCGTTGGGCACGTACACCGACCAGACCCGGACCCCGCCGCAGGTCGCGGAGATCGCGCGGGGCTCCTGGACCCCTTCGTAGTCGGGCCCGCCGGGCAGCCCGAGGACCACGTCGTCCAGGCCGGCCTTGGAGAGCAGGGCCACGCCGTTCCACCGGCCGGTGGCGTTGACGGCCGATTCGTAGCCCAGCTCGCGCAGCTCGGCGTGCGGGAACTGCTCCGCCGAGCACTTGGTCTCCTGGACGCACAGGACATCGGTGCCGGAGCTCTCCAGCCAGGCCAGCAGACGCGGCAGCCGGGCGGTGATGGAGTTGACGTTGAAGGTGGCGATACGCATGCGTTCCAACCTACCTCCAGGCACCGACACTCACAGGTCCGTGCTGTCCCCCGCGGTGAGTCGGCCGTGGTCGGTGCCGCCCAGGGCGTCCAGGGCGAAGTCGTAGACCGGCCGGGCGATGTCGGAGAGGTACGCGTCGTGGATGTCGAGGGCCCGGCGCGGCTTGACCTCGCGGAGGTAGTCGATCACCTCGGAGACCTTGTTCCAGGGGGCGTGCACCGGGAGCATCAGGGTTTCCACGGGGACCCCGGGCACGGTCAGGGCGTCCCCGGGATGGAAGAGGGAACCCTCCACGAGGTAGCCGACGTTCGTGACCCGCGGAATGTCCGGGTGGATCACCGCGTGCAGCTCCCCGTGCACCTGGACCTCGAACCCGGCGGCGGTGAAGGTGTCGCCGTGGCCGACGGTGTGCACCCGGCCCGGATAGGCGGGGGCGAGCTTGTCGGCGACGCTGCGCAGGGTCCACAGCGCGGCGGCCGGGTTCGCGTCGAGGGCGGCCCGCAGCCGGCCCTCCTCGAAGTGGTCGGGGTGTTCGTGCGTGACCAGCAGGGCGTCCGCCCCCAGGCCCGCGTCCGGTTCGCTGAAGGCGCCCGGGTCGATGACGAGCGTGCGCCCGCCCTTCTCCAACTGGACGCAGGAGTGCAGCCGCTTGGTGAGCTTCATGATCCCAGGCTAGCGGTGCACCGGCCCCGGTCAGGGGTGGGCGTGGTCAGGGGGTGGTCGTGGAGACCACGTAGACCCTGGGCTTCTCGGGGTCGGTGAGGTCCACCGTGATGTCCCGGCTGGGGCGCGGGTCCGGCTGTTCCAGGGTGGTCCCGTACCAGATGGCCTCCGGGCTCCAGCTCCAGCCGGCCACCTCGGAGTCGTGCGCGGAGATCGAGACCTCGCCCTGCTTCAGCCCGGCCCGGCTGGTGCCGACGGCGGCGAGGAAGGCGTCCAGGTCCTCCGGGGTCACCGCGAACGCGGTGAACAGCCGGCTGGTGCGCCAGTTGTTCGTCTCCAGGAACCCGACCCGCCAGGCCTTCGGCGGGATCGGGACCTCGTAGATGCTGCGCTGCACCTTGGAGGGCCAGCCGGGGCGCACCTCGGACGCGCCGACCTTGGCGGCCTTGTCGCGGCCGCTCTCGCGGCTCTGCTGGGTGGAGATCGCGAGGTAGCCCGCGGGTACGCCGATCAGCAGGACGATGATGATCGCGGTGATCCAGCGGCGCTTGACCACGTGCGTGCGGTCCTCGGCGGTGGGCGGCGGCGTGGCGTCCGCGTCGGGTGCGGGGGCCTGGTGGGGCAGGGAGGGCGGTGTCACTGTTTTTCCTGGTCCTCGGAGCCGGCGGGTTCGCGCCGGCCCAGCTGCTGCGCGTAGCGCTCGTACCGTTCGTAGCGCTCGACCCGCCGGCGGGTGGCGCGGCGGAAGCGCCGGGCGACGAGCCGGGCGAGGTCGGCGGCGCCGACCATACCGGCCTCGGGGCCGAGCTGGGCCTTGGCGATCCGGGCCTCCGGCCGGTAGCCGCGGCCGGTGAGGTGGCGGCGGAAGGCCTCCCGCGCGGGGCCGATCAGCAGGTCGTCGGCGGCGCTGACGCCGCCGCCGATGACGAAGCAGGAGGGGTCGAGGGCGGCGGCGAGGTTGGCGATGCCGACGCCGAGCCACTGGCCGATGTCCTGGAGCAGCTCGACGCACATGGCGTCGCCCTCGCGGGCCAGCTCGGTGATGAGCGGCCCGGTGATCTCGTGGACGTTGCCGCCGACCCTGGCGATGATGTTGTACGCGACCGGGGAGTCGGCGGCGGCCAGTTCGCGGGCCTCGCGGACCAGGGCGTTGCCGGAGCTGTACTGCTCCCAGCAGCCGCGGTTGCCGCAGGGGCAGCGGTGGCCGCCGGGGACCACCTGCATGTGGCCGAACTCGCCGGCGACCCCGAAGCGGCCGCGCTTGACCTGGCCGCCCTCCAGGATGGCCCCGCCGATGCCGGTGCCGAGCGTGATCATGACGAGGTGGTCCTCGCCGCGCCCGGCGCCGAAGCGCCACTCGGCCCAGGCTGCGGTGTTGGCGTCGTTGTCGACCATGACCGGGACCGCGAGCCGGGACTGGAGCGCGTCGCGCAGCGGCTCGTCGCGCCAGGCCAGGTGGGGTGCGAACAGCACCCGGGAGCGGTCGGCGTCGACCCAGCCGGCGGCGCCGATGCCGACCGCGTGCACGTCGTGCCGGTCGGAGAGGTCCAGCACCAGCTCGACGATGGTGTCCTCGACGACCTTGGGGCTCTTGGACTTGTCCGGCGTCTCGGTGCGGATCTTCTCCAGGATGATGCCGTCGGCGTCGACGACCCCGGCCATCACCTTGGTGCCGCCGATGTCGATGCCGACGGTCGGCACGCGCGGGGCGGTCAGGTGTGACCGGCGCTCACGGGTTCCGATGGTCCGCAGGACGGTGCCTCGCGCCGACCCCCGGTGGGTGAGCGTGAAGTCCCGGTACGTGCTCATCGAGTCGTGTCGTCCCTCTTGGGTGGGGTGGTACGGGAAGCCGGGTCGGCTGCGCCGGGTGGGGCGTCTGCCCCCGATTCTGCCACTCGCTCCAGCTCGTGGCTCAGTTCGTCGAGCTCGGAGCCGCCCGCCATCTGCCGGGTGAGCTCGTCGAGCGTGATCGAGTCGCGGGTGTGGCTGCCGGCCATGGTGCCGCGCTTGAGGAGGACGAAACGATCCCCCACCAGGTACGCGTGGTGCGGGTTGTGGGTGATCAGGACCACGCCGAGGCCCGCGTCGCGGGCGGCGGCGACGTACTTGAGGACCACGCCGGACTGCTTCACGCCGAGGGCCGCGGTGGGCTCGTCGAGTACGAGGACCTTGGCGCCGAAGTACACGGCGCGGGCGATGGCCACGCACTGGCGTTCACCACCGGACAGGGTGCCGATGGGCTGGTCCACGTCGCGCAGGTCGATGCCCATGCGCAGCAGCTCGGCGCGGGTGGTCTCGCGCATGAGGGGCACGTCGAGGCGGCGGAAGGGGCCGCGTCCCCTGGTGGGCTCGGAGCCGAGGAAGAAGTTGCGCCAGACCGGCATCAGCGGGACGACGGCGAGGTCCTGGTAGACGGTGGCGATGCCGCGGTCCAGGGCCGCGCGCGGGTTGGCGAGCACGGTCTCCTCGCCCTCGATCTCGAAGGTGCCCGCGTCGTGCCGGTGCAGGCCCGCGATGATCTTGATGAGGGTGGACTTGCCGGCGCCGTTGTCACCGAGGACACAGGTGATCTCGCCCGCCGAGACCTCCAGGGAGACCCCCTGGAGGGCGCGGATGTTGCCGTAGTACTTGCTGACGTCGGTCAGCTTCACGAGTGCGTCGCCGGTCATGCCCGTGCCTCCGCCCGCTTGCGGACCCATGCGTTGAGCAGCGTGGCCAGCAGGAGCATCGCGCCGAGGAAGAACTTGAACCAGTCCGGGTTCCACTGCGCGTACACGATGCCGTTGCTGGTCATGCCGAAGATGAAGGCGCCGACCGCCGAGCCGATGGCGGAGCCGTAGCCGCCGGTCATCAGGCAGCCGCCGATGACGGCCGCGATGATGTAGAGGAACTCGTTGCCGACGCCCTCGCCCGACTGGACCACGTCGAACGAGAAGAGGATGTGCTGCCCGGAGATCCAGGCGCACAGGGCGACGCCCATGTAGAGGCCGATACGGGTCTTCACGACGGGCACGCCGGTCGCGCGGGCCGCGTCGGCCCCGCCGCCCACGGCGAAGATCCAGTTCCCGGCGCGGGTGCGCAGCAGGATCCAGGTGGCCACGGCGACGATGGCCAGCCACCACAGGATGGTGACCTTGAGGGTGACCGAGCCGACGTTCCACTGCGAGGCGAAGAGGGCCCGCGCGGAGGAGAAGCCCTCCATGTCGGCGATGGTCTTGGTGGAGACGGAACCGCTGATCAGCTTGGTGAAGCCGAGGTTCAGGCCGGTCAGCATCAGGAAGGTGCCGAGCGTGATGATGAAGCTGGGCAGCTTGGTGCGGGTCAGCATGAAGCCGTTGAAGAAGCCGATCGCCAGCGTGACCAGCAGGGACACCGCGACGCCGACCCAGATGTTGGCCGTCATCTGGTAGCTGAACATCGAGCTCACCAGTGCGGATGTGGTGACCATGACACCGGCGGAGAGGTCGAACTCGCCGCCGATCATCAGCAGGGCCACCGGCGCGGCCATGATCCCGATGGTGGAGGCCGAGTACAGGATCGTGCTCAGGCTGGAGGCCTGCAGGAAGCTGGGGGCGGCGAAGGAGAAGAAGACGAAGACGGCGGCGGCGCCGACCACGGAGCCAAGCTCCGGGCGGGCGAGCAGCTTGCGCACGACGGAGGTGGGCGCGAGCCGTTCGTCGACGGCGGCGGGCGTGCTCATCGGCTGCCCCGCTTGATGAACTCCTCCAGCTTGGACGCCTCGGCGGCGGTGACGATCTGCGGGCCGGTGAGCACCGGGCGGCCGCCGCCGAGCACGTTCGCGTTGTAGCGGTACAGCCAGAGCAGGTCGATGGCCTCGTAGCCCTGGAGGTAGGGCTGCTGGTCGACGGCGAAGCCGAGGGCCCCGGACTTGAGGTCGCGGGCCACGGAGGCGTTGAGGTCGAAGGTGTCGACCTCGGCCTTGGCGGCCGCCGCGTCCTTCGCCTTGATCGCGGTCGGGGCGAAGGGGGCGCCGAGGGTGACGATCGCGTCGACGGAGGGGTCGGCCTGGAGCTTCGCCTGGATGGACGCCTGGACGGACGGCATGTTGGTGCCCTCGACGTACAGGTTCTCCATCGTGCCGGAGAAGGTCTTCTTCGCCCCGGCGCAGCGCTGCTCGTGGCCGACGTTGCCCTGCTCGTGCAGGACGCAGACGGCCTTCTTGCGGCCGCGCTTGTTCAGCTCGGTGCCGACCGCCTCGCCGGCGATCTCCTCGTCCTGGCCGATGTGGGTCAGCGCGCCGTACGCCGCGGACTGGGCGGAGCCGGAGTTGACCGTGATCACCGGGATGCCGGCCTTCACGGCCTTGGCGATGACGTCCTTGAGGGCCTCCGGCTTGGCGAGGCTGACGACGATCCCGTCGACCTTCTGGTCGATGGCGTTCTGCACGAACTGCGCCTGCTGCTGAGCCTGGTCGTCGTGGGCGTAGACGAAGTTGATGTTGTCCTTCGCCGCGGCCTCCTTGGCGCCCTTCTGGACGATGTCCCAGAAGGTGTCGCCGTCGCCCGCGTGCGTGACCATCGCGAAGGTCCAGCGCGGGGTGGAGACGGCGGGCCGGCCCGCCTCGGCGGCCTTCGCCCGCTCCTCGGCGCGCTTGCCCCCCGTACTGCTGCAGCCCGCGAGCGAGGCCCCCAGTACCGCCGCGAGCACGGCGCCCACGACGCGTACCCCTGTCCGAACCCTAGCCACGTCGCCGCGCCCTTCCCTCGTCACCAATTCGGTCCGCCGTCGAGCCGGTCACCAATCCGGTCATTACGGCTCCATTCCGGTCCAGCCGCTCAGTATCCGCCACAGTCGACCATGAAGGGTCATCGGGGCACTCGGGGTCAGGTTGACATGCGCGGGCGGATTGACAGGTTCCGCCGACGGGGTCAGGTTGAGTGCATGCGCATCGGGCTCATCGGAACGGGCCGGATCGGGTCCTTCCACGCGGCGGCGCTCGCCCGCCACCGGGATGCGGGCTCGCTCCTGCTCGCGGACGCCGATCCCGCGCGGGCGGCGCGCCTCGCCGACCGGCTCGGGGCCACTGCCGCGCCCTCGGTCGAGCAGGTCTTCACCTGGGGCGTGGACGCCGTGGTGGTGGCGTCGGCGACCGAGGCGCACGCGGATCTCGTCGTACGGGCGGTGCGCGGCGGGCTGCCGGTGTTCTGCGAGAAGCCGCTGGCCCCTGACCTGAACCGGACCCTGGCGGCGCTGCGTGAGGTGAGGGCCGCGGGCGGGCTGCTCCAGGTGGGGTTCATGCGCCGCTTCGACGCGGGCTACGGCACGGCCCGGGAGCTGGTCCGTTCGGGCGCCCTGGGGCGGCTGCACACCGTGCGGACGATGACGGCCGATCCGGCTCCGCCGGCCGCCGCGTACCTGGCGACCTCGGGCGGGCTGTACCGGGACTGTCTGGTCCACGATTTCGACATGGTCCGCTGGGTGTCCGGGCACGAGGTGGTCGAGGTGTACGCGGCCGGGTCGGACGCGGGACCCGCTCTGTTCCGGGAGGCGGGCGACATCGACACGGCGGCCGCCGTGCTGACCCTGGACGACGGAACCCTGGTCACGGCCACCGGTACGCGGTGCAACGGCGCCGGGTACGACGTACGGATGGAGCTGGCCGGGGAGCTGGACCAGGTCTCGGTGGGGCTGGACGACCGGACGCCGATCGCCTCCACCGAACCGCACGGCCCGCCGCCGGCGAGCAAGCCGTGGACCGGCTTCCTGGAACGTTTCGCCCCGGCGTACGAGGCCGAGCTCGCGGCCTTCATCCAGCTGGTGCGGGGCGAGGGGCCCAACCCGTGCGACGGCCGCGAGGCGCTGGCGGCCTTCCGGATCGCGGAGGCCTGCGAACTCTCGCGCCGGGAGCGGCGGCGGGTCCGGCTGGAGGAACTCCCGGACCTGCCGGTTCTGTAAGCGGGGCACGGGGCCACACTAAGCCGGGTGATCACCTGTGGCTGCGACGCTTTCCGGCCACCCTCAGGCGGTGGTCACGGCGCGCCGGCCCCAGGCGGTGCCGACCAGGACCAGGAGGGCGCCCACGTAACCGAGGAGCCCCGGATCCTCCCCTCCGATGGCGATGCCGGCGACGGCGGCCCAGAGCGGCTCGGTGCCGAGCAGCAGGCTGACCCGGGAGGGCGAGGTGCGGCGTACGGCCCACATCTGCACGAAGAAGGCGAAGAGGGTGCAGAAGACGGAGAGGAAGGCCAGCCCGGCCCACTCGGCGGCCCCGAAACCGGCCGCGGCGGCCCACGGGCTCGCCCCGGTCCCGGGCACGGCGGCCAGCAGTGCGAAGACGAGTACGGCGCCGCCGAGCTGCACGGTGGTCAGCGACAGCGCGTCGGCGTCCCGGACGGCCTCGGTCCGGGCCATGAGCAGGACGTGCACGGTCCGGGCGAGGGCGGCCCCGAGGATCAGCAGGTCGCCGAGGCCGGGCGCGCTGAACCCGGCGCCCTGGGTGAGCAGCACGACCCCGGCCACGGAGACGGCCGCGGCCCCGAGGAATCCGGTGGAGGGCGCCTGCCGCCGCACCGCGGCCTCGGCGAGCGGGGTGAAGATCATGGTCAGGCTGATGATCAGCCCGGCGTTGGTGGCGGAGGTGTGGACGACCCCGTACGTCTCCAGGAGGAAGATCCCGGCGAGTACGAGCCCCAGCAGTCCGGCGGCGCGCCACTGAGCCCGGGTCAGGGCCCGCAGGCGCGACCAGCCTGCGACGACGAGGACGGGCAGGACCAGGGCGAACCGCAGCACGAGCACGGCGATGACGGTGTGCGTGGTGGTGATGCCCTTGGCGGCGAGGTAGCTGCCGCCCCAGACGACGGCGACGGCCAGGACCGGCAGGTCGGCGAGCCAGGCGGCCCGGCGGGGGGTTGCGACGGCGGGCGAGAGCACGGTCAACGCAGGTCTCCAACAGCTCATGAGGGGTGGAGACATCGGCGGCTCGCACAGGTGCAGGGGGCACGCTACCGGAGCCGATCATGGCGGGCGACCCCTTTCCGGGCCGCCCGCGCCGACCCGTAGCATCGGGCACATGGCTGATCTCTACGCCCTGGACCTGGCGTTCGACCTGCTCGACACCACGCCGGAAGCCGTGCTCGCGGAGGTCCGGCGCCAGCTGGAGCCGGACACCGGGCTCCTCTGCGCCCGCGGCCCGGCCTGGCGCGTCCGGGGCGTCCTCGTCGGAGAGTTCGCCCCGACCGAACACGGCGGCTGGGCGCTGACGGCCCGCCAGGAGGTCCACGCGGAACAGCTCCCGGACCTGGAGGACTTCCTGCTGCTCGTGGCCCCCCACATCCGCCCGCCGGGCCCCGTCGGCCGCATCCGCCACTACGAGCACGAGGCCCCCGACCTGCTGGTCCTGCGCGAGGGCCGCGTGGTCCAGCTCGCGCTCGACCCTCGCTGACTCAGGTGAACGTGCCGAAGGCGGCCCGCCCCTTCGGCCGGTAGGTGTGGATGGAGGTTCCGGCCGAGGTCGTACGGGAGTCCGTCACCTCGAAGGCGGTCGGCAGCCCGCCGGTCGAGAACAGCTTCCGCCCCGCGCCCAGGAACACCGGGAAGACCAGCAGGTTCAGCTCGTCCACGAGGTCCCGGGCCAGCAGCCACTGGGCGAGCTGCCCGCTGCCGTGCACCTGGAGCTCCCCCGCCAGCGTGTCCTTGACCCGGACGATCTCGCTCTGCAGGTGCTCCCCGTCGAGCACGGTGACCGGGCCCCAGGCCGGCTCCTTGAGCGTGGTGGAGGCCACGTACTTCGGCAGCCGGTTCAGGTTGCCCGCGATGGGATCGGCCGGATCGTCGTGGTGCGGCCAGTACCCGGCGAAGATCTCGTACGTGCGCCGCCCGAGCAGGAACGCCTCGGTCCGCCCGTAGACGTCCTTGACGAACTCCAGCATGCCCTCGTCGGCGAACGGCACCAGCCACCCGCCGTACTCGAATCCGCCGCGGCGGTCCTCCTCCGTCCCGCCGGGCGCCTGCATCACGCCGTCGAGGGTCACGAAGGTGGTCAGGGTCAGCTTGCCCATGGCTCTGCGCTCCTAGCTCGGTCGTCCCTACACGAATGCAGACTCCCGGACCCCCGGAACCTCATCGCGCCGCCACGCACACCGCCGCGCGGGAACGCGAGGTCGGAATCCTGCCAGCGGGGTCGACCCACCCGAGGTTTGATTGAACTCGCAACCAACTGGTGGCCAAACGAGGGAGGAACGTCATGGACGGCACAGTGGCACTGGTGACGGGTGGCAGCAGGGGGATCGGGGCCGCGACGGTCCTGCGGCTGGCCGAGGAGGGCGCGGACGTCGCGTTCACCTACGTCAGCGGCGAGGCGGCCGCGACCGAGGTGGCCGGGAAGGTCGAGGCGCTGGGGCGGCGGGTGCTCGCGGTGCGGGCCGATGCCGGGGATCCGGGGGCCGGCGCCGAGGTCGTGGGGCGGGTCGTGCGGGAATTCGGGCGGCTCGACGTGCTGGTCAACAACGCGGGTGTGGGCGTGCTCGGGCCCCTGGAGGCGCTGACCGCGGCCGACGTGGACCGGGTGCTCGCGGTCAACGTGCGCGGGGTGTTCGCCACCACGCAGGCCGCGTCCGCCGAGCTGGGGCCGGGCGGGCGGATCATCACCATCGGCACCTGCATGACCCAGCGGGTGCCGGGGCCCGGCGGAACGCTCTACGCGATGAGCAAGTCGGCGCTGATCGGGCTGACGAAGGCGGTCGCCCGGGAGCTGGGCGGGCGCGGGATCACCGCGAACATCGTCCACCCGGGGCCCGTGGACACCGACATGAACCCGGCGGACGGGCCCTACGCGGAGCCGCAGGCGGCGATGACCGCCCTGGGGCGCTTCGGAACGGCGGGGGAGGTGGCCGACCTGGTGGCCTTCCTGGCCGGGCCGGGGGCGGCGTACGTGACGGGGGCGGAGTTCGCGGTCGACGGCGGCCACGCCGCCTAGTCGGCTCCCGCCTGGGGATGCCGCCGTCTCCGGTGCGGCGCCGCAACCGGGGCTCCGCCCCAGACCCCGCCGGGCTCCGCCCGGACCCGCTCCTCAAACGCCGGAGGGGCTGGAGTAGTGCGGCGAGGCCGGATGGATGAACTTGCCGGTTGGGACGGGGTCGGGTGTGTGTCGGGGTGTCCCCGTAGGGCGCCGAACACAACAAGGCCGATCAATCCGACCCCCCGCCACGTTCGGCGCCCGAGGAGACACCCCGGCGCGCGCCCGACCCCGGCACAACCGGCCCCCACCCCGGCCCCGCCCAAGCGGCGCAGCCAACCGGCGGCCAACCCGTCACGGGAGCCAGTGGCCGGCCGTCATCAGTTGGCGGTCCGCGATCTCGTTGACCTCGCGCCACGCCTGGATCCACACCGGCGTGATCCGGAAGTACGGGTAGGGCGGGGCGCAGTCGCCCGGGTCGAAGCCCGTGTGGGCCGCGAACGCCTCCCGTACGGCCGGGGCGAGGTCGGCCGGCTCCAGCGTGGTCGCGGTGCCCTCCACCAGGACCACGTCCCGGGTGACGCCGAAGGCCAGGCGGACCCGGCCGTTCGCGATCAGGTTGCGGGCGGTGGGGTTGGTGCGCTGGGTCGAGACGAGGAAGGTCCCGTCGTCCCAGAGGAAGGAGAGCGGGACCATGCAGGGGACGCCGTCCGCGTCGGCGGTGGCGACCCACACGTCCACGTCGTTCTCGAAGCGGGCCAGGGTGTCCTTGAGGCGCTCCTCGTGCGGGCGCGGCTGCGGGGGGATGGCCTGGATGGTCTGCTCCGTCATGCGGGCCTGCTCCTGTCCGTCACGGCCGGCCCCCGGGCGGAGCCGCCGCGCTCCACTGTGCCGCACCTGTACGGGAGTTCGTACGGCAGGGGGGAATGCCGAGGGGGGGGGGGGGGGGGGGGGGGGGGGGGGCGGGGGGGGGGGGGGGGAGGGGGGGGGGGGGCGGGGGAAGGAGACGCCCCCCCCCCCCCCCCCCCCCCCCCCCCCCTCGGGCCGTGCGTGACCCCGGGAGTGTCGGCTCCCGGGGCGGTCGAACGGGGTGGCGTCAGCCGCCCAGCTCCTGGTGACGTGCGGCCAGCGCGGCCTCGCCGGTCTCCGTCAGGGAGCCGTACAGGCGCAGGCGGGAGAAGCCGCCGTCCGGGAAGATGTCGATCCGTACGTGGGTGCCGACGGCCGGGGCGTCCAGGACGAACCGGTGGTTGGTGTCGGGCTGCAGGCGGGTGCGCGGCAGGAACTCCGTCCACTCGCCCTCCTCGCCCGTCTTGACGGAGAGGGAGGCCCAGCCGGCCGAGTTGCCCTTGAGGTACGCGGTGTCGATCTCGACGGCGCGGATCTCGGACTCGGTGACGAGCTGGTAGCGGATCCAGTCGTTGCCGTTGTCGCGGCGGCGCGCGGTCTCCCAGCCGTCGTCCATCTTGCGGGAGCGGCCCGGGTTGATGGTGTTGGTCGGCGGGGAGTAGAAGCGGTTGGAGGCGTCCTGGACGGAGCCGCCGTTCTCCAGGGCCACCACGTCGAACGAGCCGAGCGCGGCGAGCCACTTGGGGTCGGGCAGGACCTCGCCGTAGACGCGCAGGCGGGCGATGCCGCCGTCCGGGTGCTGGTTGACGCGCAGGTGCGTGAAGCGCTGCTCGGTGCTCACCTCGAAGCCGTTGGCCGCGTGGCCGCCGACCGCGGTGCGCGGGACCAGGGTGGTCCACTTCACGTCGTCGCCGAGGAGCTCCTCGGGGGTCGGCGCGCCGTCGACCGAGGTGCCCTCGATGGAGACGGCCTGCGGCATGTTGCCGCGGAAGTGGGCGGTGTCGACGACGATGCCGCGGATGACGCCGGGGGCGCCCAGGCGGACGAGCGCCCAGTCGTGGTCCTCGGCGGTCGGCCAGGGCTGGGTGGCGGAGACGCCGCGGCGGCGGCGGGTCTCCCAGCCGTCCATGATCTTGCCCTTGTGGCCGAAGTGCTCGGGGTCGAAGTGCGCGGCCTCGGCGATGAGGAGGTTCTCGCGCTGCGCGAAGAACTCGTCGTTGGCGGCGATGACACCGGCGCCCAGCTCACGGGCGGCGAGGTTCGCGTACTGGGTGAACGGGAAGTCCGCGGTGCGGTAGTCCGCGTACGGGTCGCCGCCTCCGTACGGGTTCGCGTTGCCGGTGAAGGAAGGAATCGCCACTGTCAGTTCTGCCTTTCGAGGAGGAGGCCCGTGGGCTCGGTCGGGGTGCCGTGGTCGGCGATCTGCGTACCGCGCAGCCAGGTGGACTTCACGACGCCGTGCAGGGTCTTGCCCGCGTACGCCGTGACCTGGTTGCGGTGGTGGAGTTCGGCCGGGTCCACGGTGAACGTTTCTTCGGGGGCGAGCACGGCGAAGTCGGCGTCGCGGCCGGCCTCGATCGCGCCCTTCTGCGCCAGGCCGGCCAGCGCGGCCGGGGCCGCGGACATCCAGCGCACTACGTCCTCCAGGGTCCGGCCGCGGCGGCGCGCCTCGGTCCAGATGGCGGGCAGGCCCAGCTGGAGGGAGGAGATGCCGCCCCACGCGGTGGAGAAGTCGCTGGTCTTCAGGTCCGCGGTGGAGGGCGAGTGGTCGGAGACGATGCAGTCGATGGTGCCGTCGGCGAGCGCGTCCCACAGGAGGTCCTGGTTGGCGGCCTCGCGGATGGGCGGGCAGCACTTGAACTCGCTGGCGCCGTCCGGTACTTCCTCTGCCGTGAGGGTGAGGTAGTGCGGGCAGGACTCGACGGTGATCTTGACGCCCTCGGCCTTGGCGGCGGCGATCAGCGGCAGCGCGTCGGAGGACGACAGGTGCAGTACGTGGACGCGCGCGTTCAGCCGCTTCGCCTGGGCGATCAGGTTGCCGATCGCGGTGTTCTCGGCGTCGCGCGGACGGGACGCGAGGAAGTCGGCGTACTTGGGGCCGGGGACGACGGGGGCGGCGTCGAGGTGGTGCGGGTCCTCGGCGTGCACGATCAGCAGGCCGCCGAAGCCGGTGATCTCGGCGAGGGAGGTGGCCAGCTGCTCCTGGTCGAGCTCGGGGAACTCGTCCACGCCCGAGGGCGACAGGAAGCACTTGAAGCCGTACACGCCGGCGTCGTGCAGCGGGCGCAGGTCCTTGACGTTGTCGGGCAGGGCGCCGCCCCAGAAGCCGACGTCCACGTGCGCCTTGGCGCGGGCGACCTCCTGCTTGACGCGCAGGTTGTCGGTCGTGGTGGTCGGGGGCAGGGAGTTCAGCGGCATGTCGAGGATCGTGGTGATACCGCCGGCCGCCGCGGCGCGGGTGGCCGACCAGAAGCCCTCCCACTCGGTGCGGCCCGGGTCGTTCACGTGGACGTGGGTGTCGACCAGGCCGGGGAGCAGGACGTCGTCGCCGAAGTCCTCCAGCCGGGCTCCGGCCGGTACCTCGGCCTCGTACGCCAGCACGGCCGTGATCTTCCCGCCGGCGACGGCCACCGAGGCGGCACGCGTCCCCTCGGGGGTGATGACGCGCGTCGAGCGCAGTACCAGTTCCACAGCCACGTCGGCCACCGGAACCTCCCCATCTACTTCCACAGAGCGAAATTCAACGTTCTGTTGACGGAGTCTTCACGGCGATCCGGGAGCAGTCAAGAGCGCCCGGACGGACCACTGACACACCGGGACAGCGATTGGATGTTTCCACAGGATGGAATTAAGATTTCACTATCCAGAATGCAGCTACCACCACCGGGAACCGGGCAGGTAACTTCCCGAGGACGTCCGCCACCAGGACAAACCGCCTCTGACCGGCGGCGACGGTCCCGACCCCAGCACTGGGACCGACGCCGGCCGCCGGGTAGGCTGCTCCCTTGCCTGCCAGCACCGAAAGGACCGCGCCGTGCCGACGTCCAGCGCCAGCACCACCGACGCTTCCTCAAAGACCCCTGCCGCCAGCGGTGGCGTCCAGTCCCTTGAGCGCGCCTTCGATCTGCTCGAACGCATGGCCGATGCCGGGGGCGAGGTCGGCCTCAGCGAGCTCTCCGCCGCCAGCGGTCTGCCCCTGCCCACGATCCACCGCCTGATGCGCACGCTGGTGGCGTGCGGTTACGTCCGCCAGCAGCCCAACCGACGGTACTCCCTCGGCCCGCGTCTGATCCGCCTCGGCGAGTCCGCGTCCCGGCTGCTGGGCACCTGGGCGCGCCCCTACCTCGCCCGCCTCGTCGAGGAGACCGGCGAGACGGCGAACATGGCCCTGCTCGACGGAGACGAGATCGTCTACGTCGCCCAGGTGCCCTCCAAGCACTCCATGCGCATGTTCACCGAGGTCGGCCGCCGGGTGCTGCCGCACTCCACGGGCGTGGGCAAGGCGCTCCTGGCCCACACCCCCGCCGACGAGGTACGCGCCCTCCTCGCGCGCACCGGCATGCCGGCGGCGACCGAGAGGACCATCACCACGCCCGAGGGCTTCCTCGACGCGCTGGAGCAGGTCCGCAAGGCGGGCTACGCGGTCGACGACAACGAGCAGGAGATAGGAGTCCGCTGCCTCGCCGTCTCGGTGCCGAACTCGCCGACCGCCGCCGCGATCTCCATCTCGGGCCCGGCGGGCCGGGTCACCGAGGCCGTGGCCGAGTCCTTCGTGCCGATCCTGCAGGGCGTCGCCGCCGAGCTGTCGGTGGCCCTGTCCAACCAGACCCCGGCCTAGGCGGTACACGCCCGGACGCGAAGGCCCCGGCCGTCCCTCGGATCGAGGAACGGCCGGGGCCTTCGCGTGCGGGCGGGCGTGTGGCGGCGTAGGTGAGGGCGTGCGGGCCCTCGTACGCCCCTCAGGAGGCCCGTACGCCGCTCAGGGCGCCGGGTTCGGCACCCGGCTCCGGGAGCGGCGTCAGGCGGCCGTCGGCCATCGTCGCCGTACGGTCCATCCGCTCCAGGTGGGCGTGGTCGTGGGTGACCACCACCGTGGCGGTGGAGCGCTCGCGGGTCAGCGTGACCAGCAGGTCGAGCACGGCCGCGCCGCGCTCGTGGTCCAGGGCGCTGGTCGGCTCGTCGACCAGCAGCACGGCGGGCTCGTTCATCAGGGCGCGGGCGATGTTGATCCGCTGGCGCTGGCCCCCGGAGAGCTGGTGCGGCCGCTTGTCGGCCTTGTCCGCCAGCCCCACCGCGTCCAGCAGCTCCAGTGCGCGGCGGCGCGGGGCCTTGGAGCGCCCGGAGAGGTGCGCCATGACCTGGAGCTGTTCGGCGGCGGTCAGCGAGGCCAGCAGGTTCGGCTGCTGGAAGACGATGCCGATCTCCTCCCGGCGCAGGGCCGACTTCTCGGCGGCGCTGAGCCCCGCCGTGTCCCGGCCGGCCACGACGACCCGGCCGGAGTCCGGGGTGACCAGGGTGGCGGCGACCGCGAGCAGGCTGGACTTGCCGGAGCCGGAGGGTCCGATCACCGCCGTCAGGGTGCCGGCGGGCACCTCCAGGCGGACCGCGTCCAGGGCGGTGAGCCGGCTCTCGCCGTCGGGGTAGGTGAGCGTGACGTCGTGGACGAGCAGGGTCATCGGGCGCTCCCGAGGGCGGTCAGCGGGTCGACGGCGGTGATCCGCCGGATGGACAGGGCCGCGCCCAGCGCGCCGAGCACGATCATGATCGCGGCGGGGACGAGGACCGTGGCGGCGTCGAGCACGAAGGGCACGTCCCCGCCGCTGATCAGCGCGCCGAAGCCGGCGGCCAGCGCGGTGCCCAGCCCGGTGCCGGTGGCGAGGATCACCACGGCCTGGCCGAGGGCGTCCTTCAGCAGGTAAGGGGTGGAGGCACCCAGTGCCTTCAGGACGGCGATGTCGCCGCTGCGCTGGATGGTCCACACCGTGAAGAAGGCCCCTATGACGAGGGCGGAGATGACGAAGAGGAAGCCGCGCATCAGCTGGAGGGAGCCGTTCTCGGCCTGGTACGAGCCTATGGCGCCCAGGGCCTCGTCGACGGTCTGGGCCTTGGTCGCGGCGGCCCCGTCGGCGGCCGCGAGGTCCAGGCCGCCGCCGGAGACGGCGACGACGGTGGCGAGGGTGTCGATGGAGGTGCCCGGGTTGCCGATGCGCTGCCAGTCGTTGAGGTCCATCCAGACCACCGGGGTGTGGCTGTAGGCGGCGGTCCCGGAGACGGCGGCCACGGTCAGCTCCAGCGGCCCGATCTTGAGCTTGGCGCCCGCGGTGAGGCCGCCGAGCTCCTTCGCGGCCTTCTCGGCGAGGACCACCCGGCCCTGGGTGAGGCCCGCGTTCCGCGGCCCGAGCCGGCCGGCGGGATCCACGCCGAAGACCGAGACGGCGGCGGTGCGCTCACCCGAGACGGCGTTGGTGGTGCGGATGCCGAGCGGCTCCGCCGAGGTCACCCCGGGCTGCTTGCGCCAGGCCAGCCAGGCGGACTGGGGGACCTGGGAGTTGGTGAAGGACACCTTCTGGTCCCCGGCGGGCGCGGCGAAGGCCAGGTGCGAGGCGGGCAGGCCGGTGATGGCCGAGATGTTCTCCCGGGCCAGGCCGGAGGTGAGCCCGGACAGCAGGCCGACCAGCAGCGTGATCAGCAGGACGACCGACCCCATCAGGGCGAAGCGTCCCTTGGCGAACCGTAGATCTCTCCATGCGACGAACATGTTCCCCACCTTGGTGTTCCGCGTGGACACAAGGCATCGCGCCACAGGAGGGATCCTCGTATCGAAGGGCGCACCGGTACATCAAACTTTCGGTTGACCGGGGCCGGGCGGGCCCGACTTACGCTGGTCCCGCCATGACTGCTGCCGCTGCCCCTCTTCCCTCCGTTTCCCGCCTCCCCGTTTCCCGCTCCCTCACCCCGGTGTCGAAGGTGCTGCGGCTGTGCCTGCACGCGCTGTTCTTCGGGCTGCTCGCGCTCGCCGCCGGGCGGGCCGTGACCGACTCCGCGCCCCGCGCCGGCTGGGTGATCGCCGCCTGCGCGGTGCTGGCCGCCGTGTACGCGGGCGGCGTACGGGCCCCCGCCGTGCACAGCTCGCCGCGCGCCGGGGCGGTGTGGCTGGCGGGGCTCGGCGCGGCCTGGGCGGCGCTGCTGGTGGTCTCCCCCGACGGGCTGTGGATCGCCTTCCCGCTGTACTTCCTGGAGCTGCACCTGCTGCGGCTGCGCTGGGGCGTCGCGGCCGTCGCGCTGACCGCCTGCGCGGCCATCGGCGGGTTCCTCGCGCACAGCAGCGCGGCGACCCCCGGGGCGTTCCTGGGGCCGCTGCTGGGCGGGGCCGTGGCGGTGGCGACCGTACTGGGCTACCAGGCGCTGTACCGCGAGAGCGAGCGCCGCCGCGAGCTGATCGAGGAGCTCATCACCACCCGGGCCGAGCTGGCCGCGGCCGAGCGGGGCGCCGGGATCCTGGCCGAGCGGGAGCGGCTCGCCCGGGAGATCCACGACACCCTCGCCCAGGGGCTGTCCTCCATCCAGCTGCTGCTGCGGGCCGCCGAGCGGGCGCTGCCCGAGGAGGCTCCGGCGCTGGAGCACATCGCCCGGGCCCGGGAGGCCGCCCAGGAGAACCTCGCCGAGGCGCGCCGCTTCGTACGGGCCCTGACCCCGCCGGACCTGGAGCACGGATCGCTCGCCGCCGCCCTGGAGCGGCTGTGCGCGGGGGTGCCGGGGCCGCGGGTGCGGTTCTCGCTGAGCGGCAGCCCGCGGGTGCTGCCCACCCCGTACGAGGTGGCGCTGCTGCGGATCGCGCAGTCGGCGCTGGCCAATGTGGTGCGGCACGCGCGGGCCGGGCGCGCCGAGATCACCCTGACCTTCATGGACGCCTCGGTCACGCTGGACGTCGTGGACGACGGGCACGGCTTCGACCCCTCCCCGGCCGCCTCGGCCGCGTCGGCCTCCGGTGACGGCGGCTTCGGGCTGCCCGCGATGCGCTCGCGCGCCGAGACCCTGGGCGGGCTGTTCACCGTGGAGTCCGGCCCGGGCCAGGGCACCGCCGTGGCCGTCACCCTGCCGCTGCCCCTGGAGGTCTGACGATGACGATCCGGCTGCTGCTGGCCGACGACCATCCGGTGGTCCGGGCGGGACTGCGCGCGGTGCTGGACACGGAGGCGGACTTCGCGGTGGTGGCCGAGGCGGCGACCGCCGAGCGGGCGGTGGAGCTGGCCGGCTCCGAGCCGGTGGACGTGGTCCTGATGGACCTCCAGTTCGGGCCGGGCCCCGGCATGCACGGCTCCGACGCGACGGCCCTGATCACCGCCCGCCCGGGCTCCCCCCGGGTACTGGTCCTGACCACGTACGACACGGACGCGGACATCCTGGCGGCGGTGGAGGCGGGCGCCTCGGGCTACCTGCTGAAGGACGCCCCGCCGGAGGAACTGGCGGCGGCGGTACGGACGGCCGCCGCGGGTCAGTCGGCGCTGGCCCCGGCGGTGGCGCTGCGGCTGATGGACCGGATGCGGACCCCGGCGGAGGCGCTGACGAAGCGGGAGCTGGAGGTGCTGCAGCTGGTCGCGGACGGCCTGTCGAACCAGCAGATCTCGAAGAAGCTCTTCCTCAGCCAGGCCACGGTCAAATCCCACCTGGTGCACATCTACGCCAAGCTCGGCGTCGACTCCCGCACCTCGGCGGTCGCGGCCGCCGCGACCCGCCGCCTGATCCGGACGCCGTGAGCGGAGCACGCCGTGACGGACCCGGGCCGCCGGATCGCGGGGTTCAGGCCACCCAGTGCGGGCGGTCCACCGCCGACGGCAGCGGGATCCCGTCGTGGAAGGCGCCCGCGAGGCGGCGCACGCCCTCGTCCAGGCGGTCCGCGGAGAGCGTGTAGGGGATCCGGAGCCGGTGTTCGAAGGTGCCCGGGTCCACCCCGAAGCGGGCGCCGCGGCCGATGTGCACGCCGGCGGCCGCGGCGCGCTCGGCCAGGGCGGAGCTGACCGCCTCGCCCAGGTCGACCCAGAGCGAGAGCCCGCCCGGCGGGACCTGCCAGGACCATTCGGGCGTGTGCCGCTGGAGGGCCTGCACCAGGGCCTCGCGCTGGATCCTCAGCTGGGCCAGGCGGGCGGGCAGGGCCCGGTCCATGTCGTCCATCAGCGGGAGCGCGACCAGCTGGTCGAGGACCGAGCCGGTCATGTCGGCCGAGACCCGTACCGCGGTCAGCTCGGCGATCATCTTCGCGGTGGCCCGGATCCAGCCCACGCGCAGGCCGCCCCAGTGCGTCTTGCTGAGCGAGCCGATGGTGATCACGTGGTCCGCGCCGCCGCGCGGCGCGAGGGAGGCCAGCGGCGCGGGCGCCGGCACGTCCAGCGCGATGTCGGCGATGGTCTCGTCGACCACCAGCCACGTCCCGGTCGCACGGGTCGCCGCGAGCAGCCGCAGCCGCTGTTCCGGCGGCATCAGCGCGCCCGTCGGATTGTGGAAGTCGGGGATCACGTACGCCATCCTCGGCACGGTCTGGCGCAGGGTGGACTCGGCGATCTCCATGTCCCAGCCCGCGTCGGAGACGGCGATGGAACCGGTGCGCAGCCGCGCGTGGCGCAGGGCGTCGAGGGCGTTGGCGTAGGTGGGGCTCTCGGTGACGACCCGGTCTCCGGCCCGGCAGAGCAGGCTGACGACCAGGCTGAAGGCCTGCTGGGCGCCGGAGGTGAGCAGGATCTGCTCCGGGCGCGTGGGCAGTCCGCGCCGGCTGAACCGCTCGGCGACGGCGGTCCGCAGGTCGGGCAGGCCGAACGGGTGGTAGCCGGGGCTGCGGGCGAGCTGGGGCAGGCGGGGCGCCGCCCAGGCGAAGGCCTCGGCCAGGCTGCCTTCGGGGGCGCCCATGGCGGCGATGGCGAGGTCGATGCCCGGTTCGCCGTCCGGGCGGCCGCCGATCCCCCCGACGATGGCGTGCGCACCGACCGGGCGGTGGCCGTCGGGGAGTTCGGTCCAGGTGCCGGAGCCGCGCCGGCTGCGGACGTAGCCGCTCTCGCGCAGCAGGTCGTAGGCGCCGGTGACGGTGGCCCGGCTGGCGCCGACGGCCTCGGCGAGTTCGCGTTCGGCGGGCAGCCTGACGTGCAGGGCGATCCGGCCGTCGAGGATCAGTGTGCGGACGGCGTCGGCGAGCGCCCGGTAGCCGGGGCGGGCCAGGACCTCCGCGGGCAGCAGGGCGGCGAGCTGCCGGCTGCCGATGGTTCTGTCCGCTGTCTGGACCACTCGCCCGTTTGCCATGCCAACCTCCCCTGATTGGCTCTGACGGCCAGGCCAATCGAGGACCAGACTCGCCGTATTGGCCCCCTATTGGCAAGGAGACGGCGAGATGCTGACCGACCGTGACGAACGTGCCCTGCTGGCTGCCGCCGAGAACCGGGTCTCCCGGCCGCTGCGCATCGGGGCCGTGCTGGACTCCGTACGCCGCACTCTGGCGCGGCGCTCGCGGGACTCCGTACAGGAGCGAGAATCGGTGGCATGCCAGCCAACTCCCCCTCCGCTTCACCCATGATCGCGGGCCTGCTCCTGGCGGCCGGCGGCGGCCGCCGGCTCGGCGGGCGGCCCAAGGCCCTGCTCCCCTACCGCGGCCGCCCGCTCGTCGAGAACGCCGTACGGGTGCTGCGCGAGGCGGGCTGCGGCCCGGTGCACGTGGTGCTCGGGGCCTCGGCCTCCGAGGTCCGCGAGCGGGCCGACCTGACCGGCTGCGTGGTCGTGGACAACCCGGAATGGGCGGAGGGGATGGGCTCCTCCCTGCGGGTCGGGCTCACCTCGCTGGCCGGTACGGGCGCCCGCGCGGCCCTGGTCTCGCTGGTGGACCAGCCGGGCATCGGCCCGGCGGCCGTGGCCCGGGTCCGGGAGGCCTACCGCTCCCCCGCGAGCCTGGTGGCGGCGGCGTACGACGGGGTGCGCGGCCACCCGGTGCTGTTCGGCGCGGAGCGCTGGGCGGACATCGCGGCGACGGCGACGGGCGACAGGGGCGCGCGCGTGCATCTCGCACGACACGCCGAAGAGCTCATGCTGGTGGAGTGCTCGGACATCGCGGAGGCCTTCGACATCGACACACCGCCCGACCTGGTGCGTCTCCTCTGAGCACGGCGTGACGGCGATGGCACTGAGGGCCACCGGGAAGTGGAATCTGTCGACTCAGAGAATCTCGATATCAACAAACCATTGAACTTCCACCATGAGGAAATTACTATCCACTGGTCAGAAGCGCCCTGAACCCCCAGACGGCGCCCGCGACCGTATTCCGGAACTCTCCACACCCGACGGCACTGCGTGCCGTCTCGCGCGAGCATTCCCCCGCGGCCGCCAGGCACCGCCGCTGAAGGAGTGACAGATATGTCCGCACCAGCGCCGTCCCCGCTGGCCATCGTCGACGCCGAGCCCCTGCCCCGGCAGGACGAAGTCCTCACCGAAGCGGCTCTCGCCTTCGTGGCCGAGCTCCACCGGCGGTTCGCCCCCCGCCGTGCCGAGCTCCTCGCCCGCCGCGCCGAGCGCCGTGCCGAGATCGCCCGGACCTCCACCCTCGACTTCCTCCCGGACACCGCACAGGTCCGCGAGGGCGACTGGAAGGTGGCGCCGGCCCCGGCCGCGCTGAACGACCGTCGTGTGGAGATCACCGGTCCGACGGACCGCAAGATGACCATCAACGCCCTGAACTCGGGCGCCAGGGTCTGGCTCGCCGACTTCGAGGACGCCTCCGCTCCCACCTGGGAGAACGTCGTCCTCGGCCAGCTCAACCTCATCGACGCCTACGAGCGCCGCATCGACTTCACCGACCCGCGCACGGGCAAGGCGTACGCCCTGAAGCCCGCCGACCAGCTCGCCACCGTCGTGATGCGGCCGCGCGGCTGGCACCTGGAGGAGCGCCACCTGCGCTTCGAGGGCGGCCCGGCCTCCGGTTCGCTCGTGGACTTCGGCCTGTACTTCTTCCACAACGCGAAGCGCCTCATCGACCTCGGCAAGGGCCCGTACTTCTACCTGCCGAAGACGGAGTCGCACCTGGAGGCGCGCCTCTGGAACGAGATCTTCGTCTTCGCCCAGGACTACGTCGGCATCCCGCAGGGCACCGTCCGCGCCACCGTCCTCATCGAGACGATCACCGCCGCGTACGAGATGGAGGAGATCCTCTACGAGCTGCGCGACCACGCGGCGGGCCTGAACGCGGGCCGCTGGGACTACCTCTTCTCCATCGTGAAGAACTTCCGTGACGGCGGCGAGAAGTTCGTCCTGCCGGACCGCAACGCGGTGACGATGACCGCCCCGTTCATGCGGGCGTACACCGAACTGCTGGTCCGCACCTGCCACAAGCGCGGCGCGCACGCCATCGGCGGCATGGCGGCCTTCATCCCGTCCCGCAAGGACGCCGAGGTCAACAAGGTCGCCTTCGAGAAGGTCAAGGCCGACAAGGACCGCGAGGCGGGCGACGGCTTCGACGGCTCCTGGGTCGCCCACCCCGACCTGGTGCCGATCGCGATGGCCTCCTTCGACGCGGTCCTCGGCGAGAAGCCGAACCAGAAGGACCGGCTGCGCGAGGACGTCTCGGTGGCCGCGGGCGAGCTCATCGCGATCGACTCCCTGGACGCGAAGCCGACGTACGAGGGCCTGCGCAACGCGGTCCAGGTCGGCATCCGCTACATCGAGGCCTGGCTGCGCGGCCTGGGCGCCGTCGGCATCTTCGGCCTGATGGAGGACGCGGCCACCGCCGAGATCTCCCGCTCGCAGATCTGGCAGTGGATCAACGCCGGCGTGGTGTTCGAGAACGGCGAGACCGCCACCGCCGAGCTGACCCGCAAGATCGCGGCCGAGGAACTGACCGCCATCCGCGCCGAGGTCGGCGAGGAGGCCTTCGCGGCCGGCAAGTGGCAGCAGGCCCACGACCTCCTGCTCCAGGTCTCCCTGGACGCGGACTACGCGGACTTCCTCACGCTCCCCGCGTACGACCAGCTGGTCGGCTGATCCCCGGATTCGGCTGACTCGCACAGCGGCCGAACCCGCCGGCTCCGCCCCCGTCGCCTTCACGGCACGGGGGCGGAGCCGTTTGCGTTCCACAACAGGAGGAGCGGACTCCCGAACGACCGATCGGTTGTTACTCGTTCGTAACGTCACTGTACCTAGCGGTAACAAGTGGGCCCGTGTCACCTTTCCGATGCCACCGGCCGGCGGTACCCCCACTTTCCCAGCCACGCAACGGAGTCGTTGCCGACTTCGGCATGGCCGAAAACGCAGGAGTTCCGCAGTGATCGGATTCCGCAACGTCAGCAGGGACCGGTACCGCAGTCGGGTGCGACGACTGGCCGGGGCCGGATTGGTCCTGCCGCTCGCCGCGGGCGCGCTGGTGGCCGGCGGCGCCGGGACCTCCGTGGCCAGCCCCGGGACCGGACCCACCGCCGTGGTGTCCATGGGCGACAGCTACATCTCCGGCGAGGCCGGACGCTGGAAGGGCAACACCCTCACCAACACCGGAAGCAGGAACGGGACCGACCGGGGCTGGGTCAGCGGCAGCACCTACGATCCCGGCAAGGTGTACGGGAGCACGGCCGGCGGGTGTCACCGCTCCGACTCCGCCGAGGTGCGCAGCGCCGGGGCGATCGCCGACGTCGCCGTGAATCTGGCCTGTTCGGGGGCGGTTTCCGACAACGTGTTCCGCGCCTCCAACGGCGGCGTCGCCTTCAAGGGCGAGGCGCCGCAGGCGGACCAGCTCGCCGCGGTGGCCGCGAGCCACGACGTCAAGGTCATCGCGCTGTCCATCGGCGGCAACGACCTGGGCTTCGCCGACATCATCAAGGACTGCGCGCTCGACTTCGTCATCTGGAACTCGTACTGCTACGACAATCAGCAGTACGGGGTCGACCAGAAGATCGACGCGGTCATGGGCAAGGTCGGCAAGTCCGTCGACGAGGTGCGGGCCGTGATGCGCGCGGCCGGGTACGCCGACTCCTCGTACCGGATCGTGCTGCAGTCCTACCCGTCGCCGATCCCGCGGAGCGCGGAGAACCGGTACACCCAGAGCGACTGGAGCCGGCTCAACACGGGCGGCTGTCCGTTCTGGAACCGGGACTCGGACTGGGCGCGGGACTCGCTCGTGCCGCAGATGGCCAACCGGATCAAGGGGGTCGCCGCGGCCAAGGGCGTGCAGTTCCTGGACCTGCGGGACATGATGCAGGGCCGTGAGGTGTGCGCCAAGGCGAGCAAGCAGGTGAGCTCCACGGTGCCGGCCTCGGCGAAGACGAGCGAGTGGGCGCGCTGGATCGACAACAACGAGTCGCAGGGCCTGATCCAGGAGTCCATGCATCCGAACTACTTCGGCCAGCTGGCGGCCGGCCGCTGCCTCGCGCTGGTCGTCGCCCAGCCCGCGAGCTCCGGCTTCAGCTGCAAGAACACCGCGGGCGGGGACCAGACCGGGATGTTCCTGACCCCGGCTTCCTGAGGCCCGCGCGGGGGCGGGAGGCGCTAGAAGGAACCGTCCAGCACGGAGAGGACGTTGCCCGCCGGGTCCTTGAACCAGGCGATGGTGGGCCCGCCTTCCGCCTCCCGGACGATGCCCTTGGCGTCCGTGTCGAAGCCCTCGTAGCGCTCGAACCGGACGCCCCGGCCGGTGAGTTCGTCGACGGCCCGGTCGACGTCGTCGACGGGGAAGTTGAGGATCGTGAAGCTCGCGGGCTCGTGGTTGTCCTTCTGGTAGACCATGACCGTGTTGTCGCCCGCCAGGTGCAGCGACAGCAGGCCCATGTCCTTGTTCTCCGAGACGCGCAGGCCGAGGGTGCCTTCGTAGAACTCCTTGGCCCTGCCGAGGTCGTCGACGGAGAATCCGCTGAATGCCTTGGTGTCTGCGAACATGACCGTTCCTTCGCTCCGACGCTCCCCGCTCTCCATCCTCCTCCCGAGGGCGTCGGCCGTCGACCGACGGGAGGGTGCGCGGACCGTCCGCGGCCGGTCACTCCGCGTGGGACCCCCGTGAATCCGGATGAACGGCGCGGCGCGGGCTGGCATGCTCTCGCGCATGGCAGCCCGCACCGCACGTCCCAGCCTCTACATCTCCGTCGACGTCGAGGCCGACGGACCCATCCCCGGCCCCTACTCGATGATCAGTTTCGGGGCGGCGGTCGCCGGCCGGCAGGACGGCGCGTCGTATACGGCCGCCGATCCGGAACGGCAGACCTTCTACCGGGAGCTGCGGCCGATCAGCGAGGCGTACGTGCCCGAGGCGCTCGCCGTCAGCGGGCTGGACCGCGACCGGCTGCTGCGGGAGGGCGCCGACCCGGCGACGGCCATGGACGAGTTCCGCACCTGGGTGCGGGAGGTGTCGGCCGAGGCCGGGGCCCAGCCGGTGATGTGCGGCTACCCGGCCCCCTTCGACTGGACCTTCCTGTACTGGTACCTGATGCGCTTCGGCGGGGACAGCCCCTTCGGCCACTCGGGCTGCCTGGACATGAAGACCCTGTACGCGACGAAGGCGCGGGTGCCGCTGCGCGCCGCGGTCAAGGGCCGGATGCCCCGCGCACTGCTGTCGCGGCGGCGCCACACGCACCACGCCCTGGACGACGCGATCGAACAGGCCGAGCTGATGAGCAACCTGATGCTGTGGACTCCCCCGGAGCCGGTGCCGGTGCCGGTGCCGGCTCCGGAGCGCTCCCCGCGCATCACGCACCTCTCGTGGGGCCGGGTCGAGGCCGAAGGGCTCGCCCCCGGCAAGGACTTCAGGCTCTACCCGGGTGGCGGCCGCCCCTGGGACTGGTCCGAGCACGGCACGCGGCACGAGCCCGGCGTCCGGCCGCAGGAGGTGCGCGAGTTCCTCGACCTGGGGGTGACGGCCGTGGTGCTCAGCCAGGGCATGGACAAGCGCCTCGGAATCGCCCCGCAGACGCTGGAGGTGCTCCGGGCGGCCGGGGTCGAGGCGCACGTGGCGGAGACGACCGCGGCCGTGGAGGTCTACAACCGGCTGGCCGCCACCGAGCGGGTCGCCGGCCTCTTCCACTCGACCTGCTGACCGGGTGCGCGCACGGGGGGGGGGGGGGGGGGGGGGGGGGGGGGGGGGGGGGGGGGGGGGGGGGGGGGGGGGGGGGGGGGGGGGGGGGGGGGGGGGGGGGGGGGGGGG
>NZ_JBVHWW010000023.1:117756-140257 GCF_055563995.1 Streptomyces sp. NPDC029164 | reverse complement strand
CCCCCCCCCCCCCCCCCCCCCCCCCCCCCCCCCCCCCCCCCCCCCCCCCCCCCCCCCCCCCCCCCCCCCCCCCCCCCCCCCCCCCCCCCCCGCCCGACACGCGTACCCCTTCCCCGCCCCTTCCCCGCCCCTTCCCCTTCCCGTCCAGGAGGACCCCGATGACCGTCACCGCACCATCCGTCCCCGCCGCCCGGCAGGTGCTGCCCGCCGAGGAGCGGTACGCCACCGAACTCGACTTCCTCGCCGCCCAGGACCCCGGTCCCCGGCCGCCCGGCTGGGCCCTGACCCCGCGCGCCGTCGTCACCTTCGTCTGCGGCAGCGACGGAGCCGAACTGGCCCTGCCGAAGCGCCGCGCCGGGCTCCCCGCCAAGCTGGCCATCGCCCCCAAGTTCGTCGGCGAACGCGCCCTGGTGGAGCGCTGCGTCGTCACCCTCGCAGGAGAGCGCGGCCTGCTCCTCACGGGTGAGCCGGGCACCGCCAAGTCGATGCTGTCGGAGCTGCTGGCCGCCGCCGTCAGCGGCACCAGCGCCCTCACCGTCCAGGGCACGGCCGGTACGACCGAGGACGCCTTCCGCTACGGCTGGAACTACGCGCTGCTGCTCGCACAGGGGCCCAGTTCCGGAGCCCTGGTCGACTCCCCGGTGCTCTCCGCCATGCGCACCGGACGCGTGGTCCGCGTCGAGGAGATCACCCGCTGCCTGCCCGAGGTACAGGACGCGCTGGTGTCGATCCTGTCCGACCGGCGGATCAGCGTGCCCGAACTGACCGCCACCGAGGACGCCGTGGTCTCCGCGGCCCCCGGCTTCACCGTCATCGCCACCGCCAACCTGCGCGACCGCGGCGTCTCCGAGATGTCCGCCGCCCTCAAGCGGCGCTTCAACTTCGAGACGGTCGCCCCGATCGCCGACGCGGACGCCGAGGCCACCCTGATCCGCCGGCAGGCGGTCGCCGCCGTCGAGCGGGCCGGCGCGGCCTTCGGCGTCGACGACGCCGTCCTCGACGCGCTCGTCACCGTCTTCCGCGACCTGCGCTCCGGGCGTTCCACCGAGGGCTGGGACGTGGAGCGCCCCGGTACGGTCATGTCCACCGCGGAGGCCGTGCAGGTGGCGGCCTCGCTCGGGGTCGCGGCCGCGTACCTGCCGGGCGGGGACGTGCTGGACCTGCTGCCGGGGCACCTGCTGGGCGTGGTCCGCAAGGACGACCCGGCCGACCACGGCCGCCTCCTCGGCTACTGGGACGGCCCGGTGCGCCGCCGCGCCGAGGACGGCTCGGCGATGTGGCGCCGCCTCTGGGACCTGCGCGGGAGCCTGCGTTGACGCACACCGACCCGCGCGCGGACCCGCGCGCCGCGGTGGAGGCCCTCGCCGCGACCCGTGAGCCGTACCTCATCGGGGTGCGCCACCACAGCCCGGCGCTGGCCGCGGTGGTGCCCGAGCTGCTGGACGCCTCGGGGGCGGACGTGGTCTGCGTCGAGCTCCCGGCGGACTTCCAGCCGTGGCTGGAGCACCTGGCCGACCCGGAGACCGTCGCCCCCGTCGCCCTCGCGGGCACCGGCGGCGACGGCCGCCTGGCGTTCTACCCGTTCGCCGACTTCTCCCCGGAACTGGCCGCCATCCGCTGGGCCCGCCGCACCGGCGCCACCGTCCTCTGCTGCGACCTCCCCCTCGCGTCCCCCGACTGGACGGCCGGGCCCGCGGAGCCGGCCCCGGACCCCGACCCGGCGGTCAAGGCGGGGCCGGTCCCGGGCCAGGCCGTGCCCGTCGGCGCGGCCCCGTCCCCGGCGGGCCCCGGCCTGGCTCGGCCCGCAGGGCCGGTCCCCGCTCAGCCGGCCCCCGCAGACGCGGCTCCGGCTCCGGCTCCGGCTCCGGCTTCGGCTTCGGCTCCGACGCCGGCGGAGCCGGGCTGCGAGCCGGGTGCGCGGGCGCCGCGGGGGAGTTCCTTCGCGGACGCGCTCACCGCCGCCGGTACCGGACGTGACGGTGACGACCTGTGGGACCGCGCCGTCGAGGTGCTCGCCCCGGGCTGTTCCCCGGAAGCCGTGCGCCGCGCGGCGATCGGCGTCGGCTGGGCGCTGCGCGCCGACTCCACCCCACCGGCCAGGGACCTCGCCCGCGAGTCCCACATGCGCTCCGTCATCGCCGGCGCCACCGCCGCGGGCCACCGCGTGGCGGCCGTGATCGGCGCCTTCCACGCCCCGGCCCTCCCGGGCGCGGGCGCCTCCGCTGTAGACGAGGCGCACGCGGGCGCGGCCACGGGCACCGGCCCGGCCGCTCCCGCTGCCGACGGCGCCCTTCACGCTGTGGCTGCCGGGACCGGCTGCGCCGATGTCGACTCCTCCTGTGCGGGCGTGGACGCGCAGGCCGGGCCGACCGCTGCCGAGGATGCCCTCCTCGGCCCGGGCGCCGGGCCGGCCGCCGTGGGCTCGGTGCCGGCACCGCGGGCGGGTGCCGAGCCGGGGCCTCGGGCCGCAGGGCCCGCGCGCGCCGGCGAGGCGGCGGAGGGGGCCGTCACCTCCTTCGTGCCGTACTCCTTCGATCTGCTCGACTCCCGCTCCGGGTACCCCGCCGGGATCCGGGACCCGCTCTGGCAGCAGGCCGTGCTGGAAGCCGGCGGGGACCCGGAGCGGGTACGGGAGGCGGCCTCCGCCGCCGTCATCCGGCTCTGCCGGGAGCTGCGCCGGGCCGGGCACACCGCCGGCACCGGAGAGGCCGCCGAGACCCTGCGACTCGCCTGCGACCTCGCCGTCCTGCGCGGACTGCCCGCGCCCGGCCGCGGCGAGCTCCTCGAAGCCGTCACCACCGTCCTCGGCCAGGGCGAACCGCTCGGCCGGGGCCGCGCGCTGGCCCGCGCCCTGGAGGCCGTGCTCGTCGGCACCGCCCGCGGGCGGATCACCCCGCACGCCCCCCGCTCCGGCCTCGGCCCCTCCGTCGAGGCCGAGCTGACGGAACTGCGCCTGCCCGGCCCCGACGAGCCCGCCTCCCGCGAGGTCCGCCTCGACCCGCTGCGCTCCGCCCTGGACGGCCGCCGCGAGGTCCTCCTGCAACGGCTCCTCGTGTGCGGCGCCTCCTACGGGGAGCCCCTCACCGTGGCCGCCACCGGCGACGGCACCGCCCTCGGCACCAAGTGGCGGCTGTCCTGGACGCCTTCCGTCCCGGCCCGCCTCGATCTCGCCGGGGTCCGCGGCGTCACCGCCGCCCAGGCGGCCGCCGGAACCCTGCGCGACACCGCCCGCCGGGCCGCCGCCGACGGCGGACCCACCCCGGCACAGATCCTCGCCGGGCTGGCCGCCGCCGCACGCTGCGATCTGCCCGAGCTGGTCGACGTACGCCTCCACGAGGCGGCCGGCGCCCTGCCGCAGACGGCGACCCTGCCCGAACTCCTCGACGCCCTCGACCTCCTGGAGGCCCTGCACCGCGGCCACCTCCCCGGCACCTCCGACGGGTCCCGTGCCACCGCCGCAGCCCTCACCGCGGACCTCCTCGAAGCGGCCGTACGGTCGCTGCCCGGCCTCGCCGGCAGCGACGACCCCGCCGACGCGGCCGCCCTCGTGGCCCTCGCCGACCGCGCCGCCGCCCACCACCTCGGCCTGCGCACGGACGAGGCCCTCGCCGGCCTGGCGGCCTCCGCGTCCCCGCTGATGCAGGGCGCCGCCCTGGCCGTACGGGTCCTCCTCGACCTCGACCCGGCCGCCGGGCTCGGCGATCGCGCCGCCGGGTGGATCGACGCCGCGGGCACCGCCGACAGCCGGCGCGCCCTGACCCGCCGGCTCGCCGGACTCCTCACCGCCGCGGGCCCGTTGCTGGGGTCCTCGCCGGCCGCCCTGACCCCGCTCCTCGTCCGCGTCGAGAGCCTCGCCGACCAGGACTTCCTGGACCGCCTGCCGGCTCTGCGCGGCGGCTTCGACGCCCTCTCGCCCGCCGCCCGCGACCGCCTGCTGGACACCGTCACCGAGCGGATCGGCGACCGGATCGACCTCGCGCTCGACGCGTCGCCCGCCCTGCTCGCCCTCTGGGCCGCAGCCGACGCCGCCGGGCTCGCCGCGCTCAAGGCCCTCCCGCTGCCCGCGGCGGAGGCACCCGCCCCGCGCCCGGACAGTCCCGCCGCGCCGCCCGCCGGGACCCCCGAGGGCGAGGATCGCCGGCTCGCCCCCGCCGACCGCTGGCGGCTGCTGCTCGGCCGCGAGCGCGACCGCCTCCCCGCCGGCGCCCGCCGCTACGCCCACGCACTGGACGAGCTGTACGGCACCGGGCGCGGCGAAGGCGCGTCCGACCTCGACTCCGGCCAAGGGGGCGGCCAGGGCGGCGGCCAGGAGGCCTCCTTCCCCACCGCCCGCGAGTGGTCGCAGGAGCTGGAGGCGCTGTTCGGCGCGGACGTACGGGAGGAAGTGCTCGCCGGCGCCGCCGAAGCGGGCCGCACCGACGTCCTCGCCCAGCTCGACCCGGCGTCCGTACGCCCCTCCGTGGAACTGCTGAGCTCCGTACTGTCCCTGGCAGGCGGGCTCCCCGAGGCCCAACTCGCCCGTCTGCGCCCCCTGGTCAGACGGCTCGTCGACGAGCTCGCCAAGGAGCTGGCCACCCGCCTGCGCCCGGCCCTCTCCGGCCTCGCCACGCCGCGCCCCACCCGCCGCCCCGGCGGCAAACTCGACCTGGCCCGGACCCTGCGCGCCAACCTCGCGCACACCCGGCGGCGGGCCGACGGCACGGTCGTCGTCGTACCGGAGCGGCCCGTCTTCAGCACCCGGGCGAACCGCGAGGCCGACTGGCGGCTGATCCTCGTCGTCGACGTCTCCGGCTCGATGGAGGCCTCCGTCATCTGGTCGGCCCTGACCGCGGCCGTGCTGGGCGGCGTACCGACCCTGTCCACCCACTTCCTCGCCTTCTCCACCCAGGTCGTGGACTTCACCGACCGCGTCGACGACCCGCTCTCGCTGCTGCTGGAGGTCCGCGTCGGCGGCGGTACGCACATCGCCGCCGGTCTCGCGCACGCCCGCACCCTGATCACCGTCCCCAGCCGCACCCTCGTCGTCGTGGTCAGCGACTTCGAGGAGGGCGCCCCGATCGGCGGGCTCCTCGGGGAGGTCCGCGCGCTGGCCGCCTCCGGCGCCCACCTGATGGGCTGCGCCGCGCTCGACGACGCGGGAACGCCCCGGTACTCGGTCCCGGTCGCGCGGCAACTCGTCGCGGCCGGCATGCCGGTGGCAGCCCTCAGCCCCCTCGCCCTCGCCCGCTGGGTGGGCGACCGCCTCCGTGGAGAGTCCCGTTGAGCACCGAACTGCCGCCCGTCGCACCCGAGGTGCTCGCCGAAGCGGTCGAGAACCTCACCGGCCGCCTGCGCAAGAAGCTGGACGCCGCCACCGAGGACTGCGCGGCGGGCGCCGCCCGTGAGGCGGACGGCAGTGTCACCGTCCGCTTCGGCGAGGACGCCCTCGTCACCCTGCGCCCCGGCCCGGCGGGCACCGTCACCGAGGCCGGACAGGCCACGTGCAGCTGCCTGTTGGCACCCCGCTGCCTGCACCGGGCCGCCGCACTGGGCGCGGCCCCGCTCGCGGACGCGGCCCCGCCGCCACCGCCCGTGGAACAGCCCGAGCCGCAGGCCCCGACGGAGTCAGGGCCCGCCGATCCCGCCGATCCCACCGATCCCACCGAGTCCATCGGCCCGGCGCCGTCCCTCACCGCGGCCCAGCTCGCCGCCGCGGCCGCGCTCTGGCACGCCGCCGCCGAAGCCCTCGCCGCCGGAGTCACCGCCGGCGGAGCCGTGGTCCAGGCCGAGCTGCTGCGCGCCGCCCACACCGCCCGCCTCGCCGGGCTGCCGCGCGCCGAGGCCGCCGCCCTGCGGGTCGTACGCGGCCTGCGCGCCGCCCGGGAACGCCGGGCCACCCAGCGGCTCGGCGCCCTCACCGGCGCCTTCCGCGAACTCCTGCACACCGCCGGGGTGCTGGCCTCCGGAGCGGCCGACCCCGCGCTGACCGGCACCGCCCGCCGCGCCTACGCGCCCGGCGGCAGCCTCCAAGTGCACGGCCTGTGCCGGGAACCGGTCCTCTCCGCCACCGGATACGGCGGAGTCGTCACCCACCTGCTGGCCCCCGACGGCGCCCGCTACTCGGTGTCCGACGTCCGCCCCGGCGGCCTGGCCCGCGCCCGCGGCGCCGGCTCCGCCTCCGTCGCCCTCGGCGGCGCCACCCTCGACCACGCCGGTCTCGCCCGCGGCGGCCTGCGCATCGTCGGCGCCACGGTCTCCGCGGAGGGCCGGCTCGGCGCCGGACGCGGGGTCCGGGCGACCCCGCTGCGCGGCACGCTCTGGACCGAGCAGCCCGCCGCGCCGCTCTTCGCCCGTCCGGCCGCCGAGGCCGTCGCCGAACTGCTGGCCGATCCGGACGAGGCCGAGTCCGCGCTCCTCGGCTGCGACGTCACCGTCGTGGGCGCGGCCGGCGAACACCTCCTCGTCCGCGAGGCACGCCCGGACGCACCGCTGCTGCGGCTGCTGCCCGCGCACCCCCACCCCGAGCTGCCGCACACGGCGAACCTGCGCCGGATCGCCGCGTACCCCGGACTGCAGCTGCGCGTCCTGGGCCGCCCCGATCCGGACCGCGCCGCCACGCTGCGCCCCCTCGCCGTGGGCCCGGTGCCCGGCGCGCCGTACACCCTGCGGCTGCCCGAGGAATGGCTGGGCCGCGCCGACCTCGGCTACGACCGCCTCCAGGGCATCCACTTCCCGCCACAGGCCGACGCCCCCGGGCAGGTCCCGGTAACCGAGGGGCAGGGGCCGGACCCGCTGGCCGACTCGCCGCTGTGGCGGGTACGCCGCCTCCTGGAGACCGGGGTCGCGGGCGGCCGCCGCGCCGTCGCCGAAGCGGCCCGCGGTACGGCGCCCCTGGCCTCGTTCGGCCCGCTGCGCCGGGCCGGGCTCACCGGGGCCGCGGACCTGTCCGCCGCCCTCGCCGCCGAGGCCGACCGCCGCCCCCGCAACGCCTTCGGCCGTCTCACCGACCCCTCGCCCGACGGCTACGCCTGGGCCTGGCTGGCCGCGGCCACCCACCTCGCGGCGGCGGAACGCTCCTTGGTCGCCGCGTCTTGGGCGGCTATCCCGGACGGAGCCATTCCCACAGCGCGCTGAAGTCGGCGTCGCCCAGCCCACGGCCGGGATCCACGCGGTGCAGGAGCGCCCGGCCGGGGTGCCGGGCCGCCACCCAGTCCCGGTCGGCGCCGGTGATCTCGTCGTCGAGCCAGACGAAGGGCCGTCCGGCCGCGTGCGCGACGAGGGCCGGGGTCTTCCAGTGGACTCCGCCCCGCCCGTCGGCATCGGACGGCTCCGGCCAGGCCACCAGCGGCAGTTCCGGGAGGCCGAGCCGGGGCGCGACGCACTCGTTGGCCTCCGCCATCCACGTCGTGGCCCACACGAGCTCGCACGGCAGCGCCGCCAGCCGCGGCCCGAGCGCGGGATCGATCCGGGCGAGCAGCGGATTGGCATCGTCCCCGGGCGGGTACGGACCCGCGCCGAAGGGGATGAGAGGCCCGTCGACATCGAGGTAGAGGAGGGGACGGACCAGGGAACCGGTCATGATCCCACCGTAGTACCGTCGTGCCGGTGGCGGAGAACGCGGGCGTGATAGAGCGGATTTGGCGGTACCCGATCAAGTCGACCGGTGGCGAACGGCTGCGCGGCGTACGAGTCGACGAGCGGGGCCTGGCGGGCGACCGGCTGTACGCGGTGCGGGACGCCGAGGGGAAGTTCGGCTCGGGCAAGAACACCCGGCGCTTCCGGCGGATGGCCGGGCTGCTCCACCTGAGCTCCCGCTACGCTCCCGGTGACCAGGAACCGGGCCTGCCGGAACTGGTCGATCCGCACGGACGCGTGGTGGCCGACCCCACGGGCTACCTCCGCACCTACCTCGGCCGCGATGACGTCGAGCTGGCCCGCGAGGGCGAGGTCTCGCACTTCGACCAGCTGCCGCTCAGCGTCCTGACGACGGCCACCCTCGACTGGATCCGCGACGAGGTGCCGGAGGTACCGGTCGACGAACGCCGGTTCCGGCCGAACCTCCTGCTGCGCACCCCGCCCGGCACCCCGCCGTTCGTCGAGGACGAGTGGGCCGGCCGCAAGGCCCGGGTGGGGGACACCCTGCACATCGAGTTCCTGCGCTCCAGCGAGCGGTGCGTCATGACCAACCAGGCCCAGCGGGACCTTCCGCACGCGCCGCTGATCCTGAGGACGATCGCCAGGGCGCACGACAACCGCCTCGACATGCTCGCCCGCGTCATCACACCGGGAACGGTCCGGGTCGGGGAGCCCGTCGTCCTGGCGTAGCGGCCGCGATCGGCCGCGGGAGGGGCGGAACCGGGACCGCCCGGATCACCTCTTGATGGCCAAAGGGGGATGGTGGATGGTCATGACGATCGCAGCGGGGTCCGTGACGGGACGCATGGTGGTGGCGGGGCTCCTGTGCGCCGTTCTGGCGGGGTGCGGGACCACCCGGGCGGGGCAGGCCGCGCCGCCCGCCGGCGTCCCCACGCTCGCGCCGGCCGAGTGCGGTCTCGACGTGCCGACGGACGAGGGCAAGGGCGGCGACGCCGGCCCCCCGACGGACGAGCAGACGGGCGGTTACGCAGGTCCGCCCACGGACGAGCAGACGGGCGGTTACGCCGGTCCTCCCACCGACGAGGACACGGGAGCACCTGCCGGTCCGCCCACGGACGAGGACACGGGTGCTCCGGCCGGTCCGCCCACGGACGAGGACACGGGTGCTCCGGCCGGTCCCCCCACCGACGAGGACACCGGTGCCCCCGCCGGCCCCCCGACCGACCAGGAGACCGGCGGATACGTGGGCCCGCCCACCGACGGGGACATGGGCAACGGCGGCGGCCCCTGCGGCCCGGCCGACTGGTTCGACATGACCCGGGACTTCAACGCCTACTTCGACAAGCGCCGCACCGACCAGGACAGCGACGTCCGCCTCAGGGAGACCCGCGTCCGCAAGGTACGGGCGGAAGGCGAGGCGCGCATCACCTTCACCACCCGCCAGGTGGGCAAGGGCGCCGCCGAGGACGCCCGCCGGATCGCCGACGTCTTCACCGCATGGCGCCGCCAGGTCTACGGCGACACCGGCACCCTCACCCTCCGCGCCCACGACTACGACGTCATCACCCAGAAGTGGTGACCCCGGGCCACTGCGCGTCCCAGAGCGCGCAGTGGTGTTCGGCCCGCGCGTCGACCGTACGGATCCCGCCCGCGCCCGGCGCCAGGGACAGCACGGCCGCCGCCGACCGGTGGCGCGGCCACTCCGGGGCCCCCGGCGCCGTCGGAACGCCCGTGCGGGCGAATCGGGTCCAGTAGTCGGTCATCCGGTCGGCGAGCTGCCGCTGCGGGTCGCTCAGCGGAGCCATCGCGAACAGGTAGGGCAGTTCGAAACCGTGGGCCGCGCCGAAGGGCAGCCCCGGCACCTCCGGCAGGCCGGTGAAGTGGGGTGCGCCGCGGTCGCTGAACCGGTACTCGTACGTCGGCACGTGCCGGGCCAGCGCCGCGCCGTCCCGCAACGCCGGGCAGATGAACGACGCGTCCGTCAGCAGGGTGGCCCACGCCACCGCCGGGGTCGGGTGTGCCGACACCGGATAGCGGGCCTCCACGGCACGGGCGGCCGAGGCGCCGAAGGACTGCTCCAGCCGGGCCCGGTACGCGGTCGCGTCGCCGATCGGGTACACGGCCAGGGTCTGCGCGAGGAAGAGGCGCATCTCGTCCTGCGTGGCGCCCTGCATCACCGGCACCCGGTGGAACCGCCCCGCCTCCAGCGCCCGCCGGGGCTCCAGCGGCAGCGTGCTGTTGCCGTACGAGACCAGGGAGAAGCGCTGCATCAGCTCCGCGGTCGCGAGGGCGCCGGTGTCCAGGCGGCGCAGGCAGTCCAGTACGCCGGCGGGCCGGCCGCAGCCGAGCCGGGCCGCCGCCAGGGCGCCCTCCTCGACCGTGCGCCGCTCGGGCACGAAGGGCTCGTACCTGCCGAGGCCGGGCAGCAGCGCGCGGGGAGGCGTCGTGGTCGAGCACGACCCGCTCTGCACGATCGCCTGGTGGAAGAGGCCCGCGGAGGCCGGGGAGGTGAGGTGGGCGCAGACGCTGAGCGCCCCCGCCGATTCCCCGAAGACGGTGACGTCGCGCGGGTCCGCGCCGAAGCGTTCCGCGTTCGCCCGCACCCAGCGCAGGGCCGCCCGCTGGTCCGCCAGGGCGAAGTCGGGGGCCCCGCCGAGCTCCGGATGGGCGAACAGGCCGAAGACGCCCAGCCGGTAGTTGACGGTCACCACCACGGCCCCGCCCCGCTCGGCCAGCCGGTCGGGCCGGTAGGTGTCGCCCGCGCCGCTGAAGAAGCCGCCGCCGTGGAACCAGACCATGACCGGCCGGAGCCGGCCCCCGGTGTCGCGGCCGCCCGCCGGAGCGGTGACGTTGAGGTACAGGCAGTCCTCGGAGCCGATCGGCGCGCCCGGTTCGAGCACGGGCAGCTGCACACAGCGCGCCCCGGGCGCCCCGGCATCGCGTACGCCCTCCCAGCGGGGAGCCGGCTCGGGCAGCCGCCAGCGCCGGGCGGCGGTCGGCGGAGCCGCGAAGGGGATGCCCTCGAAGGTGTCGTACGCGCCGTGCGCCCGGCCGCGTACGGCGCCCCGGTCGGTGCTCACGACGGGTTCCGGGTCAACGGCGGGCCGCTCCGGCGGGGCCGCGGCGCCCAGGAGGAGCAACACCACGGGTAGCAGCAGCGCGCACCGGCGTCGGACCTGGTGAATGTCGGGCACGCCGACGACCTTTCCCCGTGCGACCCGGTGGGCCGGCGAGCCGGCGTGGAGACCCCCGTTTGCCCGCCCCGAATGGCGCAGTGAGCAGAACTGGCACTCAATGTAACAAAGCGTGCGCTTCCCATGACGCACGATGACCGGCGCGCGATGTGTAGACCCGCGCGTCGGCGAACGGAGCTTTCCATGAATGACCCCATCACCCTCGCGACGACGCCCCACGAAGACCGCCGCGGGACCCCCGACTCCACCCCGCCGGACGCACCGGACGCACCGGACGCGTCAGACGCGCCGAACACACAGCGCATGCGTACCCTGCTGGACGCGGCGGCCACCTGTCGTCCCCTTGAGGAGGTCACCGCCCTGGTGAGCCTCCTCAAGGAGGGCGGCGGCCGGCTGCCCGACGCCGGCAACGAGGCGCTGCGCACGGCCGCCGTGGCCAGGCCCGTACAGGACGTACAACGGATGGTCGCCCTCCTGGGCGAGTCACCGCACGAGGTGGCCGAAGCGGACATCACGCTGCGCGCCGCCGCCGTCGGACGGTCCATCGAGGACGTGGCCCTGCTGGTCACCATCCTCGGGAAGGACGAGCCCGGCGCGGCGGACCGGCAGCGCCGGGCCGGGCCCCCCGGGCAGGACGACGAGGAGCTCCACCACGAGCCCGAGGACGCGCCGTACGACGGGCGGTTCGAGGAGCCGTACGAGCTGCCGTACACGGAGCTGTACGACGCGCCGTACCGGGAGCGGCGCCCGGAGCGGCAGCGGGAGCGGCACCAGCAGCGGCCGCACGACCCGCGCCGGCGCACCGCGCCCGTCGCCGAACCGGCCGGCTCCCCGGCCCTGCGGCACGTACTGCGCTGGCCCGTGGCGTTCGCCCTGTTCGTCAGCGGCGCGCTGCACCTGCCGAACGACCTGACGGCCCTGCCGTCCGCGGCCCCCGCCGACTTCCTGCCCCTCCTCGTCGCGGTGCTCTGCCTGGGCGTCGGGGCGCTCGTGGCGCTCCGGGACACCCCCGGGGTGTGGCGGGCCGGCGCGGTCACGGGCACCGCGGTCGTGGCCCTGCACGTCCTCGGCGGATCGGCGGGCTTCGACCCGCTGGCCGGCGCCGTGGGCTCCACCCTGGCGTGGGCGGGCGTCACCGTGGTGCTGTGCGCGGCGGCCGGCGCGGTCCTCGCCGGGCTCGCCCTGAGGAACCGTCAGGAGAACTCGGCCTGACCCCCCGGCCCCTGCGCCCGACCGACCGGCACCCCGCGCCCCGTGCGCGGGGTGCCGTGTCATGCGTGCCGCGTCATCCGTGCCGTTGTCGTGCGTGGTGTCATGCGAGCAGGTTCACCGCCCCGGTGAACACGCGCGGGAGCCGGGCGGCCAGCGGGACGATCCGCGGGGCGAGCCGCGGCTGGTGACGGGCCCAGAGCAGGGAAGCGGTGAGAGTGCGGTAGCCGCGCGACAGGTCCCGCCAGGCCTGCTCGTACGCCGCCGGGCGGCCCTCCCGTACGCAGCGCACCAGCTCGCCCGCCGCCGTCACGGCCAGGGTGAGGCCCTCGCCGGTCAGCGCGTCCACGTACCCCGCCGCGTCCCCCACGAAGAGCACGCGCCCGGCCACCCGTACGCGGGCCCCCTGGCGCAGCGGCCCGGCCCCGCGCACCGGCGTACCGGCCGCGTCCGCGCCCAGGCGCTCGGCCAGGACTGGGAAGCGGGCGAGCTGTACGTCGAACGGGGCCTGTTCGGTGGTCAGTACGGCCACGCCGACCTGGTCGGGCGCCAGCGGGGTGACGTAGGCCTCGCAGCGCTCCGACCAGTGCACCTCGACGAGGTCGCTCCACGGTGCCACGGCGTAGTGGCGGCGCAGTCCGTAGCGGGCCGGCCTGCGGGTCGCGGCCGGCGCCGAGAGGCCGAGTCCGCGCCGGACGGGGGAGTGCAGGCCGTCGGCGGCCACGAGGTAGCGGGCGGTCAGCCCGGCCGCGCTGACGTGGTGGACGTCCTGGCGCACCTGGTCGACGCGCTGCCGGAGCACCCGTACGCCGAGCTGCGCGGCGCGTTCGGCCAGTGCGGCCTGCAGCACCGTACGCCGGGCGCCGAGGCCCGGGCCGGACCGGAAGCGGCCCTCCGCCTGCCGGCCGCTGACGCCGTCGACGTACCGGATGCCGTGGAACGGCTGCCCGGCCACGGGGACGCCCAGCTCCAGCAGCCGGCGTACGCCGCCCGGCATCAGGCCCTCCCCGCAGGCCTTGTCGATGGGCGTGGGTCTGGGCTCCACGACCACCACCTCCAGGCCGGCGAGGGCGCCGTGGATGGCGGTGGCCAGCCCGGCCGGACCGCCGCCCGCGATCAGCAGGTCGATCACCGTGTGGCGCCCGCGGACGGGACGGAGGCGGGCGCGCGCAGCCGGCCGCCGTCCGTCAGCGCGGCGTCCTCACAGCCGATCCGGACGCGCAGCAGGAACAGGTTGAGCACGGTGAAGCCGAGCGCGGTCAGCCAGGCCGAGTGCACGAGCGGGAGCGCGATCCCTTCGGCGACCACCGCCACGTAGTTGGGATGGCGCAGCAGCCGGTACGGTCCCGCCTCCACCAGCGGCAGACCGGGAACGACGAGCACCCGGGTGTTCCAGCGCCGCCCGAGGGTGGCGATGCACCACCAGCGCAGGCCCTGGGCGGCCACGACGACGCCGAGGGCCGACCAGCCGAGCAGGGGGACGAACGGCCGGCCGGCGGCCAGCGGTTCCACCACGCAGCCCACCAGCAGCGCGGTGTGCAGGGCGACCATGGCCGGGTAGTGGCCGCGGCCGTACTCGCGTCCGCCGCGGGCCAGGCTCCAGGCGGTGTGGCGGCGGGCCGTGATCAGCTCGGCGACGCGCTCGGCGACGACGAGTCCGATGAGCAGCAGGTACAGGCCGAGGGAGGGGGGAAGGGAGGTCAAGGAGCTCATGAGGTCACCGGGTCCATCGCGTTCGTCGGGTCACCAGCGGAGGAGGACGAGTTCGGAGGCGAAGCCCGGGCCGAAGCCGAGCATCAGCCCGACCGATCCGGGCGGCGGCCCCGCGCTCTGGACGCCGTCCAGGATGTGCAGGACCGAGGCGGAGGAGAGGTTGCCCACGGCCGCCAGCGAGCGGCGGCTCGCGGCGAAGGCCTGCTCCGGCAGCGCGAGCGCGTCCGAGAGCGCGTCGAGGATCTTCGGGCCGCCGGGATGGCAGATCCACGCGTCGACGTCCGGGGGCTTGAGGTCGTGGGCGGCGAGGAAGGTCTCGACCTCCTCGGCGACGTGCAGCCTGACCAGGTCGGGGAGTTCACGGCCGAGCACCATGCGCATCCCCCAGTGCCCGATGTCCCAGCCGAGGAGGTGCTCGGTGCCCGGATAGAGCCGGCTGCGGGCCGCCACGACCTCGGGCCCCGCGCCGGTGGCGTGCAGGGGATGGTCGCGGCCGACCGCCAGCAGGGCGCCCGCGCCGTCGCCGAAGAGGGCCCCGGCCACCAGGTTCGCCATCGAGGTGTCCGTGGACTGGAGGGTGAGCGAACACAGCTCGGTGGACAGCAGCAGGGCCGCATGGCCGGAGCGGCCCGTCAGATGGTCGTGGAGATGACCGACCCCGGCCGCGCCGGCCGCGCAGCCGAGGCCGAAGAGCGGCACCCGCCGCACGTCCGGCCGGAGCCCGGCGCGGGTGGCGAGCCGGGCCTCCAGCGAGGGCGTCGCGAGCCCGGTCACCGTGGTCGACATGACCAGGTCGAGCTCGCCCGGCGCCAGGCCGGCGTCGGCGAGGGCGAGTTCGAGGGCGCGGGCGCCGAGTTCCAGGGCCGTCTCGACGAACAGGGCGTTCGTCGTGCCGAAGTCGTTCGCCGGACCGTACCGCTCCAGCGGGAGCGCGAGATGGCGGCGCTCCACGCGCACCGAGGCGTGGACCCGGCGCAGCAGCGCGGTATCGGAGCCGGACGGCATGAAGCGCGCGAGCGCCTCCGTGATCTCGGCCTGGGGATGGAGATGCGGCGGGAACACGCTGCGCACTGCCAGAACACGTGTCATTGATTCACCATAGGAAACAACTGACACATCGTTATGAATCAGGAGAACCGGGCGCGGCGCCGCATACCGTGTCGCTGTGCCCGCGCGAACCCCGCAGACCCCCGAGACGACCGCCCCCGCCGAGACCAACGTGCCCGCCAGGTCCGGCCTCCCGGCCGGTCCCACGAACACCGTGACCGGCCTGCTCGCGGCGTGTCACCCGCTGCCCGCGGCGGCCGTCACCCTCTTCGGCGTCGCCCTGACGGCCGCCGCGGGCCGCGGTCTGCCCGGTGCGGCGGTCACCGTGGCCGCGGTGGCCGCCGGACAGCTGTCCGTGGGCTGGTGCAACGACCGCGCCGACCTGCGGCGCGACCTGGCCACCGGCCGGCGGGACAAACCCCTGGTCGCCGGTACGGTCTCGGCCGCCGCCGTGACCCGGGCGGCGGCCCTCGCCCTGCTGCTCTGCGTCCCGCTGTCGCTGGCCGCCGGGCTCCTCGCCGGCGCCGTGCACCTCGTCGGCGTCGCGGCCGCCTGGGCCTACAACCTCCGGCTGAAGAGCACGGCCGCCTCCTGGGCCCCGTACGCCCTGGCCTTCGGCCTGCTGCCCGCCTTCGTCACCCTCGGGCTGCCCGGCGCGCCCTGGCCGCCGCCGTGGCTCACGGCCGCCGCGGCGCTGCTCGGCGCGGGCGCGCACTTCGCCAACGTGCTGCCCGACATCGAGGACGACCTGGCCACCGGCGTGGTGGGACTGCCCCAGCGGCTCGGCGTACGGCGCTCGGCCGCGCTGGCCGCCGTGCTCGTCCTCGGCTCGACCGCGGCCCTGATCGCGGGACCGCCGGGGCGGGTGACGGCGTACGGCTGGGGGCTGCTGGCCGCGACGGCATCGGCGCTGCTCCTCGCCGCCCGCCGGCCCACCGGGAGGCTCCCCTTCCTGACCACGATGGCGGTGGCCGCGGCCGATGTGCTCCTGCTGCTCGTCGAGCTCCGCCCCTGAGCCGCGGCCCGTCCGGCGGGACCTCGGAGAGAATGGGTCCATGGAGCCGGCCGCGGCGCAGCGGTCCGCCGAAGCGGCGCGGTCGCGGCACGCGCGGGGCGAGGTGTTCGCGCTCCTGTGAGCGCTGCCGGTGTGAGGACCTCACCCGGCGCGCCGGGTGTCGGTCCAGGTCAGGAGCTGGTCCGCGGGCCAGGTGTTGATGATCCGCTCGACCGGGACGCCGCATTCCACGGCCCGTTCGCAGCCCAGGATCTGCCAGTCCAGCTGGCCCGGGGCGTGCGCGTCCGTGTCGATCGCGAAGAAGGTGCCGGCCGCCACGGCCAGGCGCAGCAGCCGCCGGGGCGGGTCCAGGCGCTCGGGCCGGCTGTTGATCTCCACGGCGGTACCCGCTTCCGCGCAGGCCGCGAAGACGGCCTCGGCGTCGAACTGCGACTCCGGCCGGGTGCGGCCGGTGACCAGCCGCCCCGTGCAGTGGCCCAGTACGTCCATCAGCGGATTGCGCACGGCGGCCAGCAGCCGCCTGGTCATCGACGGTGAGTCCATGCGCAGCTTCGAGTGCACCGAGCCGACGACGAGGTCGAGCCGCTCCAGCAGCTCCGGCTCCTGGTCCAGCGCGCCGTCGTCGAGGATGTCGCACTCGATTCCGGTCAGGAGCCGGAACGGCGCCCACGTGTCGTTGAGTTCGGCGACCACCTCCAGCTGCTCGCGCAGCCGTTCCGGGGAGAGCCCCCGGGCCACGGTCAGCCGCGGCGAGTGGTCGGTCAGCACGGCCCAGTCGTGGCCCAGCCCGGCCGCCGCCCGGCCCATCGCCTCGATCGGACTGCCGCCGTCCGACCAGTCCGAGTGCACGTGGCAGTCCCCGCGGAGCGCTGCGCGCAGCGCGGTGGCGGCGGGCGGGGCCGGCGGTCCCTCGGGGAGCGCGGCGGCCTCGTCCTCCAGGCTCTGCAGATAGGCGGGCACCGCCCCGTCGAGGGCTTCCCGTACGACTTGGGCCGTCTTGGGGCCGATGCCCTTGACGGTCTCCAGGGAGCCCTCCGCGACCCGCTCGGCCACCTCCCGCTCGCCCATCCGCGCGAGGGCCGCCGACGCCGTCCGGAAGGCCCGTACCCGGTAGGTGGGGGCCTGTGCGCGCTCCAGCAGGAAGGCGATCCGGTCCAGTGCCGCCACCGGTTCCATCGCGTACCTCCTGCCGTCCTGCCGTCCCGGACCAGTGTCCGGCGCGGGAGGCGGCTACGCCTCTCCTGCCTCCCGCGGCACGGCCGCGTCGAGGGCGGCGGTGAGGCGGTTCAGGCGGGTCTGGAGGTCGACGACCTCGGCGAGCTCGAAGCCGGTCGCGGCCGCGATCCGCCGGGGCACCTCAGCGGCGCGCACGCGCAGCGCGGCGCCCTCCTCGGTCAGGTGGGCGTGGACGGAGCGCTCGTCCTCGGTGCTGCGCTCACGGCGGACCAGCCCGGCCGTCTCCAGCCGCTTGAGCAGCGGGGACAGCGTGCCCGAGTCCAGCCGGAGGTGCTGCCCGATCTCCTTGACCGGCAGCTCGCCGTGCTCCCAGAGCACGAGCATCACCAGGTACTGCGGGTAGGTGAGCCCCAGGTCCTTGAGGACGACGCGGTAGAGGCCGCCGAAGGCGCGGCTCGCGGCGTTCAGCGCGAAGCAGATCTGGCCGTCCAGGCGCAGGAAGTCCTGGTCGGGGTGGGTCGCGGTCGGCTGCTCGGTCATGTCGGCCAGTGTACCCGGACCGGCCTTGAGCGGCATTTAATTGCGCACAACTTAATTGCGTGCTCTACTGGTGGAGCGCGGCCGACCACCGGCCGCCGCCACGGTTCATTTCTGCGAGAGGAACTCTCATGGACGCGCTCTACACCGCTGTCGCCACCGCCAACGGCCGCGAGGGCCGCACCGTCAGCTCCGACGGCCAGATCGACCTCGCCCTCGCCATGCCCCCGGCGCTCGGCGGCAACGGGCAGGGCACCAACCCCGAGCAGCTCTTCGCGGCCGGCTACGCCGCCTGCTTCGCCAGCGCGCTCGGCCTCGTCGGCCGTCAGGCCAAGGCCGACACCAGCGAGGTCTCGGTCACCGCGGAGGTCTCCATCGGCAAGGACGGCGCCGGCTTCGGCCTGGGCGTCACCCTGCGCGTCGAGCTCCCCGAGTCCCTGGCCGGCGAGACGGGCGCCCTGCTGGTGAAGCAGGCGCACGAGGTCTGCCCCTACTCCCGCGCCACCCGCGGCAACATCGACGTCGAGCTCGTGATCGAGTAAAGATGCCGGACACCCGGCGCGCGGCGACCATGGAGGGGCACCGATCCCCGGGGGGCCGCACGCCGGGAGGCACCAGTGGCGCGCACCTACGCAACGGACGTCCTGGTCGCCGGCGCCGGCCCGGTCGGACTGACCGCCGCGGCCGAGCTCCGCAGGCGCGGAGTCTCCTGCCGGATCGTCGACCGGCTGCCCGCCCGGCTGCCGTTCGCCAAGGCCGTGGGCATCCAGCCGCGCACCCTGGAGGTCTGGGACCGCATGGGACTGGTCCGCACGGCTCTGGAAGCGGCCGTCCCGATGCGCGGTCAGTACCTGTACGTCAACGGCATCGAGCAGCCGCGCCTCGACCTCGTCCTGCCGCCCGAAGTGCCCTACGGGTTCGCGGCGCTGCCGCAGTACGAGACCGAGCGCATCCTCGACGAGTTCCTGGCCCGCTTCGGCACCGCCGTCGAACGCGGCACCGAGCTGGTGTCTTTCCGGCAGGACGCCGACGGCGTGACCTGCCGGCTGTACACCCCGTCCGGCGCCGAGGAAGAGGTGCGCACCCGGTTCCTGGTGGGCTGCGACGGCGCGCACAGCATCGTCCGCAAGGGGCTCGGGCTCAGCTACGAGGGCGGCGCCTTCCCCGAGGAGTACATGCTCGCCGACGTACGGGTCGACTGGGACGTACCGCGCGGGTTCGGCGTGCGCTCCCTGCACCGGGGCGGTGACGGCGCCGTAGACGACCTCCTGGTGTGCATCCCGCTGCCCGGCCCCGGCCGGTACCGGATGTCGATGCTGGTGCCGCCCGAACTCTCCACCGCACGGCAGGCCGAGGACGCCTCCGACGGGATCACCCACGGCCTGCAGAGCAGCCGGGCCCCCGCACTGGCGGACATCCAGGCCGTCCTGGACCGGCTGTCACCCGAGCCGACCACCGCCTCCGACATCCGCTGGGCCTCGGTGTTCCGCATCAGCCACCGGATCGTGGACCGGTACGGGGACGGCCGGGTCTTCGTCGCGGGAGACGCGGCCCACATCCACCCGCCCACCGGCGCCCAGGGCATGAACACCGGTATCCAGGACGCCTGGAACCTGGCCTGGAAACTCGCCCTCGCCGTCCGGGACGCGGCCCACCCCGCCCTCCTCGCCAGCTACGACGCCGAGCGCCGACCGGTGGGCGAGGAAGTCGTCGGCCGTACCGTGCGGCACGCCGCCGGGGGATTCGAGGCCGACCCGGACGACCCGGCGACCTTGATGCTCCGCGAGGCCCAACTGCTCGTCGGCTACCGCGGAAGCCCCATCGTGGACCCGCCCGGTGCGGGCCGTGGGCCCGCACCGGGTGACCGGGCACCCGACTGCGGCGGGCTCACCGGGCAGATCCCCGCCTACCCGCTGCGCCTCTACGACCTCCTGCGGGAGCGCGAGCACCTCCTGCTGCTGTACGGGACCGGGCCCGGCCTCGACGAACTCGTCCGGACCGCACGGGCGTCCTCCGGGGGCCGGGTGGAGACCTGCGTGGTGCTCCCGGCCGACGCTCCGGCCGAAGCCCCGCCCGACGGCCGGGCCGTTGAGACCGTGCTGCCGGTGTACAAGGACTCCCGCGGCGAGTTCGCCCGCCTCTACGCGGTCGACCAGCCGACGGCCTTCGTGATCCGCCCGGACGGATACCTCGGCGCCCGCCTCACCCCGCCCGCCCCACAGCCACTGGCCGCCCACCTCGGAACCGTCTTCGCCGCACACGACGAGGCCTGAGCGGCGAGGCCGTCAGATTGCGGCCCTCAGGCCCGGCCGTCGGCGCGAGCCGCCTCACGGCGCCCGCGCTTGCCCAGCGGAGCCTGCGACAGGTCCTGCGCCTGCGACTTCAACTGCTTGAAGCCGTAACCGCGCTCGGTCAGCCAGCTCTCCGCCGCCAGCTCCGCGCGCGCCGTCGCGTCGAGGATGTCCGCCTCGGCCTCGCCCGAGTCCAGGAAGCGGAAGGTGAAGAAGGGCCGGGCCGCGAGGTCGTACGTCAGGTGCCCCCCGGCAGTGAACTCCGCGTGCAGCATGTCGTGCTCGGGCGCGGCCGCGAGCAACTCGGCCCGCTGGCCGTCGGTCAGACCGTCGAAGGAACCGCGGACGGTGATACGGAAGGTACGGGTACTCATCCCGGCAGAGTAGATCGGGCGCTGCGCCCCCTGCACCCGGATATCCGCCGGTCCGCCCCGTCCGCCTGCCCGGCCACCGCCGGGGCACCTGGCGGAAAGCCGCCCACACCCTGAAAGCCACGGCGGGGACCCGGTTTTGGATTGCCGTACGATCCTCAATACGATCCGGCGATGATCACTAGAAAACGGCTGGCGGCCGGGGCGTGCGGCCTGCTCGCCGCCCTGGCCGTCGGGCTCTTCCCGGCGAGCGCCACCGCCGCCGACGGACCGACGGCGAAGGAACCCCCCAAGGTCGATCTCGTCCTGGACGTCAGCGGCTCCATGCGGGCGACCGACATCGACGGCCAGTCCCGGATGGCCGCGGCGAAGGAGGCCTTCAACGAGGTCATCGACGCCGTACCCGCCGAGGTGCAACTCGGCATACGGACCCTGGGCGCGACCTACCCCGGCGAGGACAGGGCGCTCGGCTGCAAGGACACCAAGCAGCTCTACCCGGTCGGGCCGCTCGACCGGACCGAGGCCAAGACGGCCGTGGCGACCCTCGCCCCCACCGGCTGGACGCCGATCGGACCGGCCCTCCAGGGCGCGGCCCAGGACCTCGAAGGCGGCAACGCCACCAAGCGGATCGTGCTCATCACCGACGGCGAGGACACCTGCGCCCCGCTCGACCCCTGCGAAGTGGCGCGGGAGATCGCCGCCAAGGGCATCCACCTGGTCATCGACACCCTCGGCCTGGTGCCCGACGCGAAGACCCGGGCCCAGCTCACCTGCATCGCCGAGGCCACCGGCGGTACGTACACCTCGGTGCAGCACAAGGCGGAACTCTCCAGCAGAGTGCGCCAACTCGTCGACCGGGCCGCCGACCCGGTCGTCAACCCGGTGGCGACCGAGGGCGCCAGGCAGTGCGAGGGGGCCCCGCAGCTCAAGGCCGGCCTCTACAGCGACCGCGAGACCTTCGGCGAGCACCGCTGGTACCGGGTGGACGTCCTCCCCGGCCAGGAGCTGCGCGCCTCGGTGAGCATCGGCGCCGACCGCGCCGTCAACAAGGACTACGGAGTCCTGCTGCGCGCCACGACCGTCCACGGGCGCGAGATCGTGCGCGGCTCGGAGGCGGGCGACGGGCGCACCGACGTGCTCTCCACCGGACTGAGGTATCCGAAGGCCGAGACCGACGACGACGAGGACGGGGACGCGAAGCCCGCGGCGGAGACCGTCTGCATCCAGGTCAGCAACTCCTTCTCCGCTCCCGCGTCCGTCAAGACCACCCCGGGCATGCCCGTCGAGCTGACCATCGACCTGGTGGACGGACCCGACGGCGCCTCCGACGTGGCCGCCTTCGGTCTCGGCCGCGGCTGGTGGCTGCTGGCCGTGCTGGCGCTCGCCGGACTGCTGGCCGGTCTGGTGTGGGGATGGATCTCGCGCTGGCGCATCTCCGTCTGGAGGACCAACTGATGCGTACCGTACGCACACTGACCGCCGCCCTGCTCGCCGGAGCCGCCGCCCTCGCGGTGGCGGGTACGGCCGTGGGCACGGCGGTCGCGGACACGCCGTCGGCGAGCCCCACCGCCACCCCGGGCAAGGGCCGGGCCGACTCCGCCCCGACCGAGGCCGGCACCGGCTTCCGTACCGCCGCGGCGTTCCGGCCGGGCCAGAAGGCCACGGCCGACGCGTCCACCGGCGACTACCTCTACTGGGTGCTGCCGCTCGACGCGCAGCAGCGCGCCACGGTCAAGGCCACGGTCACGCTGCCCGCGTCGGCGAGCCGGCACGGCGCCTCGACCTGGCAGCTCGACGTCTACGACGGACTGCGCCGCCGGCAGGCGTGCACCTACGGCACGCAGAGCGCGGCCGCGGCGAAGGAAGCCGCGTCCGTAGAACTGTCCTGCACCCTGCGCACCGTCCGCGCCGGAGCCGAGCAGTGGGCCAACGACCCGCTGCCGGGCAGCTATTACGTCCGCCTGACGGTCGTGAACCTGCCGGAGGAGGACCTGGGCCTGCCGGTGCGCGCGGCCGTCGAGGCCGACGTGAAGGAGACCGGCGGCGTCCACGCGGTGGACGGCGCGCTCTCCACGCCCCTGGTCGCCGGCACGGTGACCGCGTCCCTGCGCGAGCCGGAGGACGGCTGGTCCGGCGGCTGGTGGTCGGACCGCTGGGTCTGGACCGCGATGGGCGGGGTGCTCGCAGCCGCCGCGGGCATGTTCGGGTACTCCCTGACGCGCGGCTCGGGCCGGCCGTCGCGGGTGCCGAGCGGCGTCTGACCCACCGCACGGCGAGGGGGGGGGGGGGGGGGGGGGGGGGGGGGGGGGGGGGGGCGGGAGGGGGGGGGGGGGGGGGGGGGGGGGGGGGGGGGGGGGGGGGGGGGGGGGGGGT
>NZ_JBVHWW010000023.1:89814-117747 GCF_055563995.1 Streptomyces sp. NPDC029164 | reverse complement strand
GGGGGGAACGACGGCGGATGGGCCGGAGTCGGGGGTGGGGGTCCGGGAGTGCGGTGCGGGTTCTGCCCCCCCCCCCCCCCCCCCCTCCCCCCCCCCCCCCCCCCCCCCCCCCGCCTCCGCCTTACCGGCCGTTCTAGCGCATACGGGTCATGCGCGTGCCGAACGAGGGCTCGGCCATGTCCTTCTCGACGGCCACCGGCACGCTCTTGGCCCCCTCACCCTCACCGACCGTCAGGGTGGCGACCTCGGAACCGGCCTTCGCGGAGTGCGGCAGGGGCGAGGCGCCGGGCACGAGCGACAGCTTCAGCTGCTGGCCCGGTACGCCGATCACGTTCAGGTCCTTGGTGGCCACGAGCGGCATCCGGCCGCCGAGCCCGTCGTCCAGGTACCCCACCTGCTGGCCCTTGCGGATGACCGGGGCCGGCGCCAGGGCCCCCCGTACCGCCTCGATGATCTTCTTGCTGTTCGCCTGCACCAGGGCCAGGCTGTTCGTGGCGTCCGGGTCCGGACCGTCCACGCGCTGGTCCATCAACGTGCCTAGGATCAGCTGGTCCTTGTCGCCTACCGACTTGTACGCCGCCCACATCAGGGCCCCGCCGGCGGGCGTGCTGGAGCCGGTCTTGATGCCCCGGACGCTCACGCCCTGCGCCGTGAGCAGGACGTTGTTGTTGCTGAGCTGCTGGGGCAGGCCCTTGATGGTGGCGCTGGGCAGCGCGACGATCGCGCGGAACGTCTCGTCCTTCATGACGGCTTCGGCGAGCTTCAGCTGATCGGTGGCGGTGCTGACCGTGCCCGCGTCGAGACCGCTGGGGTCCGTGTACGTGGTGCTCGTCATCCCGAGTTCCCTGGCGGCGGCGTTCATCTTCTCGACGAACGCGGCCTCGGAGCCGGTTCCCGTGTCCCAACGGGCCAGCAGGCGGGCCACGTTGTTGCCCGAGGGGATCATGAGCATCTTCAGCATGTCCTGCTGGCTGAACTTCTGGCCGGCGGTGAGCCCCGATATCCGGGACTCGTGCTCGGAGTTGCCGTCCGCGACCGTCTTCGCGTCGACCGTGATCTCGGGACCGGGGTCGCTCTTGCGCAGCGGGTGCCCCTTGAGGATCACGTACGCCGTCATCACCTTGGCGACGCTGGCCGTCGGGACGGGCTTCTGCTCGCCGAAGGTGCCGATGTCGCCGGAGCCGGCGACGCGAACGGCCCCCTGGCCCTTGGCGGGCCAGGGGATGGAGAACTGCCCGTCGACGGTGCGGGTGGTCTCGGCGGAGACCATCTGCGGGGCGGGCAGCGGGCGCAGCATCTGCGCTCCGACGTAGGCGCCGGCGAGGAGGAGCAGGACCGGGGTCCACACCTTGACGCGGCGCACCGCGGTCCGGCGCGGGGTCTCCGGCGGGGGAGTGGTGTTGGTGAGCTCGGCCAGCAGATCCAGCGGGGGCAGCGGAGCGCCGGCCACCGGCGGCTGGGGCCGCACCCGGGGCGCCGCCTCCGGCGCGGCGGGCGGGGCGGGCGGGGCGACGTCGAGCGGCTTGAGCGCGACGAACCGGCTCGTCCGCTCGGGGTCCGCCTCCGCCTCGTCCTGACGCGCCCAGGAAGGCACCTTCGGCGCGCCGTCGCCCCGCGGGGGCTTGGGCGCGACCAGGACCTGCGTCACGTCCGCCCCCGCCGCAGGCGCCGAACCGCCCCCGGCCTCGCCCTCGACCGCCGCCGCGCCGCCGGCTTCATCCCCGGCCAGGCCGCCGCGTCCGACCGCAGCGTCGGCTTCAGGCCCAGCTCCCGCTTCGGCGTCGACCTCGCGTGCCGGCCGAAGACCGGGCCCGGCCTCGGCCCGCGGTCCAGCCTTCGCCCCACCCTCAGGCCGAGCCCCGGCTTCAGGCGCTGCCTGCTTCGCGGGCCCGGTTCCGCCTCCCCGGCCGGCCGTGACCTCCGGTCCAGCCTTCGCTTCGCCCTCGCCCTCGCCCTCGCCCTCGCCCTCAGCACCGGCTTCGGCGCCTACCTTGGCCTCGGCTACGGGCGTGACCACACCGTCGGCCTCGCGTGCGGCCTGGGTCGCGGGCCCACCTGCGGCTGCGCCGGCGGCACGGCCCTTCGATCCGGCCCCAGCCCGCGCTTCGGCGCCGGCTTCGCGTCCCGCCTGAGCGGCAGCGTCGGCCTCCGATCCGGCCTTCGCCTCGCCTGGAGGCCCGGCCTTGCGATCGGTGTCGGCTTCGGGTGCCGCCTGGCTCACGAGACCAGGTGCGGCTGCGCCGCCACGGGCGTTCTTCGGGGCGGCCGTGGCCTCGGCTTCAGGCTCGGCTCCCGCTTCGGCCTTGGCGCCGACCTCGCGTGCCGCCTGACGCGTCGGCTTGGCTGCGGCCTCGCCGTCGGCCTTGCCGGCGGCCACGGGCTCGACGACAGCGTCGGCTTCGGGTGCGGCCTGGCTCGCGGGCCCGGCTGCGGCCGGGCCGTCGGCCGCGGCTTCCGCTCCGGCTTCGGCCTTGGCCGTGGGCTCGGCCACGTCGTCGATTTCGGCGTTGGCTTCGGGGGTCGCCTGGTTTACGGACGCGGGTGCGGCTGCGCCGCCACGGGCGTTCTTCGGGGCGGCCGTGGCCTCGGCTTCAGGCTCGGCTCCCGCTTCGGCCTTGGCGCCGGCTCCGCGTGCCGCCTGACACGTCGGCTCGGCCGCCGCGTCGACCTCCGGTCCCTCGGAGTCGACCTGGAGGTCTGCCCCCGCCCCGGCCGTGACTCCGGCCTGAGCCTCTGTCCCCGCCTCGGCCCCAGCCGTTGGCTCCGGCTCGGCCCCGGCTTCCGTGCCGGCCTGGCGCTCGGCCCCGGCCTTCGCCCCGGCCTCCGCCCGGGCGTTGGCTTCGACCTCGGCCGAGCCCTGGGCCCCGGCCCCCGCCTTGGCGTCAGCCGTGGGTTCCGGCTCGGGCTCCCCCTCCGGGACGGCGGTCCCCTGCTCGACCTCCGGGTCGTCCGAGGAACCGCCCGCCACCGTTACCGCCTTCATCCCTGCCCCGCCTTGCTGTTCACACCGTTCCGACACCGTGCGGCGGGGCCCCGAGGAGCCCCGCCGCACTGCTAGATGTGCGCGGTGCCCCCGTACGTTCCGCGCGCTCGATCCTGTGACAGTTCGGTCATATTCGATTGAGTACGGCTACTCATGACCGCGCCGCCCCACCGGCCGACGATGGACCGCACCAGCACAACCACCGCATCCGAACGGGGCCGTCCATGCTCAGCCGAATCGCCGCCGCCCTCGTCCCCGCCTTCGGGAGGCTGACCGTCACGGCCGACCCGGGCGCGCGGCCCGCCGCGCCCAGCATCCTCGTCGCCAACCACACCTCCCTCGCCGACCCGGCCGTCGTCGTCGCCGCGCTGCGCCGGTACGGGATCGAGCCGGTCATCCTGGCCACCGGCGGCCTGTGGCGCGTACCCCTGCTCGGCTCCGCGCTCCGCCGCGAGGGGCACATCGCCGTCCACCGCGGTACCGCCCGCGCCGCCGACTCGCTGGACGCCGCCGCCGTCGCCCTCGCCTCGGGCCGCAGCGTGCTGCTCTACGGCGAAGGCGGCCTGCCGTCGCGCCGCGACGCCGGGGAGTCGGCTCCGGGCCCCTTCCGCAGCGGCCTGGCCCGGCTCGCCGCCGCGACCGGAGCCCCCGTCGTACCCGTCGGCCAGGCGGGCGCCCGTCGCCTGTGCTCCGGCAGCAGTGCCAAGCAGCTCGCCGGAGTCGTCACCGCGCCCCTGCGCCGGCCCTGCCTGCACGTCCACATCGGCTCGCCGCTGCGCCTCCCCGACCGGGTGCCGGAGGCGACGGACCGCGCCCGACGGGCCGTCACAGCCGCCTGGCGGACCGCCGTCCTCGCAGCCGGGGAAGCCTGCTCGGGAGCCACGTCCCAGTCGTCCTCACCGTCCCAGCCGTCCTAGCGGGTCGCGTGCGCGAGGACGACATGGGCGGTGACCTCCCGGTCGGCGTCCGTGTCGATGAAGGACACCACCACCGGGCTGCTGCCCGTCGGCCCGCCGGCGGTCGCCCGCAGCCGGTAGCGCTCGACGCGCACGGCCTCGCGGGCGAGCGGGCCGCCGCCCGTGTACAGGGACAGTGGCTTGACGTCGTTGGCGATGCGGAAGTCGGCCGGACGCCACGTGCCGGAAGCCTGGTCGAGGCGCTCCAGCAGGAACCCCGGCCCGCTGCCCGGCTGGTCGCCGGGTTCGCCGACGAGGGACTCCATCTGGAAGGCGACCAGCAGATGCCGGTACTCGGCGGAGTTCCCGTTCCGCAGGGTGACGGTGAACTCCTGGGCGACGCCGCCGCGTACGAGGGCGAGCCGGCCGCCCCGGGTGTCGACCGCGACGGTCAGCCGGGTCGGCGCCGGAGGCGGCGTCGCCCGGGGCGTGGCCGGGGCCGGCGGCACGGGGGAACCGGACGGGGAGGCCGAGACGGCCGCGGAGGCAGGGGCCGAGGAGGCCGCGGCCGCCGACTCCGAGGCGGACGCCGACACCTCTGCGGAGGCAGAGGAGGCGGAGACCGAGGCCGCCGGATCCTCGGCGTCCTTGTCCCCGCACCCCGTGGACACCGTCAGCAGAACGGCGGCCACGGCCGCGGCGGAAAGGCCCCTGCGGGGGCCTCGGGATGAGGACATGAGATCGGTTCCCCCAGGGTCGGCCGGCTTCCGCAGGAACCTAGCAATCACGTGAGCGCCCGACGAGCCCGATCGGGCCTCGGGGCGGCGACGGTTCGGTCACGGCCGCGCCGCCCTCCGGGGCACCGCACCCCGGTCTCCGGCCCCGCTCAGCCGAGCGGCTTCTCGAAGCTGAAGGCCGTCACGGCCATCCGCTCGCGGAAGTAGAAGCGGTGCGCGTCGGTGCGCTGGGTGCCGGAGTCGAGCGTGAGGGCGGTGCAGCCGGCGGCCAGCGCGTGCTCCTCCAGGTGCGCGAGCAGCGCGTGCCCGACCCCGGTGGACCGGGCCGTGGCGGCGGTGACCAGATCGTCGACGTAGAGCTTGCGGACCAGGGCGGTGGTGGCGATGAGCCGCCAGCCGGCCGCGCCCACGCACACGCCGTCCGCGTCGTACGCCGCGGTGAAGCGCAGCCCCTGGCCGTGCCCCTCCGCGAGGATCCCGAGGAAGAGCTCCTCGGTGAGGTGCGGACGGAGCTCGCGCAGCACGGGCAGCAGGTCGGTGGTGAGCCGCGGGTCGCCCGGCTCCAGGTCGATGATCTTCATCGGGTCAGCCTAAGGGGCCCCTCGGGCGGCACCGGCTCCCGGCCGACTCCCGCCTCCGGCCGTGCGCGGCCGTCTCGCGCGGCACCGGCCGACGTGTCGAAATGGGAGGAACGGCTCCGACGTCCCGTGCGAGAGGCTCCCGATCCCGGAGCCGTGAGTGGAAGATCCCGGAGCCGTGAGTGGAAACAGAAGGAGTGGCACCCCATGAAGTACATGCTGATGGTTCTCGGCAGGCAGGCCGACTACGACGCCATGTACGGCAAGGCGAACAGTGGTGGCCCGGCCTGGACCGAGACGGAGCTGAAGGCGATGTACGACCACATGGGCGCCCTGAACGCCGAGCTCGTCGAGTCGGGCGAGTGGGTCGACGGACAGGGCCTCACCGAACCCCGCCAGGCCCGCTTGGTGACCGTGGGCGCCGACGGCGCCCCCGTGATCTCCGACGGACCGTACGGAGAGGCCAAGGAGGTGCTGGCCGGCTACTGGATCGTCGACGTCCCCGATTTCGCCCGCGCCGCCGAGATCGCCGCCCGCGCGTACGCCTGCCCCGCGCCGGAGGGCGCGCCGAACTACCCGGTCGTCGTCCGACCCGTCGACAGCGCTTCGGGAACCGAGATGTGACGACGGAATCCGCACCCGCGAGCGAGGACCTGCTGCGCCGGCTGGCGCCGCAGGTCCTCGGCGCGCTCGTCCGCCGCTACGGGCACTTCGACGCCGCCGAGGACGCGGTACAGGAGGCCCTGCTCGCCGCCGCCCGGCAGTGGCCCGGGGAAGGCCGCCCCGACCATCCGCGCGGCTGGCTGATCCGCGTCGCCTCCCGCCGCCTCACCGACCAGCTGCGCAGCGAGGACGCGCGCAGGCGCCGGGAGGAGACGGCCGCCGCCCTGACCCCGCGCGACGCGTTCGTGGAGCCGCCACCGGGGGAGAGCCGCACGCCCGCCGAGGACGACACCCTCGCCCTGCTCTTCCTCTGCTGCCACGCCGAACTGTCCGCCGAGGCCCGGATCGCCCTCACCCTGCGCGCCGTCGGCGGCCTCACCACCGCCGAGATCGCCCGCGCCTTCCTCGTTCCCGAGGCCACGATGGGGCAGCGCATCAGCCGGGCGAAACGGCGCATCAAGGCCTCGGAGGCACCGTTCGGCGTCCCGCACGACGGCCGGGACCAGGACCACCAGGCTCCGGGCCGGGGCGCGGACCGGGACCCGCATCGCGCCCCTGACCGCGCCGAGCGGCTCGCCGACGTGCTCCAGGTGCTCTACCTGATCTTCAACGAGGGCTACACCGCCACCTCCGGCCGCGATCTGCGGCGCGCCGACCTCGCCGCCGAGGCGATCCGCCTCACCCGCGCCGTCCACGTCCTGCTGCCGGCCGACGGCGAGGTCGCCGGCCTGCTCGCCCTGATGCTGCTCACCGACGCCCGTCGCGACGCCCGCACCGCGCCCGACGGCAGCCTCGTCCCCCTCGCCGAGCAGGACCGCACCCGCTGGGACCGCGCGGCCATCACCGAGGGGGTCGCCCTGGTCAGCGACGCCCTCACGCACGCCCCGCTCGGCCCCTACCAGCTGCGCGCCGCCATCGCGGCCGTGCACGACGAGGCGGCGAGCGACGAGGACACCGACTGGGCGGAGATCCTCGCCCTGTACGAGGTGTTGATGCGGCTGGTCCCCGGCCCCGTGGAGCGCCTCGGCCACGCCGTCGCGGTGGCCATGGTGCACGGGCCCCGGCCGGCCCTCGCGCTGCTCGCCGCCCTGGACGAGGACGACCGCCTCGCGGGCCACCACCGCCTGGAGGCCGTACGGGCCCACCTGCTGGAGATGGCGGGTGACCGGGCGGCGGCGCGCGCCGCCTACGCGAAGGCCGCCGGACTCACCCTCAGCGTTCCGGAGCGCCGCTACCTCCAGTTCCGGGCCGCCCGGACCGCGGACTGACGGGGCGTCCGCATGACGGACATGGTCCACGGCTGTCACACCCCGCGACTACTCTTGATCACGTGAGCCCCACCCGTGACGACCACCCCGCAGCCGAACGTTCCCTCGCCGAGATCAACGCCGACATCCGCTGTCTCTTCGCCCGCGCCGAGGGCCGCCTCTCCGACGCGGAGCGGATCCGGCACGCCGCCCTGCTGCAGGAGTGGGCCGCGGCCATAAGGGCCTCGGTGGTCCCGGCCGCCTAGCGACCGTGGTTCGGCGATGACCGTGGTCGTGTCGGGCCGATGCGTGTCGGACCGATGCGTGTCGGACCGATGAACGCGCGGCCCGGCAGCAGTCTTCCCTACGAGCATCCGCACGTACGAGAAGGTGGACCATGAGCGACCTGCGCAGTCTCCTGGAGACCCGTGTCGGTGACGGATTCCTGCCCGGCGCCGTGGGCCTGGTGGCCCACGGAGACGACGTGGAGGTCGCGGCCGTCGGCTCCCTCGACACGTCCGGCACCGCCCCGATGGAGCGCGACTCCCTCTTCCGGATCGCCTCGGTCACCAAGCCGCTGACCGCCGCGGCGACCATGGTGCTGATCGAGGAGGGCCTGCTCGGCCTCGACGCCCCCGTGGCGCGCTGGCTGCCGGAACTCGCGGCGCCGGTGGTCGTCCGTACCCCGTCCTCACCCGTCGACGACGTGGTTCCCGCCGACCGCCCGATCACCGTCGCCGATCTCCTCACCTTCCGCGCCGGCTACGGCTTCCCCGCCGACTTCTCGCTGCCCGCCGTGGCCCCGCTGTTCAGCGAGCTCAAGCAGGGGCCGCCGCACCCCGGGCAGGTCGCGGCGCCGGACGAGTGGACGGCGATCCTGGCGGGCATCCCGCTCCTGCACCAGCCGGGACGGGCCTGGCTCTACAACACCTGCTCGGACATCCTCGGGGTGCTCGTCTCCCGCGCGAGCGGGCAGCCCTTCGAGGTCTTCCTGGCCGAGCGCCTCTTCGAGCCGCTCGGCATGCGGGACACCGCCTTCGCCGTACCGCCGGAGCAGCGCCACCGGTTCACCAGCTCCTACCGCGCCGCCTCCGACGGCGGCGCCCTGGAGCGGGTCGACGCGCCCGACGGCCAGTGGAGCAGCCTCCCCGCGTTCCCGTCCGGCGGCGGCGGTCTGGTCTCCACCGCCGACGACCTGCTCGCCTTCGGCCGGATGCTGCTCGCGGAGGGTTCGTACGGGGGCGGGCGGCTGCTCTCGCCGGAGTCCGTACGGCAGATGACCACCGATCACCTCACCGCGCGCCAGCGCGAGGAGGCCACCCTGTTCCTGGAGGGCCAGGGCTGGGGATTCGGCGGCTCGGTCGACGTGGCCCGCATCGACCCGTGGAACGTTACGGGCCGGTACGGCTGGATCGGCGGCACCGGCACCGCCGCGCACGTGGTCCCCGCCACCGGGACGGTCACCGTTCTGCTCACCCAGCGGGAACTGACCGGCCCGACCCCGCCCGAGGTGATGCGCGCGTTCTGGACCTACGCCGCCGCCCGGCACTAGGCAGTGTCTTGCCGATCGGGCCCGGCACGATCGGCAAGACACCCCCTAAGGGGCCCGTCGGCTACGCCCGTCCACCGCTGCCTCTGCTGCCGCCCTCGGCATCGGCGCCGGTGGCGGCCGCGCGTTCCCGCAGCCGGCGCTTGTCCGGCTTGCCCCGCGCGGTCAGCGGGATCGTCCGCTCCCAGAACACCGCGGTGGGCCGGTGCGCCGGGGCCAGCTCCTTCTCCACCAGGTCACAGACCTCAGAGGCCACGCCCGCGCCGGGCGGCCACCCCGTCGCCGGCACCAGGAACGCGCACACCTCCTCGCCGGTGAGCTCGCTGTGCCGGCCCACCACCACGGCCTGCGCCACGGCCGGATGGCGGGTGAGCGCCGCCTCGACTGGCACGCAGTACACGTTGTCCCCGTCGACCATCACCACGTCCTCGACCCGGTCGTCGAGGTACAAGTAGCCGTCCGCGCCGAGGTGTCCGAGGTCCCCGGTCCGCAGCCATCCGTCCCGCATCACCCCGTCCGTCAGCCCGGGCCGGCCCCAGTACCCGGCCATCATCGCCGCCGACCGCACCCACACCTCGCCCGTGCCACCGGCCGCCACCGCCGTGCCCCGCTCGTCCCGTACCTCGACCTCCACCCCCGCGACCGGCCGCCCGACGGAGGCCAGCAGCTCGGGCCGCCCGGCCACCGCCGCCTCGTGGTCGGCGGGGGACAGGCGGCAGATCACCGCCGCCTCGTTCGTGCCGTAGCCCTGCTGCCACCGGCCGCCCCAGCGGGTCACCGCCTTCCGCAGCCGTTCGGGGTGGACGGGGGAATCCCCGTACGAGACCGTCTCCAGCCCGGGCACACCGTGGGCCGTCCCCGGGTCGCCCAGCAGCCGGTACACCATCGAGGTCGTCAGGTACGTGGACACCGGCGCCAGCCGCTGGCAGGCGGCCGCGAACTCCCGGGTCCCGAAGGGGTCGAGGATCTCCACCCGCCCCCCGGCGCGCAACTGCTCCAGGCATCGGCCGCCCGAGCGCTGCGCCAGCGAGGTGACCGACAGGTACACCGCATCCGCCCAGCCCTGCGCGTGGACGGCGTTCCGTGCGGCCATCGCCCCGAAGGTGGAGGCCACCCCCTTGGGCCGCCCGGTGGTCCCGCCGGTGTACGTCACCCGCGCCACGTCGTCCTCCCGCGCCGCCACGGACACCGCCGCGGCCTCGTGGCGAGCGGCCCGCCGGAGCAGCTCGTCCAGGGCGAGCCGCGGCGCCCCCGTGCGGGGCACGGCGACATCGTGCACCACCAGGTCCGGCCGGCAGTCCCGCAGGATGAAGTCCAGCCCGTAGAGGGCCGGTCCGGTGAGCACCTGCGTCAGCCGCGCACCCAGCAGATGCGCGGCGATCCGTACCAAAAGCACCTCCGGCCGGTTCGTGCCCGCCACGCACGCCAGCCCCGAACCGCGCCCGATCCCCGCCTCGGCGAGCACCCCGGCCAGCCGGGAGGCGCCGTCCAGGACCTCCTGGGACTCCAGGACGAGCGGGCCGGCCCCGAGCGCGGGCCGCCCCGCGTTCCGCTCCAGCGCCCCGACCAGTTCCGTGACGTACCGTGCGGCCACCACGCGCCGACCCGCCTCTCCGCGCCCTGTTCCACAGCGGCCGCGACCCTCGGCATCATGAACGACATGACGACCGAATCCCGTGCTCGTTCATTCAGCGCCGCGGCCGCGCGCTACGCAGACCATCGCCCGTCGTACCCGCCCGCGCTCTTCGACACGCTGGCGGCACTGGCCGGCTTTCCGCTGGCCGGAGCCCGGGTCGCCGATGTCGGGGCGGGTACGGGAATCGCCACCGCCCTGCTGGAGGCGCGCGGGGCCCGCGTGATCGGGGTGGAGCCGGGCGAGGGCATGGCCGCCGAGTTCCGGCGCCGCAGCCCCCGGATCCCGCTCGTCCGCGCGGACGGCAACCGGCTGCCGCTGGCCTCCGGTTGCCTGGACCTGCTGACGTACGCACAGTCCTGGCACTGGACCGACCCGGCCCGCTCCGTCCCCGAGGCGCTGCGCGTGCTGCGGCCCGGCGGGGCGCTGGCGGTCTGGCACAACGACCCGGACGTCGCCGTCGGCTGGATCGCGGATCAGCAGGCGCGCATCGAGGAGCGGTTCGGCCCGGGCTGGTACATCAACGAGCGCGCCCGCTCGCAGGAGGGGCTGCGCTTCACCGTCCGCCGCCTGACGTGGTCGCGCCGCGTCCCCGTCGACACCCATCTGGCCAAGCTGTCCACGCACTCGCTCTTCCTCGTCGGCGAGCCCGGCACGGACGCCTTCCTCGCCGAGGAACGCGCGCTGCTCATGCGCGACTTCCCGGACGGCCGGGTGGAGGAGCACTACGTCGTCGAGCTGAGCCTGGCCGTACGCGGCCCCGAGGCGGGGGAGCGGCCGATCGGGTGAAGCAGAGGAACCCGTCGTCGCCTCGGGCGTTGATCAAGGCGCTCACCCATCACGCACTCGTGCGACATAAGGACCACTGATGCTGAAGAAGATTATGGCCACCGCCGCCGTCACCGCATCCATCGTCGGTGCGGGCGCCGCCCTGGCCGCCCCGGCCATGGCCATCGGCAACGACCAGGGGGTCACCACCGTCAACGGCAACGGTGCCCAGCAGGTCTACGGCAACCAGAAGACGCACGGCGACCTGAGCCCGCAGCTCAGCGTGGTCCAGGGCACTCTGAACAAGCCCTGCATCGGCCTGCCTGCGAAGCTGAACCTCCAGAACATCCTTGCCGCGGTCAACGTCGGCGTCCAGGACATCCCGGTCCTGTCGAACCCGCAGAACCAGCAGTGCACCGAGAACTCCACCCAGGCCAAGGGCGACGAGCCGCTCTCGCACATCCTGGACAACATCCCGGTCCTGTCGGGCAACGTCTCCGCCGGCAGCTGACGGAGTCCCCTTGTGCGAGCCGGGGCCTCAGACGCCTGCGCGAGTGCCCACGGGGCCCCGGCTTGTTCCACCCGGATCCGCGGATCCACCGTACAACCGGCGTGCGCCGGCCCGACGGGCCGGCGCCGTGGGCACCGAACACGACCTCGCAGAGCCTCCCGCCCGACCGGGCCGGAGGCTCTGCGGCGTTCGTCGGAAGGCCTGCTCAGAGCGGCTGCGTCAGAGCGGCTGCGTCAGACCAGCTGCGTCAGAAAGGCTTCGTCGGGAGGTACTTGCCGTCGAGCGTGATGACGGCGCGCTCGCCGCCCTCCGGGTCGGCCACCTTCCTGACGTCCAGCCTGAAATTGATCGCGCTGATGATGCCGTCGCCGAACTGCTCGTGGACCAGGGCCTTCAGGGTGGTCCCGTACACGTGGAGCATCTCGTGGAAGCGGTAGACGGTCGGATCGGTAGGGACGCCGCCGGTCACCGGTCCGCGGGCGGGGATCGTCTGCAGGAGCAGCGCCGCGTCCCCGTCGAGGCCCAGCAGATCGGCCACCGCGTGCGCCGCGGGCTCGGGCAGGGGGTGCTGGCCGAGCAGGGCGGCGGTGACGAACGCGACCGACAGGCCGGCGGTGTCGGCGAGCTGCTGCCAGGTGAGGTCCTTGCGGGTCTTGGCGTCGACGACGGTGACGGCCAGGGCCTGGCGTGCGGTGGGGTCGAACTGGGCGTGCGGCATGGCGGGACGTCCTGACTGCGATGAGGGGCAGAGGGGGCAGAGGCGGCAGCGGGGGCGGGGGGATGCAGGGGGTCAGGCGGTTCGCGGGGTGAGCGCGGCCCGGCGGCCGGCGACGGGGCCGACCTCCGCGACATCGCCGGAGCGGATGTCGTAGACCCACCCGCGCAGGGTGAGGGTTCCCGCGGCCTGGGCGCGGGCGACCGAGGGGTGGGTGGCCAGGTTCGCGAGCTGGGCGCGTACGTTCTCGCGGACCAGGGCGGACACCCGGTCCGGGCCCGCGCCGGCCGTTCGGGCCACCGAGGCGTCCGCGTGCCGCAGCCAGCCGGCGACCGAGGGGGCCGCGCCCAGGTCCGTGCCCTCGGCCAGGGCGGTCATCGCCCCGCAGGCGGAGTGCCCGCACACGACGGCACCGGTGACACCGAGGACGGCGACGGCGTACTCGATGCTGGCCGTCACCCCGTCCGGGCCCGGTGCGTACGCGGGGACGAGGTTCCCGGCGGTGCGGACGACGAACAGCTCGCCCGGCTCGCTCTGGGTGATCAGCTCCGGCACCACGCGGGCGTCGGAGCAGCCGATGAAGAGGGTCGTCGGCCGGTGCGTACCGGCGAGCCGGGCGAAGAGCTCCGCCTTCGCCGGAAACACCTCGCGCCGGAAGCGTGCGACGCCGTCCGAAAGGTCCTGCACGGTCACTCCCGTCGATGGGACGTGCCCCTGGGGGCTTGACGTGCTCCACCATGCATGAGCTGCGTCTATTGTGTCCAAGACGCAAAACCCCTGTCTGCCATCGATGCCATCTATAGTCGTGGCATGGCTCTGGAACTGCGTCACCTGCGCTATCTGATCGCCGTGGCCGAACACGGCAGCTTCACCCGCGCCGCCGAGGAACTGCGGATCTCCCAGCCCACCCTGTCCCAGCAGGTGAAGCAGCTCGAACGGACCGTGGGCGCCCAGCTGTTGGACCGCACCGGACGCGCCGTCCGGCTCACCGACGCCGGCGCGACGTACGTCCACCACGCGCGCTCCGCCCTACGGGAACTCGCCGCCGCCGAGCGGGCGGTCCTGGACCTCGCCGACCTCTCCCGTGGCCACCTGCGCCTCGCGCTGACCCCCACCTTCACCGCGTACCTCGTCGGCCCGCTCGTCGCCGCGCTCCACACGGCCCACCCCGGGATCACCCTGGAGGTACGGGAGATGCCCCAGGACCGCATCGAAGCGGGCCTGCTCGCCGACGACCACGACCTCGGACTCGCCTTCCGGGGGCCGCACCTGCCGGGCCTCGCGGCGACGCCCCTGTTCACGGAGGCCCTCGCCCTGGTCGCCGCCGCCGACGCGGATCCGGGACCGCTGTCCGTACGCGATCTGGCGGCGCGCCGACTGGCCCTGCTCAGCGGGGACTTCGCCACCCGCGGGCACGTCGACGCCTACCTCGCCGCCCACGGCGTCCGGCCGCCCATCGAGGTCGAGGCGAACTCCGTCCAAGCCCTCACGGAGATCGTCCGGCGCACCTCACTGGCCACCGTCCTGCCCGCCGCGGTCACCGAAGACCACCCGTACCTGCGTCCCGTCCCGCTCGACCCCGCCCTGCCGTCCCGCACGGTCACGCTGCTGCGCCGCGAGAGCGCCTACGAGAGCGCCGCGTCCCGCGCCTTCACCGAACTCATCGCCCACCTGGTCCGGGAACGCGGGTACCGCCCCCCGCTGCGCGCGCACGCGCAGGGGGAGGCGGCCGGGTCGGATCACTTGCCGGGGCACTGCTTCCAGGCGAGGTGATAGATCGTGTTGATGCTGCCGTCGGTGGAGTCCATCGTCATGTAGCTGGTGGACGAGGGGGACGAGGTGCCTCTGGTGACGCGCAGCTCGGTGTTGATGTTGAAGTTGCGCTGCACGCCGCACGGCGCCCACACCAGCTGGGCCCAGTCGGTCACGTCGGTGGCCTGCCAGTTGTCCTCCTGCGGCCCGCTGAAGTTGTGGGTGCGCGCGGCGGTGTCCGGCGAGCCCTGGAAGTAGTACGAGGCCTTCTCGGTGGCCTTCGCGCCCGGGGCGAGCGAGGCGTAGCCGCGGTAGTCGGCACTGGCGACCGCGTAGGTGAAGCCGTGCGGCACGTGCACGATCAGGCTGAGCTGGCAGTTCTTGCGCGCCGCGGTGGGCGGGGCGCCGCCGCCGACCTGGGCCAGGTACTGGCTGTAGGTCACGGTGAAGGCGGTGTTGTCCTGGGACACCGCGACCTCCGCGGTGTCCTTGGGACACCCGGATCCGTTGACGGTCGCGACCTCGATCACGATGCGGTCGGGCGGCGGGTCCACGATGGCGGACGGCGTGGTGTGCGTGGGCAGGGTGGCGGTGAGCAGGGCGCCGATCGCGCCGCTCACGAGGAATCCACCGGACATGGTTCTCCGATCCACTGCTTCGGTACCGGGCAGCGCGCGGGCGGTGTGCCCGTGCGCCGGAAGGTGGGGGGTGCGGCCGGCCAGAGCGGGGCCGGGTCGTCACAGACCGGTGTGCAGGATGGAACGGGGCAGGCCCAGGAAGGGGAATCTGGGCATGTCCCTGACAATTCCCGGTTGGTGAAGACCGGGTGCCCGAATCGTAGGAACCCCGGGCGGCCCGGACCAGGGCGATCTCCGGCCAATCGCACTCCCCGGCCCGGACCGGCCGGATCCCGACGACGGGCCGGAGACCGAAGAGCGGAATCAGGCCGCGGCCGGCCGGGCCAGCCGCTCGACGCGAGCCAGGAACTCGGTGGGGTGGAACGGCTTCGCGAGGCAGTCGCTCACCCCGGCCTCCAGGGCGCGGACCGTGCACTCCGGGTCCGCCGGCGGAAGCGCCAGGATCGGCACGCGCCCGTGGTCGGGGTGGCGGCGGATCTCCTCGAACAGCGCCACCTCGTCCAGCCCCGGGCCGGTGCGCTCGCAGATCACCAGGGCGATCGGACCGGCGCTGCCCAGCAGCGCGACGGTGTCCACCCCGCTCCCGCCGTCGACCACGGCGAACCCCCGGCCCGCGAGGAGCCGCTCCAGCAGGGTCCGGAGGGTGCGGTCCTTCGCCACAAGGAGGATCTTGCTCGGGGAATCGCCGCTCATGGTGTTGCCTCTTCGTTCGCGTCCGTGGGTCCTGGAGAGCGTACGAGGTGGGGCGTGTGAGCGCCCGCTCCGGGGCACCTGATCCGGTAGCTTCGGGCCATGACCACTGAGCCGCAGAGCTTCCAGATCCTGCTGGTGCCCGAACACATCGAGAACCTGCGCGGTGCCTCCGCCGCGGACAGGGCCCTGCGCGCGGCCACGGTCGAGGCCACCGGGGAGACCGGCGCCTCCGGCTACCCCCACTACCGCGGTGAGGGCATGGAGGCCGACATCGACCCGCGTACCCGCTCGATCGAGGCGCTGCTCGTCGACGGCGCGGAGCTGGACCTCGGCATGACCGCCATGATCGCCCCCGAGCGGGGCCGGAGCGGCACCTCGCGGTGACCACGGGCCGCCGGCCCGGTCGCCCCCGGACCTCCCGTAGCAGCTGAAGCCGCGGGGAGAAAGAGGGCGAATCCGTCCGGCTGCCCAGGTCGCCCTCGATGTTGGCCGGGAGCGGGCCAGCGCCGCCCGGGCCCCGCGGCGTAGCGTTTTTCCCTTCGGGAAGAACGCCGGAGCCGCATCGAGGAGACCGAGATGACCAAGTCCGTTCCCCAGAGGATGAGTTCACGCGCGGCCGTACAGGAGGTCCTGGACCGGGCCGTGAGCGAGAGCGGCCTTCCCGGGATGGCCGCCGAGGTCCAGGACCGCACGGGAAGCTGGTTCGCCGCGGCGGGCGTGGCGGACAAGGCGTCCGGGCGCGCGCGGCTGCCGCAGGAGCAGTTCCGCATCGGCAGCACCACCAAGACCTTCACGGCCACCCTCCTCCTCCAGCTGGCGGCCGAGCACCGGCTCGGCCTGGACGACACCGTCGAGGAGTGGCTGCCGGGCCTGGTCCGGGGCAACGGCAACGACGGCGGCGGCATCACCCTCCGCCAGCTGCTCGGCATGACCAGCGGACTCTTCAACTACGCCCAGGACGAAGCGCTGACCTCCCGGCACTACGGCCCGGCGTTCCTGGAGCACCGCTACGACACGTTCCGCCCGGAGCAGCTGGTGGAGGTCGCGATGGCCCACGCCCCCGACTTCGCACCGGGCGAGGGCTGGATCTACAGCAACACCGGCTACGTCCTGTGCGGCCTGATCATCGAGAAGGCCACCGGCCGGAGCTACGCCGACGAGCTCGACGAGCGCATCGTCCGCCCGCTCGGCCTGACCGGGACCTACCTGCCGGGCGGTGACCAGCACGAGCTGCGCGGGCCGCACACCCGGCTTTACAGCAAGAACCACCTGCCCGCGCCCGACGCCGAGATCCACGACGTGACCGAGATCGATGCCAGCTTCGCCTGGACGGCCGGCGGCATGGTCTCCACCGTCGGTGACCTGAACCGGTTCTTCGGCGCGCTGCTGGCCGGCCGGCTGCTGCCGCCCGCCCAGCAAGGTGAGATGTTCACGGTGTTCCCCACCCCCGAGGGCAAGTGGATCCCCAGCACCTCCTACGGCCTCGGCGTGGCCTCGGTGGACCTGTCCTCCGGTGCGACGGTCTGGGGCATGGGAGGCGCCTTCACCGGATCGTTCTGCTACACCTACGGCACCCGCGACGGCGAGCACCTGGTCTCCCAGAGCCTCAACGGCGACTGGAGCGACCCGATCGGCCTCTTCACCGAGGTGCTCGAAGCCGAGTTCGCCCGGGGCGGCTCCGCGTGACCACCGGATCCTGAGGCCCCGGAGCCCGGGGCCGCAGGGCACGGCAGGCGTTGGGGGAGGGGGGGGGGGGGGGGGGGGGGGGGGGGGGGAAGGGGGGGGGGGGGGGGGGGGGGGGGGGGGGGGGGGGGGGGGGGGGGGGGGGGGGTACGTANNNCCCATCCTCCCGGCGTCTCCTGCGCGATAACCCCCACTCACCTTCGAACACTCTTTTATCCTCCCGCCCCCCCCCCCCCCGCCTGGGGGCCGGCCCGGACACCGGAGGGCCGGGTGGGCGTCAGCTCACCTGGAGGGCGACATCGTCCACGACGAAGGAGGTCTGGAGGGACTGGTCCTCCACGCCGCCGAACTTCAGGGTGACGGTCTGGCCGGCGAAGGCGGAGAGGTCGTAGGACTTCTCGGCGTAGCCGGAGTTCGCGTCCAGGTTGGAGAAGGACGCCAGCGTCTGGCCGGCGACGGAGACGGTGAAGCGGTCGTAGACGACGTTCTCGTCCTCGTCCGTGTCGATGTGGAGGAAGAACGAGAGCCGGTACGAGGAGCAGCCCGACGGGACGGCGACCGACTGCGAGGCACTGTCGGTGTGGGTGGACCCGTACCCGTTCAGCCATGCCTTGTAGCTGCCGCCGTGCGGGGCCTGTCCGGACTGGTTGGTGATGACGCCCGCGGTCGCGCTCCACGGGCTCGCGCCGTTCTCGAAGCCGCCGTTGACCACGAGCCGGCGCGGCGTGCAGCTGCCGCCGCCGGTGACGGTCAGCGTGTAGGTGGTGCTGTGGCTGACGGTGCCGGAGCCGGTGACCGTCAGGGTGTAGGTACCCGGCACGGTGCTCGCGCCGACCTGGACGGACAGGGTGGAGGAACTGCCGGACTGTACGGACGCGGGGCTCAGCGTGGCGCTCACGCCGGCCGGCGCGCCGGTGACGGACAGGGCGACGGTCTGGGCGGCGCCGCTCACGGTGGCGGTGTTCACCGTGGCGGTGGTGGAACCGCCGGGGGCCGCGCTGCCCGCGGACGGGCTGACGCCGATGGAGAAGTCCTGCGCGGGGCTCTCACCGCCGACGGCCAGCTTCCACACGGCGTGGGCGACGCCGTCGGCGCTGCGGTCCAGCACCGTGGCACTGATGTTGTTCGTGGTGTCGCAGGAGCTGTGGTAGCAGGGGTCGTAGGCGGCGTTGGCCGTGCCGCCCCACTTCGCGGCCTGCGCCGAGGTCTTGCGGGCGCTGGCCCCGGCCGCGTAGCCGGAGGTGGGGATGCCGCCCTGCTGGAAGGAGTAGTCGTCGCTGCGGCCCTGGCCCTCGGTGTTCTCCTCGGGGGCGAGGTTCAGCGAGGTCCAGTACGCCTTGAGCGGGGCGGCGGTCGCGGAGTTGACGTTGTTGATGAAGTAGCCGCCGTTGGTGGAGCCGACCATGTCGAAGTTGTAGTAGCCCTTGATGGCCGCGCGCTGGGCGCCGCTCAGCTGGTTGACGTAGAACTCGGAGCCGTTGAGGCCCTGCTCCTCGTCGGTCCACCAGGCGAAGCGCACGTGCTTGGTCATCGTGGGGTTCTTCTGGGCGAGGACGAGGGCGTTCTCCAGCAGGGTCGCGGAGCCCGAGCCGTTGTCGTTGATGCCGGGGCCGGCCGAGACGCCGTCGAGGTGGGCGCCGAACATGACGGTCTGGTCGGCGGGGCCGCCCGGCCAGTCGGCGATCAGGTTGTTCGACGGGTAGGTGCAGGAGGTGCAGTTCTGCTCGGTGACGGTGTAGCCGGCGGCCTGCAGCTTGCCCTTCACGTAGGCCAGGGACTGGGTGTAGCCCGCGCTGCCGGCACGGCGGTGGCCGCCGTTCTGGGACGCGATGGTGCCGAACTGGGCCAGGTGCGCCTGCACGTTGGCGACGCTGATGTCCGGCGGGTCGTTGCCGGGCTGGGTTCCGCCGACGTTGAGCGTGTAATCGACGGTGTGGGAGAGGGCGGCGCCCTGTCCCCTGACGACGACGGTGGACGCGCCGGGCGCCGCGTTGGCGGTGGCGGTCAGGGTCAGTAGGGAGGACTGGCCGGACTGCACGGTGGCGGGATTGAAGGAGGCGCTCACCCCGGCCGGCAGACCGCTCGCGGTCAGCGTCACCGACTGGGCGGTGCCGGTGGTGACGGTGGTGCCGACGGTCGTGGTGACGGTACCGCCCTGCTGGACGGTGCCCGACGAGGGGTTCAGCGCCATCGAGAAGTCGTTGTTCTGGCCGCTCGGGGTGCAGGTCGGGTCCGCGGACTGGGCGGGCACGCTGATCGCGTCCCAGGCGCTCTTGGTCTTGTTGAAGAGATCGCAGGTGGCGTCGAGGGACTTCGCGGAGTTCAGCGTCGCCGTGCGGTACTTCTTGTAGGACATGCCGCTCGTCTTGAGCAGCATGCCGCCGTAGAAGATCTTGCCGGCGTTCTGGACGCCGACCCCGGTGACCGTGGACTGGTTGCAGGTCGGGCTGTTCGGCTTGCCGCCGCCCGGGCTGCTGCCCTCGGCCAGCAGGTAGAACCAGTGGTTCAGCGGTCCGGCGGCCGCGTGCACCTCGGTGCCGGGTATCGCGGAGCTGTAGCAGGCCGGGTCGTTGTTGACGGCCGGCGGGTTGTACATGTTGCGGATCGGGCCCCGGCCCTGGAGGTTGATGACCTCACCGACGGTGTAATCGGGTGTGTCGTACGGGGCCGGCTGGTTGATGTACGCCTCGGTCAGCGCGCCGAAGATGTCGCCGGTGCCCTCGCCGAGGCCGGACTCCTGGCCGCTGGTGCCGCCGGGGGTGTTGGAGTCGATGGCGTGCCCGTACTCGTGGGCCACCACGTCCACGCCGGCGATCCACTCGTTGGCGCTGTTGTGCCCGATGGTGACCGAGCTGCCGTCCCAGTAGGCGTTGAGGTCGTTCAGGCCGACCTTGCCCGGGAAGCCGCGGCCGTTGCCGCTGATGCCGTTGCGGCCGAGCCACTGGGAGAGCATGTCCCACTGCTTCTGCGCCGCGAACATCAGGTCGACGCAGCCGGTCTCCTTGCTCGTGGGGTTGCCGGTGCCCCAGGAGTCGGAGGACTTGGTGAAGACCGAGCCGTTGCCGTGGTCCGCGCAGCTGAGGCCGGGCCGGTTCGGGTCGCGCAGCGTGTACGTGGAACCCGAGTTGGTGGTGTCGATGGAGACCGGTCCCGGCCCGTTCCACTTGCTGTTGCCGGAGCCGGCCACCACGTCGTCGTAGCTGTCGACGAAGGCGCCGGTCCGCGCGTCCACGAAGACGTGCAGCCTGCTGGGCGCGGTCTTGGTACGGCCGCTCAGCACGGTCTCCCAGGCCAGCACCGGCTTGTCGTCCTTGAGCCGGACGACGAGCCGGCTGCTCTCGACCTTGTCGACCGAGGCCAGCCTCGACCGCGAGGTGGACTCGGCGTCCTTGGCGGAGACCGACGCGCGGGTCGCCACGTCGATCCGTACGGAGGAGGCGGACTGGAGGGCGCGCACCTTGCCGGAGCCGTCCGCCAGCACGACCGCGTCGCCGCCGACGACCGGCAGGCCGCGGTAGCTGCGCTCGTACGAGACGGAGTAGAGGTCCTTCACCCAGGGGGTGACGAGACGCCTTTCGTACTGTTCCTGGGAGGAGTTGACCAGGGAGTCGAGACCGCTGTCGACGGCCTGGTCGGCCGCCGCGACCGCACGTGCGGCCGGTGTGTCCTTCGGGGAGGGTGCGGGCTGCGCCTGCTGCGCCGCCGATGCCGTTCCGGCCAGGGTGCCGGCGAGTCCTGCGGTCAGCGCCATCGCCGCCACGGCCGCCGTCCATCTTCTGGGCTGCAACGTCCACTCCGATCGTGGGGGGTCGGGGATGAGTGTTCGTTCGCGGCCGAGTATGAGCGTGGACATGACGAGAATGGGACATCCCGGCCGGCATAAGGCCCGCGTTATGGTGCCGGGACGGCCGGCTGCGTACGCTGCCCGGATGCGGCTGGAGTTGAGGCATCTGCAAGCCGTCTGCCGGATCGCGGAGGCGGGCAGTCTGGGGGGCGCGGCGCGGCGGCTCGGTGTCTCCCAGCCGGCACTCTCCGCACAGCTGCGGCGCATCGAACAGGTCACGGGCGGCGAGCTGTTCGTACGCGGCCGGGGCGGGGTGGAACCCACCGCGCTGGGGCAGTTCGTCCTGGCCAGGGCGCGGCGCGTGCTCAGCGAGATGGACGCCCTGGGAGCGGACGCGCGCGCCCTGTCCTCCGGTGGCCCGCTGCGCCTGGGCTGCATCCTGCTCGTGCTGCTCGACGGCCTGCTCGCCCAGACCGACCTGTCCATGTCCGGCCGGGAGATCGCCGTGGACCTGGAGGATTCGGTGACCGCGCTGACCCGGATGCTCGGCGCCGGGCGCTACGACGCCATCGTCTACGGAGAGGTCAACGACCACGAGGTCCCGCTGCCGGAGGGGACCCTGGCCAGAACGCTGATCCCGAAGGAGCCCTTCTGCATCCGGCTGTCGGCGAAGCACCCCCTGGCGGGCCTCGACCGCATCGACCTGGCGGACCTCGCCGACGAGCCCTGGCTGACCCTGGTCGAGGACGACGACGGCGGCCCCGAGGCGCTCGTGGCCGCCTGCGCGAAGGCCGGTTTCAGTCCGTCACTGCGCTACCGGATCACCGACCGCAAGATGCAGCACGACCTGATCGCCGCGGGCCGCGCGGTCTCGCTCTGCCAGCCGACGGCGCCGCCGGGGGAGGGCACGGTGATGCGCCCGCTCGTGGGCACCCCCATCACGGGGCGCATCCGGCTGGCCTGGAACCGCTCGGCGCTGTCGGCCGGGCAGGCGGAACTGCTCTACCGGGCCGCGGCCCGCGCCTACCTGGCCAACGTGGACAACAACCCCTTCCACAAGGAGTGGTGGGACGCCCACCCGGAAGCGCACCCGGCCGTCGACTGACCCGGCGGGACACCGGGCGGGACACCAGGCGGGAAACCGGGCGGGAGACCGGGCCGGCCAGGGGGCCGATCAGCCCCGGCGGTGGGCGGTCAGCAGGAGGTACTCCCACTCCATGACGCCGTCCACGGTGTGCTCGGCGGCGAGGGAGTCGAGCGAGGCGTCCAGGGCGGCGACCCGGTCCGGATCGCCGGCGACGGCGCGGTAGACGGCGATCGTCGGCCCGTAGCAGGCCTTGAAGAACTCCCGGAAGTCCGCGGGCCGCGCGAAGCGGTCCACACGGACCGTCTCGCGGCGGGCGTCGACGTCGGTCACCGCGTCGCCCAGCAGCTCGTGGACGTGTTCCTCGTCCCCCCACAGGGGCGGCGGCTGGGCGCCGGGCGGCGGCGGGGGAGCGAAGGGCTTCATCGTGGCGAACATCCGGCCCACGAAGCCCTGCGGGGTCCAGTTGGCCAGCCCGATCGTGCCGCCGGAGCGGCAGACACGCAGCATCTCCTCGGCGGCGGCCCGGTGGTGCGGGGCGAACATGACGCCGACGCACGACATGACGATGTCGAACTCCCCGTCCGCGAAGGGCAGGGCCTCGGCGTCCGCCTCCCGCCACTCCAGCCGGGCGCCGCGTACGGCGGCCAGGTGCCGCCCGATCTCCAGCAGCTCGGGGGTGAGGTCGGAGGCCACCACGTCGGCCCCGGCCAGAGCCGCCGGTATGGCCGCGTTGCCGGAACCCGCCGCGACGTCGAGGACCCGGTCGCCCTGGCTGACGCCGCACTCCCGCACGAGCCGGGCCCCGAGCTCCGGGATGACGTGGGAGACCACGGAGGGGTAGTCGCCCTGCGCCCACATCGCGCGGTGCCGGGCCTTCAGGGTGCGGTCCGCCTGGGCCGCTTCGCTCGCCTCGGTCATGACAGCCGTCCTCCAGGGCTCGGAGCAGCCCCTTCTACGAGGATAGGCACCTCCCGCGGGCCCGGCCCCTCGACCGCCGCGGGGCGGGCCGGAGCCGGGTCCGGGGTGGGTCAGGGGTGGGACAGGCCGCCGGTGAGACGGCTCCACAGGGTGGTGCGGGTCGCGCCGAAGCCGCTCTCGTGCACCCAGACGTGGGTACAGCCCGGGCACTGCAGGTGGAGCAGGCTGCCCGTGTTGGAGAGCAGGTAGCGCCAGTGCGCGGAGCAGGCGCCGCGCTTCCCGCACGGTTCGCACCCGCGGGTGTCGTCGCAGTTCGGGCAGGCCACCCAGGCCCGGCGGCCGATGTCGGCCTGCGGGTCAAGCGGCAGCACGGCCGTGTCCTCGATCGGGGAGCACGCCGGCCGCGACCAGGTCGTCGTACACGCGCTGCTGTTGCTCGTCGAGTCCCGAGTACAGCAGGTCGTACGCCGCCTCTTCGCCGCGCAGTACCTCGATCGGGTCCCAGTCGGGGCCGAGGGCCTCCATCACCTGGGCCCGCCGGAGGACCTCCTGGGAGGTCAGGTCGACGGTGAAGCCGACCAGCTCGGGCGCGCCGGACGCGTCGTCCGGGCCGGTGGGGGGAGTGGGGTGCTGCGGGCTCATGATTCGAACTTAGGTAACCCTTCCTTGATCGGTCAAGGGAGGGTGGGCGGAGTCACAGCACGCCCCGCAGTCGGGGCGGAGCCCGGAGTCACGGCGCAGCCCGGAGTCACGGCAGCGCCCAGGGCGCCGGGCGCCGTGCTCGCCCGTCGTGCGGGCGTCCCGGACCTCGGTGGCCAGGCTGCGCCAGAACCGCTCGGCGCCCGGGATGCCGACGTTCGTGTGCGGTAGACGCGCTCCTAGCCCGGCACGCCGGCCGCGAAGGCGCACGCCTCGCGCACCATGGCGCGGGCCGGCCCGCGCCGGCGCTGGGCGGGGCGTACGTGGGCCCGCAGGAGCCGGGCGCTGCCTGCCGGGTGCACCGTGCCCGGACCCAACTGGCGGCCGTGCAGTACGTGTTCCAGAGCACTGGCCGGTCCTCGACCAGGTGGCCCGTACGGCCGTCCGGCTGCGCGGGGCCGACGCGTGGGGCGCACGCGCGGAGGCCGCCCGGACGAGGGAGGTGCTCGGCCTGGGCGCGGGTCCGGCCGGCCGCCGCCCGGGGGAGCTCTCCGGCGGGGAACTCCAGCGCGCCGCGCCGGCCAGGGCCCTGCTCGCACGCCCGCGGGTGCTCGTCTGCGACGAGGTCACCTCCGGCCTCGACCCCGCCACCCGCGCAGCCGTGCTCGACCTGCTCGCCGGGCTGCGCGAACACAAGTGCCTCGCCCCTGTGTTCATCACCCACGACCTCGCGGCCGCGGCCGCGCTGGCCGACCGTACCGCCGGCCCGGAGGCGGGACGCCTCGCTCGAACGGGCGAGCCGGAAGGCGCCGCTGGACCCGGTCTGCGTGGCTGACGGCCCGGTGCCGCTACGACCGGGTGCGGGTGTCGGACGGCCGGCGGGCCGCGAGGCCGCCGAAGTCGCGGGCGAACCCCTCGCGGAAACCGGGCCGTTCGAGCGCCTTCTCGAAGGCGAGCGCCGCGCGGGCGAGCGCGGCCGCGTTCTCCTGGGCGGCGGCGAGTTCGGCGAGGTACGCCCGCAGGCTCAGTCCGCGGTCCGCGGCGAGCGCGGCGAGCCGGTCGTGCACATCGGTGTCGACCTCGACTGTGGTGGTGTCGGCCATGCACCGAGTATGCGCGCCCGCGGACCGGGCGGGGGGCCGTTCGCCGCAGGGCGCGGGGAGCAGGGGGCCGACCGCGTCCTCAGCCGGCCCAGCGGCCGGTGAGGAAGGTGAGGGCGACGGTGACGCCGAGCGGGCCGACGACGTACAGGTAGGCGGACCGCACCCGGCGGCGGCGCAGGCTCCAGGCGGCCAGGGCTGTCCACAGCGGCCACCACAGCAGCGTGGAACGGGGGATCGAGGTGTACCAGTAGGAGGTGCCCAGGGCCCACAGGGTGAGGGCCATGTAGAGCGCCTCGGGCCAGCGGCGGCCGCGTACCAGCACGGTGATCAGGACCACGCCGACCAGCATGGCCAGGAGTTCGGCCTGCCACATCAGCGCGTACCCGGTGGGCTGGGTGTGGTGGAAGGCGGCCTCCCAGGTGTTGCTCCAGGCTTCCCACGGCGCGTGGAAGTCCCGGTACCAGCCGCGTTCCTGGGCGTGCTTCCAGGCCATCCAGTCCCCGGTGTGCGTCTGCAGGTACCAGGAGTACAGCGCGGGCGCGAGCGCGGGCAGGAACAGCCAGGGCGCCGCGCGCCAGGCCGGGCGGCCCCGGGCGGTCAGGACGAAGTGCAGGACGAGCGCGGCCACGAGGAACAGTCCCGTGACGCGCACCGAACAGGCCAGGCAGGCCAGGACCGCGGCCGTCGGCCAGTGCTGCCGCTGCGCCGCCAGCCAGGCGGGCAGGGCCAGGGCCAGGAAGAGCGCCTCGGTGTAGCCGGCGGCGAGGAACACGGCGCACGGCGACAGCAGGAGGAAGAGCACCGTACGGCGGCCCGCGTCCTGGTCGGGCAGCCGGAGGCGGGCGATGCGGGCGAGAGCCAGGACGGCGACGCCGCCCGCGAGGAACGAGATCAGCGCTCCGGCCGCGGCCCAGTCGGGGACGACGGTGTGGACGGCGCGCAGCGTGAGGGGGAAGCCGGGGAAGAAGGCCTCACGGTTGTCCCAGCCGGCCGTCCAGGGTCCGGCCCGGTCGGGGAAGTAGCCGTCCCTGGCTATGTGCATGAAGTGCGTCCAGTCCCACTGCTGCCAGGGCGCGAGCGGCGAGGCGGGCCGGCGGGCGTCGCCGTCGGCGGGGAACAGCCAGCCGACGGCTCCCGCGACGGTCCAGACGCCGACGCGGGTCAGCAGGTAGAGCCACAGCACCTCGCGGTCGTCCGGGCCGAGACGGCCCGGTGTCCGCCGGACGCGGCGGGCGCGCCGGGTGTGGCCGGTGCGGTCGGTGCCGCCGGTGCCGCCGGTGCGGCCCTCGTCGGGGACGCGCGGCCCGGGGGTGCGCGAGTCGGCGACCGCAGCCGGCCGATGCGGGGCGGAAACGGACATACGGGATCTCCTGACCCTGTGAGGGCATGCGGAACCACCGGCCGGTGGTTCAAGGCCGGGGTCCGCGGGCGGTGATGGGGGGAGTGGCGAAGGGGGGGTGTTACCCGGGCATCCGCGAGGAAGTGGCGGACGCACCCGGGAACGTCGTCCCGGTGGGAGCGCCGGGCGGCTCCGTCGTATGGCGGGGCGGGGTCGCGCTCATGGTCGGAGTGGAGGACGGAAGGGTCGTCGGGGTGGGGGACGACGAGGTGGACGGCGTGGGGGTCGGCCCGGAGGACGGGGCCAGAGGAGAGGGAGTGCTCGCCGGGAGGACCGGGCCCGGGCTGTCCGGCAGGAACGCGGCGAGTCCCGCGCCGGTTCCGGCGAGGACGAGGCCGGCGGCGACGGCGAGGCCGGCGATCCGGCGCCGCCGGACCCGTTCCCCGCGCAGCTCGATGACGGCGACGGGCGGGAGCGCGGAGCGGGACTCTGCCTCGCAGGCGGCTTCCCGGAACAGGGACCGCAACGGGTCGTGGGACTCAGGCATCGGGAGCCTCCTCAATGCGGGGATCCTGCAGATGGCAGGAGAGCGCGGCCCGCCCCCGGGACAGATGGGTCTTGACCGTGCTCGCGGACAGGGAGGTCTCGGCGGCGATCTGCTCGACGGTCAGATCGCACAGGTAGTGCAGCGCCATCGTCCGGCGCTGCTTGGGGGGCAGCTGCCGCAGTGCCTCCACGAGGGCGACCGCCTCCGGACCCGGCCCCTCCACATGGGTCGCGGGTGCCGTGCGCCGCCAGGCGTCGGCGGTCCGCCGGCGTCCCCGCCAGCGGCTGACCGCGAGCCGCCAGGCGACCGTACGGATCCAGGCCTCCGGCCTGCCGTCGCGGTCCAGCTGGCGGCGGCGCCCCCAGCCCCTGACGAAGGCCTCCTGCACCACGTCCTGTGCCTCGTGATGGTCACCGAGCATCACGTACAGCTGTCCTGTGAGCCGTCCCGCCGCCTGCGCGTAGAACTCCTCGAACTCCTCGACGGTCAAAAAATCGCTCCCGAATCCATGTGCACCTCTCAGGGGGCATACGCCCGCCGCCCCGTATCCGGTTGACACCGGATGACAGGTCGTCGTGTGAGTGCCGTCACATGGTCGTCGGCCCGATTCCCGGCGGGCGGCTGCCTCTGGCCCGCGCCCCGGCCGGGGGAAATGACACGAGGGCCCGGATCCTGACGGATCCGGGCCCTCGTGAGCAGTAGCGGGGACAGGATTTGAACCTGCGACCTCTGGGTTATGAGCCCAGCGAGCTACCGAGCTGCTCCACCCCGCGTCGGTAGGCCTCACCCTACGGCATTCCGGGGGCCCAGCTCGCCACATTTCGGGACGGCCGGGCCCGTACGGTCCGCGCACCGGCGGAATCCCGCCGTCAAGGCGAGATCATTCCCCCTGGTGACCGTGCGTGCAGGCGTGTACCTTCACGGGTAGCTGTCGTGGTTCCAAGTGCCTTGCCCGTGCCTCTCGGTGTGGGCAGTTTTGCTGTGTTGTGCCGTAGGACCAGGGCGATCACCTCCGTCTTCCACGCCGTGTGGAAGACGTACGTCAACGGGAAGGCATGAACATGGCTACGGGAACCGTGAAGTGGTTCAACTCTGAGAAGGGCTTCGGCTTCATCGCCCAGGACGGTGGCGGCCCGGACGTCTTCGCCCACTACTCGGCGATCAACGCGTCCGGCTACCGTGAGCTCCAGGAGGGCCAGGCCGTGACGTTCGACATCACGCAGGGCCAGAAGGGCCCGCAGGCGGAGAACATCACCCCCGCCTAGTCTTCGGACCGCCGGAGAACCGTTTCGTCGCCAAGGTCGTCACTGATGTGATCACCGACGTGCCGAAACGTCCGACATGCGACACCAGGGCCGTGGGGGGACCGCCGCACGGCCCCGGTGTATGATGCACGGGTGAATCGCAGGGTGAGCGCCGACATCCCGGCGCGCGTCTGCGGGATGCTCTAAGAGCTGGTGGACTCCGGCC
>NZ_JBVHWW010000023.1:0-89805 GCF_055563995.1 Streptomyces sp. NPDC029164 | reverse complement strand
TTTTCCCCCCCACCCCCCCCCCCCCCCCCCCCCCCCCCCCCCCCCCCCCCCCCCCCCCCCCCCCCCCCCCCCCCCCCCCCCCCCCCCCCCCCCCCTGGTGCATGATGCACGGGTGAATCGCAGGGTGAGCGCCGACGTCCAGGCGCGCGTCGGCGGGATGCTCGAAGAGCTGGTGGACTCCGGCCGGGAGAGCGGCCTCCAGGTGGCGGCCTACCTCGACGGCGAGCCGATCGTCGACGCGCATGCGGGCTGGGCCGACCATCCCGGTGGCCGCCGGCTCGGACCCGACACGCTGATCCACAGCTTCTCGACGGGCAAGGGCTTCACCGCGACCCTGGTGCACGTGCTCGCCGAGCGCGGGCTGATCGCGTACGACACCCCCATCGCCCACTACTGGCCCGAGTTCGGGGCGCACGGCAAGGAGCGGGCCACCGTACGCCACGCCCTGACGCACACCATCGGGGTACCGCAGCTCCCCGCCGCCATCACGCTCGAGGAACTGTGCGACTGGGACACCATGTGCGCGGTCGTCGCGGCACAGGAACCGCTGTGGGAGCCGGGCTCCGCGAGCGGGTACCACGGCTGGACCTTCGGCTGGATCCTGGGCGAGACCGTGCGCCGGATCACCGGCCTCACCCCGGCCGAGGCCCTGCGCACCTACGTGACCGAGCCGCTGGGCGCGGCCGACGAACTCTTCTTCGGCCTGCCCGAGAGCGAACTCGCCCGTACGGCACCGCTCGTGGAGGGCAACTGGGCGGCCTGGCTGGAGACCCTTGCGCCCTCCGCGCCGTTCCGCCGGTACGTCGTCCCGAACCGCGCCGTGTGGACCGTCGCCGAGCTCGCCAACCGCCGGGCGTACCTGCTCGCCGACCTGCCCGCGTGCGGCACCACGACCGCGCGGGCCGCCGCCCGGCTGTACGCCGCGCTGTCGGGTGGGGTCGACGGCGTACGGCTGCTGTCCGCGGAACGCGTGGCGCTGGCCGCGGCCGTGGCCGTCGAGGGCAAGGACCTGATGCTCCTCGGCAGGTACGCCAAGGGGCTCGGCTACTTCCTCGGCCTGCCCGCGATGGCCGGCGACCGCACGGCCTTCGGACACCACGGCAGCGGCGGCAGCATCGCCTTCGCCGACCCCGGGCGAGGCCTCGCCTTCTGCCTCACCCGGACCCGCCTCGTGGCCGGCGCGGCGGACACCGCGGCCCGGGCGCTGGCCGACGAGATCAGATCCGCCGTCGTCACCTCGCCGGACGGGTCCTGACGGGTCCGGTCCGGCTCAGGCGGGGCGGGACGCTGCCCGCCGGCCGGTCCGGGCCCGCCCGGTGCGCACCGCGATGACCCGGGCCGCGACCTTCGGTGAGAGGTACGCGCCGCCCGCGGCCACCGCGTGCACGCCCGTCAGCAGCTCCCGCGAGTCGTCCGCCTTGAGCAGGAAGCCGCTCGCCCCCTCGCGAGGGCCCGGCCGATGAACTCGTCCTCGCCGATGGCCGTCAGCATGATCACCGCCGTGCCGGGCGGCTCGTCGTGGATCCGGGCCGCGGCCGAGATCCCGTCGAGCCGGGGCATCCGGATGCCGAGCAGGGCCACCGCCGGCCGGATCCTGCGCACCGCGTCGACGGCCTCGTGCCCGTCGGCCGCCTAGGCGACGACCTCGATCCCCGGATCCCTCGCCATCGCGCGTACGCCCGCCCGGACCGTCGCCTCGTCGTCTGCCACCAGCACGTGGACCACCGGCGCAGACTACTGAGGTTGTCGGCGTCAGGACGTGTGGGTCTCGAGGCCGTCGAGGACGAGACCGAGGCCGAAGTCGAGGGCGGGCCGGACGTCCCCGTCGTCCTCCACGGCGCCCGAGGTCATCAGGGACGCCAGGGTGGGGAACTGGTCGGGCCGGACGACCTGGGCGAGGAGGTTTCCGTAGTCGGAGCCGGACGGGACGATCTCGGTGGCGATCCGGGCCAGGTCGCGGACGGCGCTGGAGATGAACATGGCGGTCGCGACCAGGTTTTCGGCGGCGAGGCCGGACCGGGCCAGGGACCGCAGCAGAGCCTCGAACCAGGCCAGTTCGTTCGGGCCGGTCGGGGCCCCGGTGGTGGCCACGCGCAGCATCCAGGGGTGGGCGAGGTAGAAGTCCCAGGCCGCATCGGCCCAGTTCAGGATCTCGGTGCGCCACTCCTTCCCCGAATCCGCCGGAGGGTCGCCCTGCGCGCGGTCGGCCATCAGGGCGACCAGCTGGTCTTTCCCGGGGACGTGCCGGTACAGGGCCATCGCGGTGTAGCCGAGCTCGCCGGCCACCCGTTGCATCGAGACCGCGCCCAGGCCCTCGGCGTCGGCCAGCGCGATGGCGGCCTCGACGATGCCGCCGACGCTGAGAGAGGACCGAGCGCTCTCCTTCGTCTCCCACAGGAGCCGGAAGGTGGCCGCCGCGCTCTTGTCCGCTGACACTTCTACCGCCGATTCTCCGAGGTCGGTCCCGGTCGCCCAGCATAGCGGCGGGCGTTGTGGTGCCGGAGCAGTGCGATGCCGAACGCGAGGACCCAGTAGGCGTAGAGGCTCGCGATGGTGGCCGTGGTGCCCCAGCCGTTGGCGCTGAGGAACCGTCCGGTGTCGTTGCCGAAATAGAGCGACGGGACGAACGCGAGATTGATCAGGGCGATGACGTACGCCGACCGGGCGGCCCACCGGGACAGCAGTCCCGAGCGAACCGCCGCATACCCGGCGGCCACCAGGAAGACCGCGGTGAGGATGCGACCGATGGAGCCGTACAGGAGGTAGGAGCCCTCGGCGGTGATGGTGGGATCGAGCGGCTCGTCGGCGGCGATGACCTCCCCGGCCTGCAGGGAGTGTGCGACGAACGTGACCGCGATGTAGGCCAGTGCCGCGCCGTGGGCGAGATCCGCGACCCAGCCGCAGGCCGGGTCCGCCCGGCGGACCAGCTCGCGAACCCCGGTGACGAAGCCGAGGAACAGGACGAGGACGACCAGGCTGAGGAGGATGCGCGTCAGCACGTTGGAGTCCGGTGGTGCCCCGTCATGGACGAAGTAGAGCGGCACCTCGATGACCTGGAGGAGCGTGAACGCCACGCCGCTGATTCCGGTGAACCTTCGCAGCGGTAAGCAGGCCGGACCCGATGTTGTATATGACATAAGCGAGAGTGTATGACGTATACACGGCTGATTCAATCAGGATCCTCCATGCCGAAATTGATGCCGTTCGGCGGGGGACCGCCGACGAAAGCAGGGCCGGGGATCGCCGACCTGCGGTCATCGACGGCAGGCCGTACGCCTCGATGCGCCATCCGGTCCGCGAGGTCGGAGCGCTCCTCGACGCGAAAGCCTCCACCCGGCCCGCTCCGCGCGCGGCCACCTGATCGCACAGGCCCGCAGCAACGGCATCCCCGTCCGCCGCGTCGACGAGGTCCTGGAAACGGTGGGCCTGGCCAAGGTGGCCCGCCGGCGCGCCGGCGCCTTCTCGCTCGGCATGTACCAACGGCTCGGCCCCCTGCGGCCGGAAGCCGCCGGAGTGCCCCCGGAGGAGGAGACCGGTGCGGAGTCGGCGCGCCGGCTCGGCGACGCCCTGCGCCGCACCAGGCTCCGGTCCGCCGTCGCCCTCGCGGCCCCGGCCGCACTCGGGCCGCTCCTCCTCGGCTCCGCCGCGTACGTGGCCCACCAGCTGACCGCCTGCGTGCTGCGCCCGGCGGAGTTCGCGGCCCTGCGGCCCGGCCAGGAGCGGGCCGAGCTCGCGCACCTCCTTCCGGACCGCGAGTTCCGGTACGTGCCGGAGGCCGTCAAGGCGGTGCCCGCGCCCGCCGGCACCGTGTGCGCGTACTAACGCTCGAACGGCAGCGTCCTCGATCAGGCCGACGTCTACCGGCTCTGCTACGCGGGCTCCCGCCCGGCCGCCAAGGAGGTGCTCCCGAGCCGACCGCTCACCACCTCGGCGGATGAGGCATGATCGGGGGATGTCTGAACGCATCATTGCCGCCTGTGACGGAGCGGCGAAAGGTAATCCCGGGCCGGCCGGCTGGGGCTGGGTCATCGCCGACTCCCAGGGACGCCCCGAGCGTTGGGAGGCCGGGCCGCTCGGCCGGGCCACCAACAACATCGGCGAGCTGACCGCCCTCCAGCGGCTGCTCGAGGCGGTCGCCCCCGGGACGGCCGTCGAGGTGCGGATGGACTCCCAGTACGCGATGAAGGCCGTGACGCAGTGGCTTCCGGGCTGGAAGCGCAACGGGTGGAAGACCTCCTCCGGCCAGCCGGTCGCCAACCGCGGACTCGTCGAACAGATCGACCTGCTGCTCGCCGATCGTGACGTGACCTTCGTCTACGTTCCGGCGCACCGCGAGGACGGCGACCTGCTGAACGCGATCGCCGACCAGGCCGCCAGCGACGCGGCCCGCACGCAGGAAGCCGCCGGCACCGCCCTCGGACACGCGGACCTCCCGGTACCGGCCCCGGCCGCGCCCGCGCGCCAGAAGACGGGCACGGCGCGGAAGCGGACGGCCGAGGGCGCCGCGCCCGGCCGTGCGTCCCGGTCCATCAAGGCGAAGTTCCCCGGGAGCTGCCCCTGCGGGAAGCCCTACGCCGTCGGCGACATGATCGCCAAGAACGGGAGCCGCTGGGGCCACGAGAGCTGCGCCGCCTCCGCCTCCGCCACGAGCTAGGGGCGGTGGACGCGCAGGTACGCGACCTCGTACGACATCTCGGAGACGTCCGGGTCGGGCGCCGGGTGGTAACGCCCGGCGCACACCGAGAGATTGACGATCAGGTACGCCCTCCAGTTGCGCCCCACCCCGCGCCGGTCGGCGTACACCCGCGTGCCGTTGACCCACCACACGACCGAACGCGCCCCGAACTCGACCTTCAGGTCCACCCAGCCGCCGGGAGCGACCGATGCGTCCCGGTGGTAGCGGGAGCCGCCCTTGACGTGGTTGGAGAGCTCCAGCAGGTCGGGGTTGTCCGGGTGGTACTCGAAGACGTCGACCTCGTTGCCGCCGTCCCGCCAGGTCCAGATCGCCGGCCAGGCCCCGGCCTCGACGGGCAGCCGCACCCGCGACTCCAGTACGTCCCCGGTCCGCACCGTGAACCCCTCGTCGCTGCCCTCGGTGGTCAGCAGGCCCGCGTTCCAGTCGCCGTCCGGGCGGCGGACGGCCCGGAAGGTGCCGGTGCGGCTGTAGGACGGGTCCGACACCAGGTGATCGAGCTTGTTGTCACCGGGGTTGGTGGGGCCGCCGTCCGGATACGCCCAGGAGCGGCCGGCGACCCACTGGGCGGCCGACCCGAAGTCCGCGGTGAAGAGCGGGGCCCCGCCGCTCGCCGGGCCGGTGCCACGCGCCGTGGTGCCGGTGAAAGGTTGCAGGAGTCGTCGGAACCAGGCGAGGACGTGAGTGAGCACAGGGCTCCTTCCGTGGACGGACGCCCTTGCATCCTGCCCGCCTCCCGCGCCTCACATACCGGTCCACCGGTTTGTGTTCCGCCACCCCCGCCATGTAATAATCGATATTGAATAGTGCCTATTACATGCAGGGAGTGGCAGCGGTATGTGGACCTGTGAACGTGTCGTCGGCGCCGAGCTGGACGTCAAGGAGGTCATCGGCCTCTACCGCGCCTCCACCCTCGCCGAGCGCCGCCCCGTCGCCGATGTGGAGCGGTTCGCCCGGATGCTGGCCGGTGCCAACCTCGTCGTCGTCGCCCGCGCGGAGGACGGCGCTCTCATCGGCATCGCGCGCTCCCTCACCGACGGCGTGTACTCCACCTACCTCAGCGACCTGGCCGTCGACGCCGCCTACCAGGGCAAGGGTGTGGGCCGCGACCTCATCCGGGTCACGCAGGAGGCGGCGCCCCAGGCGAAGGTGGTCCTGCTCTCCGCCCCCGCGGCGGTCGGCTACTACCCGCACATCGGCTTCACCCGCCACGAATCCGCCTGGACCCTCGGCTCCCGCTGAGCCGATCGCGCCCAAACCCCCCAACATCGCTTTTCCGTAGGCCAGTTGCGCGCCGCCACGGAGGGGTACGATCCCTGCCGTGGGGGGATCAGTGACACGCAGACGGCGCTCCGCGCTGCGCGCCTACGGGTGCGCGGCAGCGGGCTTGTTTCTACTCGTCGGGTGTACGGCCGACGGCACGGCGAAGAGCGGTGCGGCGACCACTGACGCCGCGGGCCGCACCCCGGCCGCGTCGCCCGCCCCGGGCGGCCCTGCCCCGGGCGGCTCCGGCGCGAGCACACCCGCCGCCACGCCCAGCGGCCCGGCCAACCCCCTCGTGCCCCCACTGGACGAGTCCAAGCAGCCGAAGACGGTCGCCGAGGCCCGCGCCCTGCTCGGCCGGATCGTCATCACCGAGGCGGCCTTCGGCCCCGAAGTCGTGCGCAGCACCCCGTTCGAGAGCGATCCCGGCCGCTGGCCCGTCCTCGACGAGGACTGCGTCTGGCAGACCGCGGGCCTGCCGGCCGACGTGCTCGCCACGAGCACCCGGTACTTCCACATCCCGGCCGGGAACGGACGCGGCCGCGTACGGCTCAACGCCACGGTCACCGTCCACCACAACCGCCAGGAATCCGGCTGGGAGACCGCCCGCGCCATGGAAGAGGTGCTGCGCTGCCCGGGCCAGAAGCTGCGGGAGGGCGAGGAGCTCAAGAACCTGTGGGGCGGCTCCTTCTACCTCGGCGAGCAGGCGAACGGGTGGACCGAGGACGCCTTCTCCGAGACCGGCGAATACGTCAGCGCGCAGGACGGCGGGCCCTACCGCTACACCTGGTCCCAGGCCCAGTTCGGCCCGGTCACCGTGGCCATCGCTGGCAAGGGCGCCGCGGGCTTCACCGACGAGGCCATGAACGGGCTCGCCGCCCAGGCCACCAGCCGGATGATGCTGCAGGCCAAGCAGGAGCTCGGAAAGGAGACGGGCTGATGGAGCCGCTCCTTCCGCCGGACCCCTCCCGGATCGCCGGGTACCGCCTCCTCGGCCGGCTCGGCGCCGGCGGCATGGGCGTGGTCTACCTCGGCCGCACCGACGACGGCGCGCTCGCCGCCGTCAAGGTGATCCGCGCGGAGTACGCCGACGAGGCGGACTTCCGGGCCCGTTTCCGCCGCGAGGCCGAGATCGCCGCGGAGGTGGACAGCCCGTGGGCCGTCCGGATCACCGGCGCCGACCCGGACGCGCCCGAGCCGTGGCTGGCCACCGCCTTCGTCGCCGGCCCCTCGCTGGCCGAGGCCGTCACCGCCCACGGCCCCCTCCCACTGCGCGCCGTACGGATCCTCGGCAAGGCCCTGGCCAAGGCCCTTGGGGTGATGCACGCGCAGGGCCTCGTACACCGCGACGTCAAACCCGGCAACGTGCTGCTCGGCATGGACCGGCCGCGGCTGATCGACTTCGGGATCGCGCGCGGCGGCGAGCACACCGCCCTGACCTCCGCCGACGCCGTCCTCGGCACCCCCGGCTTCCTCCCGCCCGAGCAGGCCGAGGGCCGCCCCGCCGAACCGGCCGGCGACGTCTTCTCGCTCGGCTGCCTCCTCGCGTACGGCGCCACCGGCCGCCTGCCCTTCGGCACGGGGACCGTGGACGCGGTGCTCTACCGGACCGTCCACGACGAGCCCGAGTTCGGCCCGGAGATCCTCGCCGACCCCGAACTCACCGCCCTGCTGCGCACCTGCCTCGCCAAGCACCCCGACATCCGCCCCACCGCGAACGAGCTGGACGAGGCGCTGACCGAGGACACACCGGGCGAGGGCACCGACTGGCTGCCCGACCCGGTCGTCGCCGCCATCGCCGAGCGCGCCGCCGCGCTGCTCGCCCTGCCCGGCATCGAGGAGACCGTCGCCGACCCGGACGCCGCCCCGCCGCCCGGCACGGCCGAGCCCTCCCGCAGGCGTTTTCTCGCCCTCGCCTCCGGCGGTGCCGTGCTCGCGGCCGGCGGCGGCCTGGCCGCGTGGCTGGCGCTGCGCGAGGACGGCAAGGACCGCAACGCGGCCGCGCCCGCCCCACGGCGTTGGGTGATCGGCGTGCACGCCGACCTCTCGGGCCCCCAGAAGGCCGCAGGTCAGGCCCAGGAACGCGGGGTGCGGCTGGCCGTCGACGCCTTCAACTCCCGCAAGGACAAGCCCTTCACCCTCGCCGTCGCCACCGCGGACGACGCCGGGCGGGCCGACCGTTCACCGGCCGCGGCCGGTGAACTCATGGCCGACCGCGACCTGTTCGCGGTGATCGGTCCCACCGGCAACGCGTCCGTGATCCCGTGCCTCGAACTCTACGGAGAGAACTCCGTACCGCTGGTCACCGTCTCGGCCCTGGCGACCACCTTCAGCGTCACCGACCGGCGCAGCTTCTTCCAGAGCTGCCCGATCTCCTCGGCCCAGGCCGCCGCGGTCAACCTCCAACTGGCCGGAAAACAGGGCGTCCGCCGGATGGGCATCCTCAGCGACCGGGACGGCGACACCGACACCTGGCAGGCTGCCCTGCTGGTGGGCCGCACCATCGCCTACTTCGCGCCCGAGGCCACCTTCTACGTGCGCGTCGTCCCGCGCGGCACCCAGGACCTGGCCCCGGTGGTCGCCGACCTGCTCGCGCACGGCGTCGACGGCCTCTTCTACACGGGCACCCCGGCCGGCGGGGCCAAGGCGGCCGGCCTGCTGGCGGCCGCCGGCTTCAAGGGGCCCAGGGCAGCCGACTACACCATCGCCGGCCCGGAGTTCCTCGCCGCCGCGGGCCCGGCCGCCGAGGGCTGGCAGTTCTTCACGCCCTACACGGGCCCCGAAGCCCCCGAGGTCGCGGAGGTGGCCCGCGCGCACCGGGCGGCGTACGGATCGGCCCCCGCGATCTGGACCGCGGAGGCCTTCGACGCGACCCGTCTGGTCATCGACAGGCTCGTCACCGCCGCGGCGAGCGGCAGCCGTCCGAACCGCGCCGACCTGCTGACCGCGCTCGCCCAGGGCACCTTCCGCGGCCTGACCAAGGAGTACACCTTCGACGACCGCCGGCAGGTCAAGGGCAACATCCACTTCCAGCACAGGGTGGAGGGCGGCAGCATCCGCTACGTGGGCCCGGCCAACGAGCCCGCGCCCGCCGCGTCCCCGGCGCGATAGCCGGGGATGCGCCCCCTCACCCCGGCCGATCCGGCCGCGATCGGCGGCAACCGGCTGCTGGGGCGCCTCGGTTCGGGCGGCATGGGCACGGTGTACCTCGCCCGTTCCGCCGCGGGGACCCTCGTGGCGGTCAAGGTCATCCGCGCCGACCACGCCTCGAACCCGGACTTCCGCATCCGCTTCCGGCGCGAGGTGGAGGCCGCCGGGCAGCTGACCGGGCGCTGGGTGGTCCCGGTGGTCGCCGCCGATCCCGAGGCGCGCGAACCGTGGCTGGCCACCCCGTTCGTCCCCGGGCCGGCCCTGTCCGAGGCGGTGGGAGCGTACGGTCCCCTGCCCGCCCGCGCCGTACGGATCCTCGGCGCGCGGCTCGCCGAGGCGCTCACGCAGGTGCACGCCGCCGGGCTGGTCCACCGCGACGTCAAACCCGGCAACATCCTCCTCGCCCCGGACGGGCCCCGGCTGATCGACTTCGGGATCGCGCGCGCCGAAGGGGCGGCCACGCTGACGGCCGTGGACGCGGTCATCGGCACGCCCGGGTACCTGGCCCCGGAACAGGCCCGCGCGGGAGGACCCGCGGCGGGCGCCGCGAGCGACGTGTTCTCCCTCGGCTGCGTCCTCGCGTACGCGGCGACCGGTCACGGCCCCTTCGGCGGCGGGCACGCGGCCGCGGTGGTCTACCGCACGGTCCACGACGAGCCCGAACTCACGGGTCTTCCGCCGGAGTTGCTGGAACCGGTGCTGGCCTGCCTGGCGAAGGACCCGGCCGCCCGGCCGACCCCGGCCCAGCTGAGCGCCGCGCTCGGCGACGACCCGTCCGGCGCGGACACCGAGGACTGGCTGCCGCCCCCACTGCCCCGGCTCATCGCCGAACGCTCCACGAGAGCCCTGGACCTCCCCGCCCCGGAACCGACCCGGCTCGACGGGCCGCGGACGCCGGTACGGGGCCTCACGCGCAGGCGGCTGCTCGCGGCCGGCGCGGGCCTGGCCGCCGTCGGCGCGCCGACCGCCTGGTTCGCCACCCGCGGGCGGGCCCAGGGCAAGACACCGCCGCCGGCCCGCGACCCGGCCACCCTCACCCTCGCCCTGCAGGCCGACCTGACCGGGCCCGGGAAGGTGACCGGCCAGGCCCACGAGCGCGGCATGAGACTGGCCGTGGAGCAGCACAACAGCCGCAAGGACAAAGGGTTCCATCTGGCCCTGCGCGTCGCCGACGACGGCGGGGACCCGGCGCGCGCCGCGCAGCTGGTCAAGGAACTGGTCGCCGACCCCGCGGTGGTCGCGCTCACCGGCCCCACCTGGGACGCGGCCGTGCCCGAGCTGGCCGCTGCCTGCGCCACGGCCGATCTCGCCCTGGTGCTGGTGGCGGTCGACAGCGCGGAGACCGTCCAGTCGCAATGGCGGACGCTGTGCGCCACCCGCCCGGCCGGGGACCGCTTCGCCCTCCCGGTGATCGACTACCTCAGCCGGGTGAAGCCGGTCCGGCGCACGGGCCTGGTGGAGGACGTCGAAGGGGGCGAACCCACCTGGCCGCTCATCCGTACCCTCCAGCAGAGCCCGCCCTCGATGGGCACGCTCAGCGTCCACCGGATCCCGGTCGGCGGCTCCGACTTCGCGGGCGTGGCACGCGCCCTGACCGAGGCCCGGGCCGAGGCCGTCGTCTACGCCGGCACCTCACCGCAGCGCGCGGCCCGGCTGGCCCGCGCCCTGGCCGATACGGGCTTCCCGGGCCCGCGCGTCGCCCTTCAGCACGTCATGGAACCGGCCTTCCTCACGGACGCCGGGCCGGCGGCCGAGGGCTGGGCGTTCAGCGTCCTCTTCACCGACCCGCTGGCCGTCCCCGCCGCCGCCGGGTTCGTCGGGGCCCACCGCGCGGCGCACGGGGAGCCGCCCGCCCGCTGGGCCACCGAGGCGTACGACGCCGTGGGCCTGCTCGCCGCGGCCCTCACCGGCCTGGAGGAGGAGGGACGGGGCCGCGCGGGCCTGACCCGGCGGATCTTCCGGACGACCCACCAGGGCCTGGCCAAGCCCCTCGCCTTCGACACGGGCACCCACGTTCTCACCGGAGACCGCATCGCCCACCTCTACCGGGCCGAATCCGGCGCGTACCGGTACCTGGGCCTCTACCCGGACGTACGCCCCTCCACCTGACCGCCCGGCCCGGCGCGACTACTCGAAGCGCGAGGTGTCGCCCGAGCCCCGGCGCACGATCTCGGCCTCGCCGCCGGAGAAGTCGATGACCGTGGTCGGTTCCGTGCCGCAGTCGCCCGAGTCCAGCACGGCGTCCACCTCGTGGTCGAGCCGCTCCTTGATCTCCCAGCCCTGCGTCATCGGCTCGTCCTCGTCGGGCAGCAGCAGGGTGCTGGAGAGCAGCGGTTCACCGAGCTCGTCGAGCAGGGCCTGCGTGACGACGTGGTCGGGAATCCGGACCCCGACCGTCTTCTTCTTCGGGTGCAGCAACTGGCGCGGCACCTCGGACGTCGCCGGAAGGATGAAGGTGTAACTGCCGGGTGTCGCCGCCTTGATCGCGCGGAACACGTCGTTGTCGATCTGGACGAACCGGCCCATCTGCGCGAAGTTCTGGCAGACCAGGGTGAAGTGGTGACGGTCGTCCAGATTGCGGATCGACCGGATCCGGCTGATGCCGTCACGGTTGCCCAGCTGGCATCCCAGCGCGAAGCAGGAGTCGGTCGGGTACGCGATGAGCGCGCCGGAGCGGATGATGTCGGCCACGTTGCCGATCGTGCGACGCTGAGGATTCTCGGGGTGCACGTCGAAGTATTTCGCCATCCGCCGAGCGTACGTGGTCCCGGCGCCGCCGCTCCGGCCGCGGCGATTCGCAGATGCGCGCGCTGAGTGAACCGACACGGGCCGATGACCACCACCCGGCCGGCGGGCGGGTGCTCCGAGCGCTCCGGGCGCTGCCGGGCGGGTTCCGGGGCACGATGAGAGGTAGCCGTGCGCCCCGGGCCGCCGCCGGGCGGGTGGGGGCGGGGCCGGAGTGCCGGAAGGGAGCGTCCCCGATGGGTTCGATCGACGGGTTGGGCGCGGGTGGGACCGGGCGTACCGCGCCCGGGCTGGCCCCGCCCAGCGGGCTGCTCGACGTCCTGAACGTCGCGGCGGTCGTCCTCGACGCCGAGGGACGGATCGCACTGTGGAGCCCCCAGGCCGAGCAGCTGTTCGGCTGGTCGGCCGAGGACGCGCTCGGCCGGCCCGCCGCCGGGCTGCTGGCCGCAGAGGAACACCTGGGGCTGGTCACCGAGCTCTTCGCGCGGGTCATGGGCGGCGCCGGCGACTGGGCCGGCGCCTTCCCGGTACGCCACAAGGACGGCGGCACCCGCCTGGTGGAATTCCGCAACATGCGGTTGCTCGACGAGCACGGGGAGCTGTACGCCCTCGGCATCGCGACCGACCGCACACGGCTGCGGCAGCTGGAGCGGGACCTCGCCCTCTCCGCGCGCCTGGTCGCCCAGTCCCCGATCGGCCTCGCGGTCCTGGACACGGAACTGCGGTACGTCCTGGTCAACCCGACGCTGGAGCGGATCAACGGGCTGCCCGCCGCCCAGCACATCGGCCGGAGCGTCCGCGAGGCCCTCTCCTTCCTCGACGACACCGAGGCCGCCGAATCGGCCATGCGCCAGGTGCTGGCCACCGGCACCCCGCTGCTCGAACAGTTCACGGCCGGCCGCACCCACGGCGGGGAGCGCACCGAGCACGCCTGGTCGGTGTCGTACTACCGGCTGGAGGACGCCACCGGACGCGTCCTCGGCCTGGCCACCTCCGTGGTCGACGTCACCCAGAGTCACCAGGCGGCCATCGAGATCGCCCGCAGCCGCCGGCGCCTCGCCCTGATCGCGGACGCCACCGTCCGCATCGGCACCACCCTCGACCTGGACCAGACCGCCCGCGAGCTCGCCGACGTCGTCGTGCCGGAGCTCGCCGACATCGCCGCCGTCGACATCCTCGACTCCGTCCTCGAAGGCCGTCCCACCCTGCGGTCGTCCGCCCACGAGCCCGCCGTGTTCCGCGCCCTGGCCGTCGCCTCCGCCTTCCCCAGCGAGGCCGTCCGCGCCGCGGACCCACCGGGCGACATCGCCGCGTACGCCGCCGACCGGCTGGTCACCCAGTCCGTGACCACCGGACACCCGGTCCTGGTGGCCCACGTCCACGCCCAGGACATCTCGCGCATCGCCCGCGACAGCACCGCCGCCTCGCTGCTGACCCGCGCCGGCCTGCGCTCGTACCTGGCCGTGCCCCTCATCGCCCGCGGCGAGGTCCTCGGCGCCCTCGACCTCAAACGCACCCGCAACCCGCTGCCCTTCAACGACGACGACATCGTGCTGGCCGGGGAACTGGCCGCCCGCGCCGCCGTGTGCATCGACAACGCCCGCTGGTACCGCAACGCGCACCACACCGCCCTCGCCCTCCAGCACCACCTCCTCCCGCACCACCCGCCGCCCACGCCCGGCCTGGAAGTGGCCTCCCGCTACCGGCCCGCCGCGGCCAGCAGCGAGATCGGCGGCGACTGGTTCGACGCCATCGCGGGCCCGGACGACACCACCGTCCTCGTGATCGGCGACGTGATGGGCAGCGGCATCAACGCCGCCGCCAGCATGGGACAGCTGCGCACCGCGACCCGTACCCTCGCCGAGCTCGCCCTCGACCCGACGCAGGTGCTCCAGCAGCTCGACCGCACCACCGCCGCCCTCGAAGAGACCATCGCCACCTGCGTGTACGTCGTCTACGACCCGCACCGGGCCCAGTGCCGGGTGGCCGTCGCCGGACACCTGCCGCCCGTCCTCATCCGGTCCGGCCACACCCCCGAACTCCTCGACCTGCCCACCGGCGCGCCGCTCGGCGTGGGCGGCATCCCCTTCGAGGCCACCACCGTCGCCATGGAGCCCGGCGACCAACTCGTCCTCTACACCGACGGACTCGTCGAGACCCGGGACCAGCCCATCGACGAACGCCTCGACCTGCTCCTGGACCTGCTCGCCGACACCGGGCGCCCGCTGGAGGAGACCTGCGACCGGCTCCTGGACTCCCTGCGCCGGCCGGACGACCACGACGACGTCGCCCTGGTCATCGCCCGCGCGAGGCCACTGCCGTAGTCCTGCCGTAGTCCTGTCGCAGCCCTGTCGCAGCCGTGTCGCAGCCGGGCGCTCGCCTCGCGGCCCGGTCGGCGCGACCTTACGCTGATCGTGATCGCCCCGCCTTGAACCCCGTACGGCAGGAGGCATGTGGTGACTCCGACGCACATACGGTTCCGCCGGGCCTGCGTGGCAGCCGCCGCGGCTGGTCTGCTCGTCGCCCCGGCCGTCGCGGGCTCCGCGTACGGGACGCCCGCCGCGGTGCGGTCCGTCCCCGCCGCCCCCACCCCGGACGGCGAGGAGGGCTTCCCGGAGCTCACCCCCGCCGTCGCGGCCCAACTCGACGCGGCCGTGCGCCAGGTCATGCGCGAGGCCCGGGTGCCGGGCGTGATCGTGGGGCTGTGGGCACCCGGCAAGGGCAGCTACGTGAGGGCCTTCGGGGTGGCCGACAAGGCGACCGGCGCGCCCATGCGGACCGACTTCAACACCCGCATCGGCAGCCAGACCAAGACGTTCACCGTCACCGCCGTCCTCCAGCTGGTCGACCAGGGCAAGGTCGGCCTGGACGACCCGATCGGCGACTACATCGCCGGCGTGCCGAACGGGGACCGCATCACCCTGCGCGAGCTGGCCGGCATGCGCAGCGGGCTCTTCAACTACAGCGAGGACGCGGACTTCGGCAAGGCGTTCACCACCGACCCCGACCGTCGGTTCACGCCGCAGGAGCTGCTCGCCTACTCCTTCAAGCACCCGGTGCAGTTCGAGCCGAACGCGGAGTTCGAGTACTCCAACACCAACCTGATCCTGCTCGGCCTGCTGATCGAGAAGGTCACCGGCCGCTCGCTCCGGGACGTCATCGACCGGGACGTGGTGGAGCCGGCCGGACTGGGCCGCACGCTGTTCCCGGCCGGCGCGGAGTTCCCCGCGCCGCACGCGCAGGGCTACACGGACCAGACGGCGTCCGGCAAGATCGAGGACGCCGCCGGCTGGGACCCGTCCTGGGCCTGGGCCGCGGGCGCGATGATCTCCGACCTCCAGAACCTGCGCAGCTGGGCGCGGACCCTCGCCACGGGCACGCTGCTGACGCCCGAGACACAGGCCCAGCGCCTGAAGACCACCTCCGTCGGCATCCCCGGCGCCGGCTACGGGCTGGGCCTGTTCAACGTCCAGGGCTGGATCGGTCACAACGGCTCGCTCCCGGGCTACGAGAGCCTGGGCGTCTTCCTGCCGCAGGAGCAGGCGACCCTGGTCGTCATCCTCAACACCGACGTCCTGCACGACGGCCAGGAGCCCAGCACCCTCTTCGGCGAGGCGATCACCGGCATCGTGACCCCGGACCACGTCTACCCCGGGCACAAACCGTCGGCCCCCAAGCCCTCGGCCTCGGCACCCGCGTCACCCGTGTCTCCCGTGTCACCCGCGTCGACGCCGTCCGCACCGCCGACCGCACCGCCGTCCGGATGAGGTCCGCCGCCGGCGCCGGCGGACCGGGTCGGATGATCCGACTGTTAGGGTCCGAGGTATGCCAGAGCTCATCAGCCCCACCTCCCGCTTGCACAGCTCCTGGCTCGCCGCCCAGCGGGAAGCGGGCCCCGACGCCCACCTGGACGGCGCCGGCCTCGGTTCCGACGACGACGTGGACAGCCCGGAGGGCTTCGCGGCCTGGGTGGACCGGCTGCACCGGTACGCCGACCGTACGGCGCCGGTCGAGCACGGCCGCGTGCACGCCACCTACTGGTGGATCGCCGAAAACGACACCTATCTCGGCGCGATAGACCTACGGCACTACCTGAACGGCTTCCTCCTGGACGCGGGCGGCCACATCGGCTACAGCGTCCGGCCCTCGGCCCGCCGCCGCGGGCTGGCCACCTGGGCCCTGGGCGCCGTCCGGCACGAGGCCCGCCTGCTGGGGATGGACCGGGTCCTGCTGACCTGCGACCCCGGAAACGAGGCCTCGATCCGCACGATCGAGGCCAACGGCGGCGTACTGGAGGACGTCCGCGAAACCCTCATCGGTCCCAAGCGGCGCTACTGGATCAACCTCTAGCCTCCCGCTCCGCCACTCCGGCGAGCAGACCACGGAGGATCTCCACGTCGCTCTCCGGGACACGGCGCAGGCGCCCCCGGCCGTCGGCGTCGAGATCGGACGGGCGGACGACCACGAGCCGCAGGCCGTGGGCCGGGACCTGGGTGTCGCGGTAGCCGTCGTAGCGGGCGCGCTGCTCGCCGCGGTGGACTCCGCTGACCGTCATCCTGTCGGGCTTGTCGAAGAAGGGCGTCGGCTCGTCGTGCTGGCGCTCCCGGTACTCCAGCACCAGCCGGTGGCCGGGCCAGTAGGCGTCGACCGGAAGCCTGGCCCGGCGGCCTCCCGCGCCGGGATCGCCCAGCAACCAGTCGAACCTGTGCTGGGTGAGGGCCGTGGCGCCCAGGACCTGGTTGCACAGGCCGACCACGTACGCCTCGTCGCTGTCGTCTCGGCTCATGGGGAGGATGCTGTCACGGGGCCGCCCGGCGCGAAGCCGTTTCGGCGGGAAGGCGGCAGGCCGGGACGTCGTGTCGTAACGCTGCCGGGTGGCGGCGATGGGTCGATAGTGGTTGCTGTGAGCGACTGGTCGGAGGGACCCGGGCAGAGCGGTGCCGCGGACGGCGCCGCCTGGTCCGGACGTGACGGCGCGCGGGCATTCGCGGCGGTGGACGCGGCCACGGACTGGCTGCTCGGGTACCCGTTCGTCTTCCGGGCCCTGTCCGGCCGGATCGGGCCCCGGGCGGTTCTGGTGGACTACGGGTGCGGACCGGGGAAGGTGGCCGACCAGGCGGCCCGGCGGCTGGGGGCGCGGGTCCTCGGGGTGGACACCTCCCCGGAGATGCTGGCGCTCGCCCGTGCCTCGGCGACCGCGGTGGCGGAGTACCACCTCGTCGAGGACGGCCGGGTGACCGGACTCGCGGACGGCTGCGCGGACGCGGTCATGTGCAACCACGTGCTCGCGTCGCTGCCCAGCGAGGGCGCGGTGCTCGGCGTGTTCACCGAGATCCGCCGACTGCTGCGGCCGGACGGCCTGTTCGTGCTGTTGGCGACCGACCCCAACTGCAACGGCACCGAGTACGCCTCGCTGCGGATCGGCGAACCGGGCGAGGTGTACGGGCCCGGCGACGAGCTGACGGTACGGCTGCGGCGCACGGACGGAACCTGGCAGGAGATGCGCAACCACGCGTGGCCCGTCGGCTACTTCCCGGCCCTGCTGGAGCGCGCCGGCTTCCGGGACGTCGTCCGGCACCGGCCCACCGTGGACGAGGCGCTCACCGTCGCCGACCCGGATCTCGCGGCCGGCCGCGCGTGGTCGGCCGAGCGGGAGAGACCGCCCCTGGTGATCACCACGGCGCTCGCGGCCTGACCGTACGCGGCCGTACGTCCGTACGTCCGTACGGACGTGTGGTGGGTGGTCGGCTCGTGCGACGCCCGCCGCCCGTGCGGGTGTTACTGTCGCGCCATGTCCAAGGCCGAGATAGACGTGGTGACCGCCGAGTTCTTCGGCGCCTTCGACAACCGGGGCGGTCAGACCGCCGACCTGGGACGGATCCGCCGGCTGATGCTCCCGGGCGGGGTCATCGTCAAGACCGGCCCGGACTTCACGGCCTACACCGTGGACGAGTTCATCGAGCCCCGCCGGCTGCTGCTGTCCGGCGGCCGGCTGGCCGAGTTCTCCGAGTGGGAGACCTCGGAACGGACCGAGATCGCGGGCGACATCGCCTCGCGGTTCGGCGAGTACCGCAAGTCCGGCATCCTGGACGGCGAGCCCTTCGAGGGCGGCGGGACCAAGACCATCCAGTTCGTGCGGACCCCGGAGGGCTGGCGGATCGCCGCCTTCTCCTGGTCCGACCAGCCCTGACCGCGAAGCCGCCCGCGCCGTCGGCGCTCGTCAGCGGTCGCCCTCGTGGGCGGTGCAGCAGCCGTCCCGGAGCATCTGCCGCAGCACACCGCCCCAGTCCCCGGGGGCCGCGTCCGACGTCGCACCGGAACGGGTGAAGGCGCGCTCCAGGGCCGGGCGTTCGCGCACGACACCGCCCCGGACGGTCGCCCGTACGCGGATCAGGTCCGCGAAGTCGGTGAAGGGGTCTCCGTCGACGAGGGTGAGGTCGGCGATCCTGCCCGGTTCGACCGTGCCGAGCCGGTCCGCGACGCCGAACACCCGGGCCGGGGTCCGGGTCACCGTGGTCAGCGCCTCCGCCGGCGACATGCCGTACCGGTGCAGCGCCCGCAGGGAGAGGTGCAGGTGGAGCCCGACGGGGGTGAGCGGCGCGTCGGTGCCCAGCGCGAGCCGGCCGCCACCCGCCACCACACGCCGGTAGACGTCCACCTCGCGCTCCAGGACGGCGCTCTGCTCCGCGCTCGGCGCACTCGCGGCCGCGGCCCGGACGGCCTCCACGTCCCAGGGCGGCATCAGCGCCGTCACCCGCGCGTCGTCGGCCAGCGCCGGATCGGCGCCCATCAGCGGCAGCGCGGTGAAGGGGGTGGCGACGAGATCGAAACCGCCCCGCGTGTAGACCTCCACGGTGTCCTGGTAGGTGTGGCCCCGGGGGGTCGCCCCGTGGCCGTACTCCGCGCGCTCGGTCGCCACCAGGTGCGTCGTCAGGTCCTGTCCGGTCTGGACGCCGGGGGCGCACAGATGGGAGCCGGCCAGGACACCGAGCCGGTCGTGCGCGAAGCGGGCCGCCTCGGCCATCAGCTCGTAGGGGGCGCGTACGTACGTCTTGACGAAGTCCCAGTCCAGCGCCGCGCCCCGGGCCAGCGAGCGGTCGAACCCCGCGCGGGTGCGATGGGCGCGCCCCATGCTGTAGGCGACCCGGGAGCCGTCGAGGAGCTCCCCGCCGGCCAGCAGCCGCGGCGCGGCGAGCCGCCCGGCCCGGATGTCCTCGCGCAGCCGGGCCTGCTCGTAGGCCGAACCGCCCAGCGAGACCACGGTGGTGACGCCGTACGCGAGGTGCAGCACGCCCTGGCGCGCCCCGTAGGTGTACGGGTACGGATGGACGTGCGAGTCCCACAGGCCCGGCAGGACCGTGCCGTCGGAGGCGTCGACGGTGCGGGCGGCGCGGCGGCCCGGCCGGTGCCGCTCGACGGCGGTGATCCGGCCGCCGCTGACGAGGACGTCGACGTCGGCCCGGGGCGGGGAGCCCGTGGCGTCCCACAACAGCCCCGCGTGCACGACGGTGTCGACGGGTGCGGGGCGCCGGTAGGAGAGGGAGACGGGAACGGTCCGGGCGGGTCCGGCGGGCGCGCCGTCGCCGTCGAGGGTGAGCAGGCGCAGCCGGGCGCAGGACTGGTAGAGCAGGGTGCGGGCATCGGCGGACCAGGACGGGTGGTCGGCGGGCTCGTCGGTCAGGCGGTGGGCCGGTCCGGCGGGCGCGCCGTCGGGGCCGACGGGCAGCAGCCACAGCGCCGACTCGCTGACGCATGCCAGGAAGCGGCCGTCGGGCGACCAGACGGGACCGGAGGCGTAGCGGTCCGCGAGCGAGGCGTGCGGGGCGAGCGCGTGCAGGCGGGCGGCGCCGGTGGCGGTGTCGACGATCCGGATGAGGTTGTAGCCCTCGCGGAAGCGCCGGCTGAGCCGGTTGCGGTCGCACAGGGCGAGGTACCGGCCGTCGGGCGACCAGCTGGGCGGGCCGGGCAGTCCGCCCCCGCCCAGTGCCGGGACCAGCGGGGTCTCCGTCCCGGTCGCGAGATCGCGTACGAGGAGTCGCCCGGCCAGGTCCAGCGCGGCGAGCCGGGTGCCGTCCGGGGAGAGCGCCCCGTAGACCCGCCCGCCCGGGGCGAGCACGCTCTCCCGGCCGCCGTCGAGCTCCCTGCGGCGTACGGTGTTCAGCCCGTCCCGGTCGTCGGTGTAGATCAGCGCCCGGCCGTCCGGGGTCCAGACCGGGCCCTGCACGTAGGCCGTGGCGGGAGCCTGGACGATCCTGCGCGGCGCCCCGCCGGTGATGGGCGCGATCCACAGCGCGTTCAGCGCGGCGAAGGCCACGCTGCGGCCGTCGGGGGACAGGGCGGGCAGGTGGACGCCGCGGACCGGGAGGCTCCGCTCCGCCTCCAGAACGTACTCCTTGACCCGGTAGCGGGGGCGCGCCACTTCGAGGGTGGCGTCGAGGGGGATCTCCTGGCCACCGCCGCCGTCGCCGTGCGGGCGGATCACCCGGAACCGGCCGTCGAGGGTGACGAGCAGGCGGTCGTCGCCGATCCAGCGCGGGGGAGCGGGCGCGAGGTCGCCGTCCAGGGAGACCGGACGGCCGTCGGCGAACAGGGTCAGGGTCTCGGCCTTGCGGGGGCCGGGAGCCGCGGACAGCCAGGCGGTGCGGCCGGCCGGGGAGAGCGCGGGAGCCATCAGCCGGCCGTCGGCGACGGTGTGGTCGATCCGTACCGGCCCGGGCGCGCCGGCGGCGACGGAGGCGATGGTCCGGGCGGTCAGCGTGTCGCCGGCCGGCGTGCCCGTGGTCACGGTGGCGCGGACGAACAGCACGCGGGAGCCGTCCGGCGACCAGACGGGGTCGAAGTCCTCCCACTCCCCGTCCTGGCCGGGTCCCTCCTGCCCGGGCAGGCCCGTCAGGCGGCGCGGGCGGCCGCCGGTCACGTCGACGGTCCAGATCCGGTACGGGCTGCCGGCCACCGGATCACCGCCGCGTTCGGAACAGCAGGCGAGGGTGCGGCCGTCGGGCGACCAGGCCGGAGCGCGGTGGTCGAACGGGCCGTCGGTGAGCCGGCGCAGACCGGAGCCGTCCGCGTTCATCACCCAGAGGTGGAAGACGCCCCCGCGGTAGGCGCTCATCGCCACTTGTCGGCCGTCGGGGGAGAACACCGGACGCCCGGGCTCCAGATCGGGCGGGGTGAGGGGCGTGGCGGGGGAACCGTCCGGGGGCAGCGACCAGAGGACGTTCTGCACCTCGGCGACGAACCGGTCCCCGGCGGCCGTGGCGGTCGCCGCCCCGTTGGTCGCACGGGTGAAGCGGAGCCCGACGGTCTCGGCCCCCGCCGTCCCCGTCGCGGTCATCGCCGTTCCGACTGACTCCGTTCCGGCTACGGCCTCCTGGCCGGCCGCCGCGGGGGAACGCCCGAGCAGCGCCGCCGCGGCTCCCACCGAAGCCGCCTGCAGCACGGTCCTGCGCGCAACTCGCATTCCGACCCCTCGCCTCCCTTGTCGACGTACCACCAAACGATCAAGCCCCCCTCGGGCAACGGCGACCCCGGCAGGGATAAATCGCTTGATGGTGATCCTCGTAAAGTTGCCCGTGACGGTCGGGCCGGTTCAGTCCCAGATCATGGGATTCCCTCGATTCTCAAATCCGGAATGCCGTTTCCTTCGGCGGCTCGCCCTGTTCCCGGTGAACAGCCTTCCGCCCGGCACGGACCGCCGGAAGGGACGGAGGGTGAGAGCAAGCAGCCCGGAGAGCTTGGTGTCACCGCTCGGAACCGGCCAATCGCCCCGCCCGGCCGGCAATGTGCCGAGACCCGCCTGTGGATTCGGCCCGGGCTGATGCATCCTGGTGGCCGTCCGGACCGTAGGCGCCCTATACGGGGGGTAGACATGGTCTCGATCGTTCGCGCTCCGGAGCTCGCTGCCGGGGGTGCCGAGAGCATCAGATCGCGTCCTGGAGCGGCCCTGCGGGGGCGGATCATCGCGTACCACGGCTACCGGCTGCCGGAAGGCAGACCCCGGTCCCGGCTCGAAGTCCCCGACGGCGTGGTGACGGTGGTCATCGCCCTCGCGGGCGGTCTCCGTCTCACCGCCGGGGGACCGCCCCAGGGCGCCTCGTCCTTCCTCTCCGGGCTGCGCACCACGGCGACGCGCGGCGAGCACACCGGAGGTCTGCACGGCATCGAGGTGACCTTCTCCCCGCTCGGCGCCTACCGGACCTTCGGGATACCCATGAGGTACTTCACGGAGGCCTTCGTCGACCTGTCCGACCTGCTCGGCCGGAACGCCGCCCTCCTGGTCGAGCAGCTCCAGCAGACCGATGCCTGGGCCGACCGGTTCGCCCTCCTCGACGCCGTGTTCCTCTCCTGCGGCGACAAGGGCGGCACGGTCTCGCCCGAAGTCCGCGAGGCCCTGCGGCGGTTGCGCGCGGACAGCCGGCCCGAAGCCCTCAGCAGGATCTCCGGCGAGGTCGGCTGGAGCTCCCGCCATCTGCGCGCCCGCTTCGGGCAGCAGGTGGGCCTGGCGCCGAAGGCCGTCGCCAGGGTGGCCCGGCTCCAGCGGGCGCTGCGCCTCCAGTCGCTCGGCCTGGACGGGGCCAAGGTGGCGGCCTTCGGCGGCTTCCACGACCAGGCCCACTGCATCCGCGAGTTCAAGGCGATGACCGGGCTCACCCCGTCGCGGTTCGCGGCCCACCGGGGCGGCCTGCCGCCCGGCTCGGCGCTGGACCGGGTGGCGGGCCGGGTGACCAGCCTGCTGCTGCCGGACAACGCCTGAACTCCGATTCCTACAAGACCGCCGGCCCTGCTGCCCCCCATGCTGCTGTGCGCCTGGAAAGACGTTTGCCGACGTGGGGAGGAGCACCGCGATGCTGTCCGCACTGGGACTCGACACATCGACCGAGGTCGTCTACCGGCTGCTGGCCGCGCGCCCCGAGGGCTGGGGCGTCGGGCAGATGGCCGAGCGGCTCGGACTCGAGGAACAGCAGGTGCGGGACGCGCTGGACAGACTCGCCGAGCTCTCCCTGCTGCGCAGGTCCGCGGACCGCCCCGGGGGATGGCGGGCGATCCACCCCGAACTGGGGCTCCAGTTGCTGCTCCGCCGCCAGCAGGACGAACTCGAGCAGCGCCGACGGGAACTGGACGAGACCCACGTCGCGGTCACCCGCATGCTCGCCGACATCGCCGAGCCCGCGAGCGGCGGCGGGCGCGCGGGCGAAGGCGGCGGTGACGAGGCCGACAGCGAGCGCCTCATCGGCATGGACGCGATCCAGAGCCGACTGGAGCAGATCGCCAACAAGGCCACCACCTCGGTCTGTACGTTCATGCCGGGCGGCGGCCACTCCCCGGCGTCCATCGAGGCGGCGCGGCACAACGACGCCCAGATCCTGCTCCGCGGGGTGGAGCTGCGGACGGTCTGCCTGGACAGCGTCCGCAACAGCGCGCCGACGCTCGAGTACGCCCGCTGGCTGACCGAGTCCGGGGGCGAGGTGCGCACGGTTCCCACTCTGCCGCTGCGGATGATCCTGATCGACGGCGCCAGTGCGCTGGTCCCGCTGGACCCGTCGGACACCCGCCGCGGGGCCGTCCTCCTCCACGCGGCCGGGGCGATGGCCGCGCTGTCGACGCTCTTCGAGCAGGTGTGGGCGGTCGCGCTGCCGCTCGGCGCGCGGCAGGCCAGGGACGAGGACACCGGGCTCACCCCACAGGAACGCGAACTGCTCACCCTCCTGGCCAAGGGGCTCACCGACGAGACGGCCGCCGGGCGGCTGGGGGTGTCCTTGAGCACCGTCCGCCGCAGCATGGCTTCCATCATGGAGAGGCTGGGGGCGCGCAGCCGTTTCGAGGCCGGGCTGAGGGCGGCGCAGGCCGGCTGGCTGTGACCCGCGGGCAAGCGATCCTGAACGCCCGCCCCCGGCCGCCGGATCGAGTTCCCACAGGTGGCCGCCGCCTCGGCCGCGCCCGTGCGATGCTGGGTGCATGACCCTGGAGGACCTGGTACGCCTGCGTCGTGCGCGGGACACGATGGACCGCGACTACGCGCAGCCGCTGGACGTCCCGGCACTGGCCGACGTCGCCCTCATGTCGGCCGGGCACTTCTCCCGCAGCTTCCGCGCCGCCTTCGGGGAGACCCCGTACAGCTACCTCATGACCCGCCGCGTCGAGCGGGCGAAAGCGCTGCTGAGGCGGGGTGACCTCAGCGTCACGGAGGTCTGCTTCGAGGTCGGGTGCACCTCGCTCGGGTCGTTCAGCTCGCGCTTCACGGAGCTGGTCGGCGAGAGCCCGAGCGCCTACCGGGCCCGCCGCCACGAGGCCGGAGCGGCGATCCCGGCGTGCATCGCGAAAATTCATACGCGACCGATCAGAAACGGAGAAGCGAAATCGCCCGCCGCCTCGTAGCGTCGGAGGCATGACCATCAAGCTCTCACAGTGCTTCATCGCAGTCGACGACCATGACAAGGCGCTCGCGTTCTACCGCGACGTCCTCGGCATGGAGGTACGCAACGACGTCGGCTTCGAGGGGATGCGGTGGGTGACCGTCGGCTCACCCGAGCAGCCCGACGTGGAGATCGTCCTCGAACCGCCGCTCGCCAACCCCAACGCCTCCCCGACGGACAAGCAGCAGATGGCGGAGCTGCTGGCCAAGGGCATGCTGCGCGGCGTGATCTTCTCCACCGACGACGTCGACGCCACCTTCGAGCGCATCCGGGCAGCCGGCGGGGAGGTGCTGCAGGAGCCGATCGACCAGCCGTACGGGGTCCGCGACTGCGCCTTCCGCGACCCGGCCGGCAACATGCTCCGCTTCAACCAGCCCAAGCGGTAGAGACAGCCCGCAGCACAGTCCGTACCAACGAAACCGACGGGGACCGCACACGCGGTCCCCGCCCGAACGACGGAGACACGATGAGCAAGGCCACGGGGACGGGGACGGGGGCGCGGTCGTCCGCGCCGCACGGTGCCGACAGCCACGACGTGATCCGCGTGCACGGCGCGCGCGAGAACAACCTCAAGGACGTCAGCATCGAGATCCCGAAGCGCCGGCTGACGGTGTTCACCGGGGTCTCCGGCTCGGGCAAGAGCTCGCTCGTGTTCAACACCATCGCCGCGGAGTCGCAGCGGCTGATCAACGAGACGTACAGCAGCTTCGTCCAGGGCTTCATGCCGACGCTCGCCCGCCCCGAGGTCGACGTCCTCGACGGGCTGACGACCGTGATCACCGTCGACCAGCAGCGGATGGGCTCCGACCCCCGCTCCACGGTCGGCACCGCCACCGATGCCAACGCGATGCTGCGGATCCTCTTCAGCCGGCTCGGGAAGCCGCACATCGGCCCGCCCAGCGCGTACTCCTTCAACACCGCCACGGTCCGGGCGAGCGGGGGGATCACCGTCGAACGCGGCGCCGCCAGCACCAAGACGGTGAAGGCGACCTACCACCGCACCGGCGGCATGTGCACGCACTGCGAGGGCCGCGGCAAAGTCTCCGACATCGACCTCACCCAGCTCTACGACGACTCCAAGTCCATCGCCGAGGGCGCGTTCACCATCCCCGGCTGGAAGTCGGACAACGTGTGGACCGTGGGGATCTACGCCGAGTCGGGCTTCCTCGACCCGGACAAGCCGATCCGCCGGTACACCAAGAAGGAGATGCAGGACTTCCTCTACCGCGAGCCGACCAAGGTCAAGGTCAACGGCGTCAACCTCACCTATGAGGGGCTGATCCCGAAGATCCAGAAGTCCTTCCTGTCCAAGGACAAGGAAGCGATGCAGCCCCACATCCGGGCGTTCGTGGAGCGGGCGGTCACCTTCACCACCTGCCCCGAATGCGACGGCACCCGGCTCAGCCAAGGCGCCCGGTCGTCGAAGATCAAGCGGATCAGCATCGCCGACGCCTGCGCGATGGAGATCAGGGACCTCGCCGAGTGGGTCCGCGCCCTCAAGGAGCCCTCGGTGGCGCCGCTGCTCGCCGCCCTGCAGCAGACCCTCGACTCCTTCGTCGAGATCGGCCTCGGCTACCTCGCCCTCGACCGGCCCGCGGGCACCCTGTCGGGCGGCGAGGCGCAGCGCGTCAAGATGATCCGCCACCTCGGCTCCGCGCTCACCGACGTCACCTACGTCTTCGACGAGCCCACCATCGGCCTGCACCCCCACGACATCCAGCGGATGAACGACCTGCTGCTGCGGCTGCGGGACAAGGGCAACACGGTACTCGTCGTGGAGCACAAGCCCGAGGCGATCGCCATCGCCGACCACGTCGTCGACCTCGGACCGGGCGCCGGTACGGCGGGCGGCACCGTCTGCTTCGAGGGCACCGTCGAGGGTCTGCGGGCCGGCGACACGATCACCGGCCGCCACCTCGACGACCGCGCCACGCTCAAGGAGACGGTGCGCGAGCCCTCCGGCTCGCTGGAGATCCGCGGCGCGACGGCGAACAACCTGCGGGACGTCGACGTCGACATCCCGCTCGGGGCGCTGGTCGTCATCACGGGTGTCGCCGGCTCCGGCAAGAGCTCCCTCGTCCACGGCTCGATCCCGGCGCGCGAGCAGGTGGTGTCGGTCGACCAGACACCGATCCGCGGTTCCAGGCGCAGCAACCCGGCGACCTACACCGGACTGCTCGACCCGATCCGCAAGGCTTTCGCGAAGGTCAACGGCGTGAAGCCGGCCCTGTTCAGCGCCAACTCCGAGGGCGCCTGCCCCACGTGCAACGGCGCCGGGGTCATCTACACCGACCTGGCGATGATGGCGGGCGTCGCCACCCCCTGCGAGGACTGCGAGGGCAAGCGGTTCCAGGCGGAGGTGCTCGAATACCGGCTCGGCGGCCGCGACATCAGCGAGGTCCTCGCGATGTCCGTCAGCGAGGCCGAGGAGTTCTTCGGCGGCGGCGAGGCGCACACGCCGGCCGCGCACAAGATCCTCGACCGGCTGGCCGACGTGGGCCTCGGGTACCTCACCCTCGGCCAGCCGCTCACCACCCTGTCCGGCGGCGAGCGGCAGCGGCTCAAGCTGGCCACCCACATGTCGGAGAAGGGCGGCGTGTACGTCCTCGACGAGCCGACCACCGGCCTCCACCTCGCCGACGTCGAGCACCTGCTCGGCCTGCTCGACCGGCTCGTCGACTCCGGCAAGTCGGTGATCGTGATCGAGCACCACCAGGCGGTCATGGCGCACGCCGACTGGATCATCGACCTCGGCCCCGGCGCCGGCCACGACGGCGGCAAGGTCGTCTTCGAAGGCACCCCCGCCGACCTGGTGGCCAAGCGCGCCACTCTGACCGGCGAGCACCTCGCGGCGTACATCGGCGCCTGACCCGGTCGTACGCCGACCCGGGCGCCCGCACGCGAGCCGCGACGGGGAACTGCCCCGGCCGGATCATCCGGCCGGGGCAGTCCTCGTACGCGCGCACGCGCCGGCGTGGCTACCAGAGCACGGGCAGGCGTTCCGGCAGGCGCTTCATGAAGCGGGTCCGCCAGACCAACTGGTCGACGGGGACGGCGAGCTGGAGGTTGGGCATCTTCTCCAGCAGGACCTCGATGGCGATCTCGGTGTGCCGCTTGCCGAGGGCGGTGGCGGGGCAGTAGTGCTGCCCGCCGCCGAAGGAGAGGTGCGTGCCGGCGTTCGCCCGGTCGATGTCGACGACGTGCGGGTCCGGGTACACGGCCGGGTCGGTGTTGGCGGCCTCGACCAGGACCAGCATCAGCTCGCCCTTCTTCACCTCGACGTCGCCGAGGGTGACGTCCTCCAGGGCGAGGCGGGGCAGCCCGTCGGCGATGGAGAGGTTGATGCGCAGGAGTTCGTCCACGGCGGCCGGGATCTTCTCCGGCGCCTCGCGCAGCTGCTCCCACACCTCGGGGTGCTGGATGAGGGAGACGAGTGCCATCGTCAGGAAGCCCATGGTGGAGATGACACCGGCACCGAACAGCGTGACGCCGACCGTGGCCAGCATCTCGTCCGTCAGGTGGGCGTATTCCGGGTCGTCGCGCAGGGCGGCGAGTTCGGACATGAGCCCGGTGGTGGCGGGGTCGTCCAGCCGCTCGACCATGTAGGCCATGTCCCGGTCCCAGTTGAGCTTGGCACCGGTGACGGGGCAGGCCGAGTTCATGAAGGCGATGTCGAGGCTGGCGGCCAGGCGCGGGGCGTCGGCCTCCGGGATGCCGAGGATCCGGCAGTGGAGGTGCTCGGCGTACGGGTTGGTGAACTGGCCGCGCAGGTCGACCGGAGCGCCGTGCGTCAGCAGACCGTCGACCAGGGCGTTGGCCTGGGCCCGCATCCAGTCCGTCATGCCGTCGGTCTTGGGGTTGATCGCCTTGAGGACGGCCTTGCGGAGACCGGCTCCGGTGATGTTGCCCATGTTGTTGACGACCTCGGGCGGGATCGTCAGGGCGTACTGGCGGGGCACGCCGGGGGCCGACGTGTCCTTCAGGCTGAACCGGGGGTCCTCCAGGACCTGCTTGCACAGCTCATAGGAGGAGACGAGCCAGGCCTCGTCGCCGGCGATCGTGCGGACCCGCTTCACGGGCTCGTCGCGGAGCTCCTCGATCTCGCTGGGGAGCTGGTCGCCGCGCGCGGAGAACGGGAAGTCGAGCAGGGTGTCAGTGGGCATCGGGGTGTCCTTCGGCGGGCGTGATGATGGCGTGTCCCTGGTTGCGCGAGGCGCGCAGACCCGAACCGCGGGAGTACAGCAGTTCCGCCATCGGCAGGAGCTGGTGGTAGCAGTTGAGCGAGGACGGCACGCCGAGGATGGCCGGCGTGTCGAGGAAGAGCGGCGCCTCGGCACAGACGTACTCGAGGCATACCTCGCGCTGCCGCGTCGTGGCGGACTTCCCGTCCAGGACCTTGGAGGAGAGGAATGCGTCGACCAGGGAGTTGCAGGTCTTGCGGAACTCCGGGTCGTTGTCGAGCAGGCTGTTCAGGTGGTTGTGCAGAGCGCGGTACGCCGGAATGTCGGTGAGGGAGGACATCGGCCGGGCGCGCAGGCGGGTGCCGGTGGGGTCGGCTTCCGCGGCGGCGTTGTTCACCTTGGCGCGAACGCCCCGCAGATTCTTGACCGCCTTGCGTCGGGCCTCGTCCTCGCCGTAGCCGAGGGCCTCGTACATCTCTGCGACGTGCAGGTCGGTGTAAATGAGGTCGACCTGCTCGAAGTTGCGCATCCCCCATTGGGCGAGGTCGAGGACGCGCTGGGCGGAGAAATAGCTGTTACCGGGGGAGATGCCAATGACGGCATGGTCGCCTTCGGTGCTAATCACCTGGCAGTGCGGGGTGTACGGCCGGACTGTGAAGACTTCGGTCGCTGTCGTCAACAGGTGTCGGGTCCTTTGCGCCGCAAGTCCCATGGGGCCCTGTGCCCCGGGTGTGGCGGCGACGTGAAGGAAGGTACCGCAACTCTGTGCGACGTTCCATCACTTCCTGTTGGTAACTCACCTGTCGGACAACACCGTTGACTTGGGCATCTTTTGTGTGGACCGTGCGTGGCGAAGAGTTGGCGACGAGTTCGTGCCGAGTTCGCGGATTCCGGGTGGCGATGTGGCCGGGGACGGGGCCGCCCGGGTGGCGGCCGGCCCCACCGGTCCCCCGACGACCTGATCGGCAAGCACGGTCGTGCCGGTACCAAGAAGACCGCTCACCTTCTACAGCGACGGCTCGAAGAACCTGGGCGACTACTCCTTCCGCGACCAGGCGTCGTCCACCTGCAACAACGACGAGACCGGCGGCATGTCACTCTACGACTGGCGCACCGGGATGCCGGACCCGTCCATCATCACCGGACTGGGCGGATGCCTCGGAAACCTGCACAGCTACAGCTACCCGTACGGCGGGAAGTGGGGCGACAAGGCCGACGAACTGACCATGTAACGCGCCACTGTCACCCGAGCCCCCGCACTGACTACGGTGTGGGGCTCTCCCCTTCCTGCACCCGAGGAGCCCGCCTTGATCACCCGCCGTCTGCTGCTGACCGCATCCCTCCTTGGACTGGCCGGATGCTCACTGGAGGCCCATCCGAAGGGAGACCTCGCCGTACCCGACCGTCTCACACCTCAGCCCCACGGGTTCTACCACCAGGACGAGGCCAGGGACGGCGAACTCTTCAAGGCATGGGCAGCCTCCGAAAACAACTCGGACTGGTCCGTCGTGAGCCACGTGAAGGCGGTGCAGCGCGTGGTGGAGGGAGAAGCGGTGTACGCCTACATCCACACCGACCTGAACCCGAAGAAGGACGACCCCGACGCGCAGGCCCAGGCGATCGGAGAGGCGTATACGCAGTGGCCTCAGCGTGCCACGGACGCGGTCCGGATCGGTGTCTTCGACGCGCAGGGCAAGCGCATGGGAAGGGCCGTGATGGTGGAGCCTCGGCGAAGCTGACGACATCACCGGTATGACAGAGCCTGAAGACGAAGGCATGCGTGGCGGAGGAGCAGTACTCGCAGCAGGAGCTTGTGCCCGGCCGTGCGGGGTCGACCGGGCTGGGACCACTTTTGGGCCAGCGGCACCAGGTTGCAGCTGGCCCCATACGCCGACCCCACTGGATACCGGTATGCAGGACGAACAGGATCCCGCACAAGGCCTGCCGGTCCGGCACCCGCGGTATGCCCTCGGCCTGCTTCGGTGCCGGCTCAGGCAGCAACGGCTCCATCAGCGACCACCCTGATCGAAAGCCACATGATCATCAGCTTCTGTTAGGGCCTTTCAGGCCCGTCGACCTCTCGGTCAGAAGGTCTCGGCCCAGTCGATCATCGGCATGGACTCGAAGGCCGAGACGGACGTGGCCGCGGTCTCCCCGTTGTGAGAGCCGACCGTGTTGTCGCGTCCGGCGTTGAAGATGTCGTCTTGGGCCGACTGGACGATGTTGCTGCCGATGACGAACACGTACGTCGGGCCCGAGTCGGCGGCCGCGGGCGCGGCGGCGGCGAACAGGCCGAGCATGGTGCCGGCGGCGAGGACGGCCAGGGCGCGGGAGGTGGTACGGACGGTTCGCTTCACGGCGATGCCTTTCGCAGATTCGGAACGTACACCTCCGGTAAGGTAGGAGCCCCGCCCCGCGTTGGAGGGCCGACACACGGCGGTCGCCCTGAATGGCCCACGCCGCCGTACTCTTCCCCGAGGTCGGCAGGTCCTCACCCCGGTGGCAGTTCGCTCAGCCTGCCCTCCGCGACGAAGGCGACGCCGCCCCCGACGCGCACCGAGCGGACGTCCTCGCCCTCACCCTCGGCGATGACCGTCATCTCGCTGGGGCGGCCGGTGGCACGGGCCGGCGCCGTCAGTGGCCGAAGGGCGGTTCGAAGCAGCCGCTCTCCATGTACGGGCCGTTCGTCTTCACCTCGTAGTTGGTCTTCTGCACGAACGCCGTGACGCAGGCGTCGTCGTGGACCCGCAGCCCGACCCGGGTGCCCTCGGGCGTGACGTAGTGGTCGGCCTGGAAGCGCGGCTCCATCTCCCGGATGCTGATCGTTCCGCCGAGCCGTTCGCCCTTCGGCCCGGTCCGCTCCTCCTCGTACCCGAGCGGCTGCAGGGCCGCCCGCACGCTCGGCAGGTCCCATGTGCCCGCCTCCCAGAGCCGCTTGAGCACGGGCTCGATCCGGTCGGCCTCCTTCCGCGCGTCCTCAGCACTGGCGGGGGACATCTCGCCCGAGCGGCGGTGGGCGTTGTTGTCCCCGTAGTGCGGGGCGCCGTCGCCGGCCCCGGGCTCCACGTAGGGGGAGGCGCCGGAGGCGCTGGGGTTCGCGCTCGCGCTTGTGGCGGTATTCGGCAGCGGGGCCGGGGCGCCGGGAGTCGCATCCGTGCCGCGGCGCTCGCCGCAGCCGGCCAGGGACAGGGCGGCGCCCAGGAGAAGAGCGGCCGCGGCGCGGCAACGGCGCGGTCCGGGTATCGAAGTGACCATGGGACGACTCTGCCATGCCGGCCCGCGAAGCCGCCGTCCGCCACTACGGCGACAGGGCCTAGGCTTGGGCCGTGACCAGCAGGGGAAGCAGCCGCCGAGGGGTGCTGGCCGCCGGGGTCGGTGCGCTCGCCGCGGCGCTGGCCGGATGCTCGGGGGACGCGGGCCCGGTACGGCGGCTGCGGCTCGCGACGGGGCCGGAGGGCGGGCCGTACAACGCCTTCGGGAAGGCCCTGGCCCAGGCCGTCGCCGCGAGCGGCCGGCCCGTCGAGATCGTGCCCGTGAGCACCGCGGCGAGCGTGGACAACCTGCGGCAGCTGGACGAAGGCTCCGTGGACCTGGCGCTGGCCATGGCGGACGTGGCCGAGGACGCCGCACTGGGGCGCGAGTCGTTCTCCCGGCCGGCCGCCGTGACGGCGCTGGCCCGGGTCTACGTGAACTACACGCACCTGCTCGTCCCGGCGGACGGGCCGGTGCGCGCGGTACAGGACCTCGCCGGACGTCCGGTCGCGGCCGGCGCGGAGGGCTCGGGCGTGCAGGTGGTGGCCGAACGGGTGCTGCGGGCGGCCGGGCTGAGCGACGGACGCGCGCCGGCCCGCGGGCGGAGCCTGGGCCTCGCCGCCTCGGTCGAGGCCCTGCGCGAGGGCACGGTCGACGCGCTGTTCTGGTCCGGCGGCGTCCCCACGCCGGCGCTGTCGGGGCTGGCGCGCGAGCTGCCACTGCGCTTCCTGCCGCTCGACGGCTACGTCGGCGCACTGCGGGAGCGCTACGCCCCCGCCTACTCGGCGGTCACCCTGCCGGCCGGGGTGTACGGGCTCACGGAGCCGGTCGCGACCATCGGCGTCGGCAACTACCTCCTGGCCCGCGCGGACCTGCCGGAGGGCGCCGCTCGCGCCCTGCTCCATGTCGTGTTCCGGCAGTGGCGTGACCTGCTGCGCGAGGTCACAGCAGGAGCGCGGCTGGAGCCCCGGTTCGCCATCTCCACCGGGGAGGTGCCGCTCCACCCGGGGGCCGTCGCCTACTACCGGTCGGTGTACGGCTGAGCGGTCATCGGGCCGGCAGCCGCAGCTCGACGACCAGGCCGCGCGGCACGTTCCCGCGGACCTCCAGCCGGCCGCCACTGCCGCGGGCGAGTTCGTCGGCGATGGCCAGGCCCAGCCCGCTGCCGCGCACGTTCTGGTGCTCGGGGGACCGGGCGAAACGCCGGAGCAGCAGCGCCAGTTGGTCCTCCGGCACGCCCGGGCCGTCGTCGGTGACCCGGACCACCGCGCTTCCGTCGCCCGCCCGTACGGCGAGCACCTCGACACGGCCGTCGCGCGGCACGAACTTGACCGCGTTGTCGAGGAGCGAGTCCAGGATGCGGCCCGCCGCGTCGGGCAGCGCCCGCGCCGGCAGTTCCTCCGGCAGGCCGGTGGCCGTCAGGTGCAGTCCCGCGGCGCGGAAGACCGGGGTCCAGGCCGTCACCCGGTCCCGTACCGCCTGTGCCACGTCCTGATGGCCCGGCTCCGCCGTGCCGGACTCCACCCGCGCGAGGGACAGCAGACCGTCGAGGAGTTCCTCCAGGCGCTCCGCCTCGTCCAGGGCGCGGCTGTGCTCGGCGAGGCCGGGACCGGGAGCGATGTGCGGTTCGACGTTCTCCAGTTGCAGCACCAGGGTGGCGAGCGGATTGCGCAGCTGGTGGGAGGCGTCGGCGACGAAGTCGCGCTGGCGGCCCATGGAGTCGGCCATGGCCTCCGCCATGGCGTTGAAGTGCTGTCGCAGATGCCGCAGTTCCGGTGGGCCGGTGTCGGACACGGCCCGCGCCCGGAGGCTGCCCGCGGTCAACCGCTCCACCGCCCGGTCCAGATCGAGGAGCGGGCGCATCAGCCAGCGCGCGATCCCCGCCGCGACCATGGCCGCCGCGGCGAAGGCGGCGACCGCCCCGGTGGCGATGAGCGACCAGCGGACCGCGACGTCCCGGCGGGCGGCGTCGGTGGGAACGGCCAGCAGGACCGCCCCGCTGACCCGTTCGTCCCGGCCCACCGGCTCGGCGAGCACGACGGTCCGCGGGCCCCACGGGCGCAGCGTGGGCAGCCGGTCGGTGGAGCGGCCGGTGAGGGCGCGGCGACGGGCGTCCGCCGCGGCGGAGGGGGCGCCCGAGGCGGTGTCGGCGTCGGCGCCCGCGTCCGTGGCGGCCTGCGAAGCGGGCCCCGAGCCGGCCCGCGCGACGGTCTCTCCCGCCGTGTCGACCACCACCACCGCGGCTCCGTACAGCTCGGCGTACCGGCCGATCTCGGCCGAGAGCTCCGCCCGGTCCGCGGCGGTGCGCATCCGGTCGGCGAGATCGGCGAACCGTACGGCCTCCGAACGCCGTTGCAGCAGCAGGTGCTCGGTGCGGCCGCGCGCGTAGGCATCGGCCAGGGGAACGCAGAGCAGCAGCGCCGCGGCCCCCATGAGCACCATCAGCACGGCGAGGAGCCTGCGCCTCACCGCGCGCCGTCCCCTTGCGCGGGGGCGGTGGGGGAGCCGAGCTGGTAGCCGAACCCGCGGACCGTGCGGACCAGGTGGGAGCGGCCGGTCTTGGCGCGGATGCCCGCCACGTGCACGTCCAGGGAGCGGGAGGCGGCGAGGAAGACGTCCCCCCAGATCCGGTCCAGGATCACCTCGCGGGAATGGACCTCGTCGGGGCGGGCGGCGAGGAAGGCGAGGACATCGAACTCGCGCCGGGTCAGCCGTACTTCGACGCCGGCCACGGTGACGGTACGGCCCGCCAGGTCGACCTCGACGTCTCCGGTGCGCACGGGCCGGCCACCGAAGCCGCCGGCACCGCCGGGGTCGGCCGGGTGCGCGGGGTGGGCGCCCGAACGGCCGGACCGCGCGTCGGTGCGGCGGCGTACGGTGTCGATACGGGCCATCAGCTCGGCCATCCGGAACGGCTTGACCACGTAGTCGTCGGCGCCCGCCCGCAGCCCCTGCACGATGTCGCGTTCCTCGCAGCGCGCGGTCACCACGATCAGGGGCGCGTCGCAGACCGCCCGCAGCCGCCGCAGCAGTTCGAGCCCGTCGAGGTCGGGCAGGCCCAGGTCCAGCAGGACGAACCCGACCTCGTGCACGTACCGCAGGGCGTCCAGGGCGCGGCCCACCCGGCGCACCGTGTGCCCGCGTTGGGCGAGGGCGGTGCCGAGGGCCCGTGCCATCCGGTCGTCGTCCTCGACGAGAAGCGCGTGCATAGACAGTTCCCTCGCGACCTGTGACCCCGGTCGGCTCAGCTTACGGGAGCCGCGGCCGGACGCTCCGGTGCTTCACCGGAGCCGGCACCACCACCGGCACCACCACCGGCACCGCCACCGGCACCTGAAACGACGCCGGCGTCGGACTCGGCCTCGGCGCGGCTGAGCGCGGCGTTGCGGGTGTCCGGCATCAGGACGTACGTCACCAGGGAGACGAGGGCGCACCCGGAGACGTACCAGAAGAACGTCTTCTCGTGGCCGCTGTTCTTGAACCACAGCGCCACGTACTCCGCCGTGCCGCCGAAGAGCGCGTTGGCGATCGCGTACGGCAGCGCCACGCCCAGGGCGCGCACCCGGGTCGGGAACAGCTCCGCCTTCACCGCGGCGTTGATCGAGGTGTACCCGGTGATGATCACGAGGGCCAGCAGGGACAGGCCCAGCGCGGACCAGTAGGAGGACGCCGACCCGAGGGCGGTCATGATCGGGTACGTGCCCACGGTGCAGCCCACGGCGAAGGTGATCAGCAGCGGGCGGCGGCCGATCCGGTCGGACAGCATCCCGGCGAAGGGCTGCAGCACGGCGAAGAGCGTCAGAGCGGTGAAGCTGACCAGGGTGGCGGTCGTCTTCGGCATGCCCGCGCTGCCGACCAGGTACTTGGTGAGGTAGGTGGTGTACGTGTAGTAGGCCACGGTGCCGCCGAGGGTGAGCGCCATGACCAGACCGGCCTGCCGCCGGTAGAGCCACAGGGCCTTCAGCGTGCCGCGGGTGCTGTCGTCGTGGGCGTCCTCGCCCGCCGACTCCTCCTTGAAGGCGTCGGTCTCCTGGAGCCGGCGCCGCAGCCAGAAGACGACCACCGCGAACAACGCCCCGAGGACGAAGGGGATCCGCCACCCCCAGCTCTCCAACTGTGCGGTGGTGAGGGTGTGCTGCATCGTGATCAGGATGCCCAGGCCGAGCAGCTGGCCGCAGGTCATCGACACGTACTGGAAGGAGGAGCCGAGGCCGCGCCGGTCGCGGGCCGAGGCCTCGGTCAGGTAGGTGGCGCTGGCCGCGTACTCGCCGCCGATGCTCATCCCCTGGAGCAGGCGCGCGAGCAGCAGCACCAGAGCGCCGAAGTAGCCGGCCTGCCCGTAGGTCGGGGCCACCGCGATCAGCAGGGCGGCCACCGACATCATCGTGACGGTGAGGGTGAGGGCGCTCTTGCGGCCGTGCCGGTCGGCGGCGCGGCCGAGGATCCACCCGCCGACGGGGCGCATCAGGAAGCCGACGGCGAAGATGCCCGCCGTGTTCATCAGCTGCGTGGTCGGATTGTCGCCGGGGAAGAAGGAGTCGGCGAAGTAGATCGCGAAGCTGGCGTAGACGAACCAGTCGTACCACTCGACGAGATTGCCGAGCGACCCGCCGATCAGGGCGAGACGGCGCTTCTTGCGCTCGTCCCCGGGTGGTGAAGCGGGCATGACGGCGGACGCGGGCATGGCGGCTCCTGACGGATGTCCCCGAGGGGAGAGGGAGAAATGCCCCGGTGGCGGGGAAGTGTCCCGAGCATGCGTCGGCCGTTGTACCCGGACAAGCTCCGGCACGCAGATCTAACGTTCCGCTAAGAAAGCCGCCCGGCTGCGGGGATTTCACAGCTCGGTCATGTGCACGTCATGTCCGCTCCATGGCGGCCACTCGCGGGTGGACCACGGTGGTGGCGCCGGCCCAGGAGCACCCCCAGGGGTTCGCACCGCGGCCAGGCCCCCCACCCCATACGATGAGCAGGAGGCAGGATGAGCGTGATCAGGAGAAGGCGGACACCGGTCGTGGCAGTGGCGACCCTCGTGGCCCTGGGAGTGGTCGCCGGGCCGGCGCACGCCCGCGGTGACCACGGCGCGCCGCCGTCGCTGCCCCAGGTGCAGGCCTCCCTGGAGACGCCCTCCCTGTTCGACGACGAGGCCGGCGGCAACGCGAACGCCGACGACCCCGCGATCTGGCGCAACGAGAAGGACCCGAACCGCAGTCTGGTCATCGCCACCGCCAAGGAGGGCGGCCTGCGCGTGTACGACCTGGACGGACGCCAGGTGCAGTCGCTGCCGGCCCCGCCGCCGCCGCGGGACGGCGACGCACCCGGGCGCTTCAACAACGTCGACCTGATCACCGGGCTCCGCTTCCCCGGCGGCGGCCGCCACGACGTGGCCGTCGTCTCCGACCGGGGCCGCGACCAGCTGCGCGTCTACCGGATCGATCCCCGCCGGCCCTCGGCCCCGCTGGTCGACGTCACCGACGAGTCGGCGGCCCCGCGGGTCTTCTCCGCCGACCAGGACGAGGTCAACGACCAGCGCACCGTCTACGGCCTGGCCGCGTACACCGACCGCCGCAACGGCCGCTCCTTCGCCGTCACCAGCCGGCGCCACGCCACCGCCCTCGCCCTCGCCGAACTCCTGCCCAACGCGCAGGGGAAGGTCGGCTACCGCACCGTCCGCACCACCTCGCTGCCGTCCTCCTTCACCCTCCCCGACGGGAAGGCGTGGACCCCGTGCGGTGAACCGGGCGAACTCCCGCAGCTCGAGGGCATGGTCATCGATCCGGACACCGGTGACCTGTACGCGGGCCAGGAGGACGTCGGCATCTGGAAGCTCGACGCCGACCTGCGTTCCCCCGCCCGCCTGATCGAGAAGGTCCGCTCCTTCGGGGTGCCCGGCACCTGGAATCCCGGCACCGAGGAATGCGACGCGGGCGCCGACCCCGGCTTCGGCGGCCGGCACGTCTCCGCCGACGTGGAGGGCCTGACCATCTGGCGCGACCCCGAGCACCCCGGCCACGGCGGCTACCTGCTCGCCTCCAGCCAGGGCGACGACACCTTCGCCGTCTTCGAGCGCGAGCGCGGCAACGCGTACGTCCGCAGCTTCCGCATCGCGGCGGGCACCCGGCCCGGCGCGCCCGACGGGTCCCAGGAGTGCGACGGCGCCGCCGTCACCAGCGCGCCGCTGGGCACGAAGTTCCCGAACGGCCTGCTGGTCGTCCAGGACGGCGCCAACACCCCCGGGACCACAGGTCCCGACGGGGAGGCCCGCACCGACACCGACTTCAAGTTCGTGGACCTCGGCCGCCTCGAACGGGCCGCGCGCCTCTGACCCCCGAGCCTCGCCCGGGCCCGGCCGCCTCCCCGAGGCGCGCCGGGCCCGGCAAGGGCGGGACAGGGCGGGACAGGGCGGGACAGGGCGGGACAGGGCGGGACAGGGCGGGACAGGGCGGGAGAGGGCGGGAGAGGGCGGGAGGGGCCGGGACTGGACGCCGCCCCGTTCGCGCGGCTCGGTAGGATCGCGACCGCATACGACGGAAGGCGATCATGGCGGACAGTCCCCTCAGGCCCAGCTCGTTGATCAACACGGTCTACGGGGCGTTCCTGCGACGCCTCGGAGGCTGGATCTCCGTAGCCGACCTGGTCACCCTGATGTCCGAACTGGACGTCGACGGCCCGGCGGCGCGCTCGGCGATCTCCCGGCTCAAGAAGAAGGGCGTCCTCGAACCGGAACGCCGCGGCGCCACCGGGTACCGGCTCAGCCCGGCCGCCCAGCCCGTCTTCGACGAGGGCGACCGCCGCATCTTCGGCAGCCTGGAACCGGCGAAGCTGAGCGACGGCTGGGCCATGGCCGTCTTCTCCGTGCCGGAGTCCGAGCGGTCGTACCGCTACCAGCTGCGCACCCGGCTGACCTGGCTGGGCTTCGGCAACATCGCCCCCGGTGTGTGGCTGGCACCCGGCCGCCTGCTCGGCGACGCCCGCGACATGCTCGTCCGCCTCGGACTCAGCGACTACGTACACCTCTTCGCGGCCGACTACGCCGCCTTCAGCGAGCTGCCCGAGACCGTCAGCTCCTGGTGGGACTTCCCCGCGATCGAGGAGCAGTACGCCGGCTTCACCCAGGCCTACGGACCCCTCGCCGCGCAGCTGACCGAGCAGCGCGAGATCGACGGCGCCGAGGCCTTCCGCGCCTACGTCCCGATGCTCACCCAGTGGCGCCGCCTGCCCTACCTCGACCCGGGTCTGCCCGCCGAGCTGCTCCCCGCCGACTGGAACGCCGTCGCCGCACGGCAGATCTTCCAGCAGCTGAACGACGTACTGGCCACGCCCGGGCTGCGCCACGTACAGGAGGTCACCGGCCTGGCGGAGGAGCCCCCCGGTCCCGGAACGCTCTAGTGCCCCGCCGCATGCGACCTCCCGGCCGGGTCCTGCTCCGGGAGACCGCTCGGCCCGGGCTCGCGCCGTTCAGCGCCCGGCCGGCTGGTGCAGGCGCCGCCAGTATCCGGCGAGGTCGTCCACGGCCGAGGTGACCGAGTCCAGCCGCATCGTGGTGCGCGAACCCCGTTCGTAGCGCGCCCACTTCGGCATGGGGGCGTGGTGGGGGTCGCCGGTGCGGATGAAGGAGATCCAGGACGCGTGCATGGTCGAGGCCAGCCCGTCACGGACCCGGGGGTTCAGCCCCGCCAGGAACGGCGCCTGCGACCACTTGTCGAAGTTGTCGAACACGAACGGCAGCTCCAGGCAGTGCGCCGCCCGCAGTTGGCCGTCGTAGGCGGGCGTCGGCAGGTCGAACTGGTACGCCCAGACCGGCCGCCCCCGGGCCGCCCGCCGCTCCGCCAGCGACACGGCCGGCATGCGGAACAGGTCGTCGCCGACCAGGTCCATGAGCACGTCGAGCGGGCGGGCACCCGGCCGGGCCTCCTCGTACGCGGTGTAGGCCTCGCCCGCCCGCGCTCCGAAGGTGTTCCGCACCCTCGCGAGCACCTGGTCCTTGGTCACGTCGGCGTAGGCCCGGTTGAGCGCGAAGGAGAGGTTGGCCTCCTCCCGGGTCCAGCCGATGAGGACCTCGATGTCCGCCCCGGGGCCGCTGAGCAGCAGGTCGGCCGGGTTGCGGTCCAGCGTCCCCTCGTCGATCACCGGCAGGTAGGGGGTCGACCAGTACCCCCACTGCTCGGTGCGCCCGAACATCTCGAAGGTGGCGGCGACCAGCTGGGGCCAGGGCACGGCGCGCGCGGCGGCCACGTCCCGCACCTTGAGGATCTCGAGATAGGCGGCGCTGCGCTGGAGCGACTCCGCCCGGGTGGGGATCTGCAGCCCGAGCGGCGGACTCTGCAGGATGGCCCGCCGGAACAGCGGGCGGCCGGCGGGCCGGGCGCCGGCGAGCGCCGCCACCGAGAAGGCGCCGCCGGACTGCCCGGCGAGGGTGATGTTGTCCGGGTCGCCGCCGAACCTCGCGATGTTGTCCCGTACCCAGCGCAGCGCCGCGAGCTGGTCGGTGAACCAGAAGTTTCCGCCGGCGCCGTCCTCGCCGAAGTAGAGGTATCCCAGCGGTCCCAGACGGTAGTTGAGGGTCACGACGACGAGATCGCCGTCGCGGGCGAAGGTATCGCCGGAGTAGTTGGGCAGTGAACCCGAACCGGAGATGAAGCCGCCGCCGTGGATCCAGACCAGCACGGGGCGCCTGGCGGCATCGGCCGCGGGGGTCCAGACGTTGAGCGTGAGGCAGTCCTCGCTGAACGGCGGCGCGCCGTGGTTGCCGAGCGGCCCGGCGGCCCCTTCCTGGTAGGGCTGTGGTGCGCTCGGGCCGAAGGCGGTCGCCTCGCGCGTCCCCTGCCATGCGGGGTGCGGCTGCGCGGGCCGCCATCGGAGGGCGCCGACGGGGGGCGCCGCGTAGGGCACGCCCTTGAACACGGCGAGCCCGCCCTCGATGACTCCGCGCAGCCGGCCCGCGGGCAGCTCCACGACGGGCGAGGGCTCGTTCGCCCGGGGCGCGGCCTGCGCCGGGTGGCCGCCCGGGAGGCCGGAGAGGAATGCGGCGCCGGCCAACACCCCGCTGTTCCTGAGGACTTTGCGCCGCGATGGATCGTCGGTCATGGTGCTTCACTCCTGACGTATCGGGGGCCCCGCTGCCGTGAGTGGCATGGCGTGAAAATGACGAGGGTCAGTGCTACGGCATACCGGAGACCCGGGTCAAGGGCTGCGGTGCATCCGCCGTACATATCTTGCGAACTATTGACGTGCGTCGCTGAAGCGCGATAGACACGTGTCACCTCCCCCACCCCGCCGTCCCTTCCCGCACCCCATCGGCACCATCCGGTCCGCCAGGGCCGGGCCGGGTCACAACGTACGGAGTCCCCATGGCAGGTCGGTTTCGCCCCGCAGGTCTGATCACCGCCGTCACCGGCCTCTTGCTGGCCACGGCATGCGGCGGCGCCAGCCTCGGCAACGGCGAAGGCAACAAGCAGAGCGGGCCCGTGAAGATCGGGCTCCTGGTCCCGCAGTCCGGGACCTACAAGGCGCTCGGCGACGACATGAAGCAGGGCTTCGAGCTCTACATCGCCCAGCACGGCGGCAAGCTCGGCGGCCGCGAGGTCCAGATCGTGGTCGCCGACGAGGGGGAGACCGCCGACTCCGGCAAGGCGGCGGCCGAGAAGCTCGTCAAGCAGGACCGGGTGCTCGCGGTCAGCGGGGTGGTCAGCTCGGCCACCATCAACGGGGTCAAGGACCTCTTCGAGACCAGCAAGGTCCCGCTCGTCGGCTCCAACGCCTCACCGACGACCCTGACCGGCACCCAGTACGTCTGGCGCACCTCCTACGTCAACGACGAGCCGGGCAGGGCCCTGGGCAAGTACGTCGCCGAGAAGGCCGGCGGCCCGGTCTTCCTCGTCGCCGCGGGCTACCAGGCGGGCAAGGACGAGATCGAGGGCTTCAAGTCCACCTTCCTCCCCGCCGGCGGCAAGATCGCGGGGGAGGAGGTCTACACCCCGTTCCCGGCCACCAAGAACTTCCAGCCCTACCTCGCGCAGATCGAGAACTCCGGCGCCAAGGCCGTCTTCTGCTTCTACGCCGGCGGCGCGGCCGTCGACTTCGTGAAGCAGTACCGGGACTTCGGACTGGCCGGCAGGATCCCGCTCTACGCGCCCGGCTTCCTCACCGAGGGCGGCGTACTGAAGGGCCAGGGAGAGGCGGCCGACGGCATCCTCACCGCGCTCAACTACAGCGCCGACCTGGACAACGCCGCCAACAAGCAGTTCGCGCCGGCCTACCGCACCGCCTACGGGGCCGACCCGACCACCTACGCGATGGCCTCCTGGGACGCGGCGCAGGTCCTCGACAAGGCGATCAGGGCGGCCGGTGGCGCCGTGACCCCGGAAACGGTCAACGCCGCCATCGCCACGGTGGGGGACATCGACAGCCCGCGCGGCACCTGGCGGTTCAACAGCGGCGGCACCCCCGAGCAGCCCTGGTACCTGCGCGAGGTCCGGCAGGGTGCCAACACCGTCGCCGGCGACCTCGGCCGACTGGGCGGCTGACATGGGCGGATGGCTGGACGGCAACGTCGTCAGCGTCGTCGACGGAATCGCCTTCGGACTGCTGCTGTTCACGATCGCGGTGGGCCTCTCCCTGGTCTTCGGCATGATGGACGTCCTCAACCTGGCGCACGGCACGCTCTACCTCGCGGGCGCCTACACCGCCTACGCGCTCTCCGACGGGACCCTGCCGGGCCTCCTCCTCGCCCTGGCGGCCGGGGCCCTGGTGGGCGCCCTCGGGGGAGCGGCGCTGACGGCGCTCACCCAGCCGCTGGCCCGGCGCGGACACCTGGACCAGGCCGTGCTCACGCTCGGCATCACCTTCATCGTCGCCGACCTCCTCGCCGCCGCCTTCGGCGGCGAGGTGCTCCCCACCGATCCGCCGACCTCGCTCCGCGGGACGGTGGACCTCCTCGGCCATACCTATCCCGTGTACCGGCTCGTGTTCATCGGCGTCGCCGCCTGCCTCGCGACCGTCGTGTACCTCGTCTTCGAACGCAGCTCGCTCGGAGCCCTGGTCAGGGCCACCGTCGCGGACCGGGACATGGTCCGCGCCCAGGGCGTCGACATCCGCAAGGTGCTCTACGGGGTCTTCGCGTCCGGCGCGGCCCTGGCAGCGGTCGGCGGAGTCCTCGGCGCCCCCATCCTGGGACCCGGACCGGGCGTCGACGAGAGCGTGCTCGTCCTCTCGCTCGTCGTCGTGGTCGTCGGCGGTCTCGGCTCCGTGCGCGGCGCACTCGCCGGCGCCCTGCTCATCGGCCAGGTCCAGACGCTCGGCGTGGCCCTGCTCCCGGAGTACGCGCCCTTCCTCCTCTTCGGCACCATGCTCCTGGTACTCGTCGTCCGCCCGCACGGCCTGGTCGCGTCGGCGGTGCGCACATGAGCCACTCCGCAAGGTCGACGTCCGGTTCGGCACGGCCGGGCTCCACCACCCGGCGACTGCTGGTCACCGCCGTGGTCACCGCACTCGCCCTGGCCCCCTTCCTCCTCGGCTCGTACGCCATCGGCACCCTCTCCCGGGTCCTGGTCTTCGCCCTGCTCGCCCTGAGCGTGAACCTGCTCACCGGCCTGACCGGACTGCCGACCCTCGGCCAGTCCGCGTACTTCGGCGTCGGCGCCTACACGGGGGCGATCGTCGCGACCCGGCTCACCGGCATCGGCGCACTCCAACTCCTCATCGCCGCGGCCGTCTCCGCGCTGGTGGCCGTGCCGACCGGATGGCTCGCGGTGCGGGCCCGCGGCGTGGTGTTCCTGATGCTGACGCTGGCCGTCGGCGAGATCGCGTACAGCGCCGCGGTCAACTGGAAGACGCTCACCAACGGCAGCGACGGCATGTCCGGCATCCCGCCCGTCGTCCCGCTGCCCGGCATGCCCGCGCTGGAGCTCGACGGACTGGTCTACTTCTACGTGCTGGCCGTGTTCCTGCTGCTCTTCGCGGCCGTCAGCCGGCTCGGCTCCACCCCCTTCGCCCTCGCCCTGCGCGGAATCCGCGACAACGAGGCCCGCATGAAGGCCATCGGCTACCCCACCCGGCGGTACGCCCTGACCGTCTACTGCGGCTCCGCGGCGCTGGCCGGCGCCGCCGGGTCGCTGTGGGTCTCCGTACAGCGGTTCGTCTCGCCCGGCGACGCCGGATTCGAGATCGCGTCCCTGGCGCTGCTGGCCGTCGTCATCGGCGGCTCGGGCTCGATGTGGGGGACCTGCGCCGCGGCCGCGCTGATCTGGACCACCCGCGACCACCTCGGGAACCTGGAGGCCGTCGCCGGGCGCGGGCCACTGCTGCTCGGGCTGCTCTTCGTCATCGCCGTCTACACACTGCCCCGCGGGCTGGCCGGCGTACGGCTCCCGTCGAGGCCGACCCGGAAGAGGACGGCGTGACCGATCCCGCACCCGAACTCCTGCGACTGAGCGGAGTCTCGAAGCACTTCGGCTCCTTCCGAGCCGTGGACGACGTGGGCTTCACCGTGCGCGCCGGCGCGCGCCACGCCGTCATCGGCCCGAACGGCGCCGGCAAGTCCACTCTCTTCGGCCTCGTCTCCGGCACCCTGGCCGCCACGGCCGGATCCCTGCTCCTCGACGGACGGGACGTGACCCGGCTGCCCGTGCACCGACGCGTCGGACTCGGCATCGCCGCGACCTTCCAGCACTCCAGCCTCTTCCTGCCGGAGACCGTGCTGGAGAACGTCCTGCTCGCCGCGTTGCGCCGGGCCGGGACCGGGGCAGGAGCCGGAGCCGGAACGGGGCCCGGCGGCCGGCGGAAGGCCGGAGCCCGGGCCGCCGCGACCGCGCGGGCGCGCACGCTGCTGGAGCGCGTCGGCCTCCCCACCCGGCACGACGTGCCGGCGGCGGAGCTCTCGCACGGTGAACGGCGGCAGCTGGAGGTCGCCGTGGCCCTCGCCACCGAACCGCGGCTGCTGCTTCTCGACGAGCCGGCCGCCGGCATGTCGCCGGCGGAGACGGAGCGGCTCACCCGGCTGATCGCGGCCCTGCCCGACGAGGTGACCGTACTCCTCATCGAACACGACCTCGACATGGTCTTCGAACTCGCCGACACCGTGACCGTCATGCACCTCGGCAACCACCTCACCACCGGCTCCCCGGACGAGGTACGGGCCTCCGCCGAGGTCCAGAGCGCCTACCTGGGCACCACGGAGGTCTCCACGTGAAACCGTTCTTCAGCGTGCGCGGCCTGCGCTCCGGCTACGCCGGCGGCGTCGTCCTGGGCGGCGTCGACCTCGACCTCGAAGCGGGCGGGACCCTCGCCGTCCTCGGGCGCAACGGGGTCGGGAAGACCACCCTCATCTCGACCGTCATGGGATTCGTCCGGCCCTACGGGGGCAGCGTCGAGCTCGACGGCCGGGAGATCGGCGGCTCCCGGGTGGACGTGATCGCCCGCGCCGGGGTGGGCGTCGTCCCGCAGGGACGCCGGGTGTTCGCACCGCTGACCGTGGCGGAGCACCTCGCGATCGCCGCGCCACGGCGCCGCGTGCGGGGGCCGTGGACCCGGGCGCGCATCCTCGACCTGCTGCCGAGGCTGGGGGAGCGGCTGGGGCACCGCGGCGACCAGCTCTCCGGCGGCGAACAGCAGATGCTCGCCATCGCCCGGGCCCTGTTGGGCAATCCGCGGCTGCTGCTCCTCGACGAACCGTCCGACGGACTCGCCCCCGCGATCGTCGCGCAGGTGGGCGAGGTGATCCGCGAGGTGAGCGCGCAGGGCATGACGGTCGTCCTCGTCGAGCAGAACCTGGGGCTCGCCCTGTCCGCCGCACAGCAGGTGGCCGTCATGCAGAAGGGCCGCATCGTGCACCGCGCGGCCGCGGCCGACTTCGCCTCCCGCCCCGATGACCGGCGGCGTCTGCTGGGCGTCGACTGACACCGGAAGGACTCACCGACGGCTTCCCCTCCCGACCGCGTCCCCTGTGATCATCGTAGGGGCCCGGCCGGGCGGCCGACACCGCCGTGGCTGCACGGCTGCGGGGAGCCGCGGCGTGAGGATGGGGCCATGGCCGACACCTTCGCTTCGCGCACCATCGACGTGACGACCGGGGACCGGGAGACGGTCCACGACCTGACCGCTGCCTGTGCAGCCTTCCTCGCGGAAGTGGCACGGGGGCAGTGCGGACTGCTGAACCTCTTCACGCCCCATGCGACCGCCGGGCTCGCCGTCATCGAGACGGGAGCGGGCAGCGACGACGACCTTCTGACGGCCCTGGGGTCCCTCCTGCCCGCGGACGACCGCTGGCTCCACCGGCACGGATCCCCCGGCCACGGGCGGGACCACGTACTGCCCGCGATCGTCCCGCCCCACGCGACGCTGCCGGTGATCGACGGAACGCTCGCGCTGGGCACCTGGCAGTCCGTCACCCTGGTGGACACCAACCGGGACAACCCCCGGCGCCAGGTCCGGCTGTCCTTCCTCGGTTGCTGAAGGAGCGTCAGAGTCGGGGCTCAGGGGTGAAGACGTCACCATCATGACAGGTCAGACGGCATTTTCGTAGGACCAAGGGCACAGCCGGATTGTCTTGTTCGGACCCCTGTGCGGCTTTGAGAATCACCGTCATGACTCACACAGCACACCCCAGTCACGACGCGGTACTCCGAGCCCGGGTGGCCCTCCTCGGATCACAGGCGCTGCCGATCCGGCAGGAGGTCGCCGCCTACCGCGTGCTCGCCCAGGTGAGTCCGCTGGCGTATCTGCCCCTGTTGACCCGGGCGCTGTACGAATACAGCCGCCTGGAGTTCGCCGCTCTGCCCGAGACGGCCCTGGCCCTGCGCGCGGAGGCCGTCTCCGCCGCCCGCCGCATGTACTCCATGGAGCCCGGCCGGGCAGACCTGCTCGTCGGCGCGCTCATCCGCTACAAGAGTCAGCTGACACGCATGGGCCGCGAGGGGGAACTCGACGCCGTGGAACGGGAGATCGCCCGACTGGCGTGACTGCCGTGGGCCGCCGTGTCCGCGCACACGTGGACCGCCGTGCGGCGGGGCGTCGGTCACCAACGCCAGGTGAGGGCTTCGCCCTCCCTGACCGCGGACCAGCGCCGCGCCGCGTGGTCGAGTGCGGCCGAGGCCAGGGCGGTGCCGGTCGTCGAGGGGGCCGCGGCCGAGCCCCCGGCCGTCCGTGGACGGGCCCGACCAGACGCGGTAGGCCCAGTTGACGCAGAGCTCGGCCCGCATGACCGCGTCACCCTTGCGCCGCAGCACCTTCAGTCCCGACCGGCGGTGGCGGGTCGGACCGACCGGTTCGAACCCCTCGAAGGTGGCGCCTTGGAAGATCATTTCCAAAGGATCGCCTCCCCGTGGGTCCGGGCCGGCCGGCCGGAGTGGGCCGGCCGGCCCGGACGTCGGGTCACACGAGGTCGAAGCGGTCCAGCTTCATCACCTTGTCCCACGCGGCGACGAAGTCCTTCACGAACTTCGCCTTCGCGTCGTCGCTCGCGTAGACCTCCGCGAGCGCGCGCAGCTCAGAGTTCGACCCGAAGACCAGGTCGGCACGGGTGCCGGTCCACTTGACGGCGCCGGTGGCGGCGTCACGGCCCTCGAAGGTGCTCTCGTCCCCGGCCGTCGCCTTCCACGTCGTGCCCAGGTCCAGCAGGTTGACGAAGAAGTCGTTGGTCAGGGACCCGGGGGAGGTGGTGAAGACGCCGTGCGAGCTCTGCTGGTGGTTCGCGCCCAGTACGCGCAGGCCACCGACCAGGACGGTCAGCTCGGGCGCGCTGAGGTTCAGCAGGTTCGCCCGGTCGAGCAGCAGGTACTCGGCCGGCAGCCGGTTGCCCTTCCCCAGGTAGTTGCGGAACCCGTCGGCGGTCGGCTCCAGCGCGGCGAACGAGTCCACGTCCGTCTGCTCCTGGGCCGCGTCCGCGCGGCCCGGCGCGAAGGGCACCTCGACGTCGAAGCCGGCGTCCCTGGCGCCCTGTTCGACGGCGGCCGCACCGGCGAGCACGATCAGGTCGGCGAGCGAGATCCGCTTGCCGCCGGACTGGGCGGCGTTGAAGGACTCCTGGATCCCCGTCAGCGCGCGCAGCACCGTCGCCAGCTGGTCGGGTTCGTTGACCTCCCACCCGCTCTGCGGCTGGAGCCGGATGCGCGCGCCGTTGGCACCGCCGCGCTTGTCGCTCCCGCGGAAGGACGAGGCGGAGGCCCATGCCGTGGACACGAGCTGGGACACCGTCAGGTCGGAGGCGAGGACCTGCTGCTTGAGGGAGGCGATGTCGGCGGCGTCGACGAGCTCGTGCGTCACGGGCGGGAGCGGGTCCTGCCACAGCAGCGTCTCGGCCGGGACCTCCGGGCCGAGGTAGCGCACGACCGGGCCCATGTCGCGGTGGGTCAGCTTGTACCAGGCACGGGCGAAGGCGTCCGCGAACTCGGCGGGGTTCTCCAGGAAGCGCCGGGAGATCTGCTCGTAGGCCGGGTCGATCCGCAGCGAGAGGTCGGTCGTCAGCATCGTCGGAGCGTGGCTCTTGGACGCGTCGTGGGCGTCGGGCACGGTGCCCGCGCCCGCCCCGTCCTTCGGCCGCCACTGGTGGGCGCCGGCGGGGCTCTTGAACAGCTCCCACTCATAGCCGAAGAGGATCTCGAAGAAGCTGTTGTCCCAGGTGATCGGGGTGTTCGTCCAGATGCCCTCCAGACCGCTGGTGATCGCGTCGGCGCCCTTGCCGGTGCCGAAGGAGTTCGCCCAGCCGAGGCCCTGCTGCTCGATCGAGGCGGCCTCGGGGTCCGCGCCGACGCTCTCCGCCGGGCCCGCGCCGTGGGTCTTGCCGAAGGTGTGGCCGCCCGCGATGAGGGCGACCGTCTCCTCGTCGTTCATCGCCATCCGGCGGAACGTCTCACGGATGTCGCGCGCGGCGGCCAGCGGGTCCGGAGTTCCGTTCGGGCCCTCCGGGTTGACGTAGATGAGACCCATCTGGACCGCGCCGAGCGGGTTCTCCAGCTCGCGGTCGCCGGTGTAGCGCTCGTCGTCGAGCCAGGTGGTCTCGGGACCCCAGTAGACGTCCTCGTCGGGCTCCCAGACGTCCGCGCGCCCGCCGCCGAAGCCGAAGGTCTCGAAGCCCATCTGCTCCAGGGCCACGTTGCCGGTCAGGATCATGAGGTCGGCCCACGACAGGCTCTGGCCGTACTTCTTCTTGACCGGCCACAGCAGTCGGCGGGCCTTGTCGAGGTTGCCGTTGTCCGGCCAGCTGTTGAGCGGGGCGAAGCGCTGCTGGCCGGCTCCCGCGCCGCCGCGGCCGTCGCTGATGCGGTACGTGCCGGCGCTGTGCCAGGCCATCCGGATCATGAAGGGGCCGTAGTGGCCGAAGTCGGCGGGCCACCAGTCCTGCGAGGTGGTCAGCACCTCCGCGATGTCCCGCTTCACGGCCGGGAGATCGAGAGCCTTGAACGCCTCGGCGTAGTCGAAGTCCTCGCCGAGCGGGTTGGCGACGGCGGGGTTCTTGGCGAGGATCTTCAGGTTGAGCCGTTCCGGCCACCACTGACGGTTTCCGCCGCCCTGCGTCGGATGAGGGGCGCGCTCATGGGCGACAGGGCAGCCACCGCCCCCCTCCGACTTGGCGTCTACGACGATTGCATCATGGTTCTCAGACATGGGAATCCTTCCGTACCAGGCGGATCACGGTGTTCAGGAACTGAATGCGAGGGAACTGACGGGGAGATGAGCCCCGTCCACGGTCTCGGCCTCGTCGGTCGGATCGACGCCGAGGCGGTCACCGTCCCGGACGGTGGCACCTGCCGCTCTGGAGTCGTCCTGTCTCTTGGCTATCCATCAAACCGATCCTACGATGGACGGAATCCAAGTCAAGAAGTAGACCAAGCCCATATTGAGTCGGATCCCCGATGTCGGCCGGCAGACCTCGGGCACCGTCGAACCTGAAACAGGTGAGCCGATATGAGTGACCTGCTGAGGCGGCTGCGCGGGCGTGGCTGGCGAATGACGTCCCAGCGGCGCGTGGTCGCGGAGGTCCTCGACGGAGACCACGTGCACCTCACGGCCGACGAGGTGCACGCCCGGGCGGCGGAGCGGCTGCCGGAGATCTCCCGGGCCACCGTCTACAACGCCCTGGGCGAGCTGGTCGCCCTCGGCGAGGTCGCGGAGGTCACCACCGACGGCCGGGCCAAGCGCTACGACCCCAACGCGCACCACCCGCACCAGCACCTGGTGTGCTCCGGCTGTGGCCTGATCCGCGACGTCCACCCGACCGGCAGCCCCCTGGCCGGCCTCCCGGCGGAGGAACGCTTCGGTTTCACGGTGTCCGGGGTCGAGGTCACCTACCGCGGCCTGTGCCCGGCCTGCGCCCAGGCCTGGGAGTGAGCGGGCGCCGAGCGGGTAGGCGCCGCACACCGGGCTTCGACCAAGGAGGCACCATGCCCCGCAGTTTCACCCAGATCGCGGCCAGGGCGGTCAACCCAGGGCGGTCAACAAGGAACGCGCCCGCGCCGGCGAGTCCAAGACGGCGAGCAAGACGTCGCTGCAGGACATGTCCTCCGCCAGGCGGGGCGGGCAGCGCTCCCACAGCGGCGCGCAGGGGCCGACCTACGACCAGCTCTACGAGGAGGCCAAGCGCCGCAACCTGCACGGCCGCTCCTCCATGGACAAGGCCGAACTCAAGCGCAAACTGGGTCATTGAACCGTAAGCCGCCGGCCCGTCGGCCGCCGACCCGTGGAGGCACCATGGGCACCATGCCGGAAGCCCCCGACGGAAGAAACGAGAGCGGGGAAGAACGCGCGGACCGGCAGTGGCAGGAGCTGATCCAGGAGATCCGCGTCGCCCAGACGGGCGTGCAGATCCTCTTCGGTTTCCTGTTGACGGTCGTGTTCACCCCCCTCTTCCACGAACTTCCGCAGACCGACAAGACCATCTACATCGTCACCGTCGTGCTCGGCTCGCTGGCGACCGGCGCGCTCATCGGGCCCGTCGCCTTCCACCGCGTCGTCTCCGGCCGGCGCATCAAGCCCAAGGCCGTGGCCTGGGCCTCGCGCCTCACCTTCGCCGGACTCGTCCTGCTGCTGGCCACCTGCACCGCGGCCCTCTTCCTGGTCCTGCGGGTCGCCACGCACGACGCGCTCGTGCCCTGGCTGGTGGCGGGCGTGCTGGCCTGGTACCTCCTGTGCTGGTTTGCTCTCCCGCTGTGGGCGCGGATCCGGTACACCGCGGAGCACTGAGCGGCAGGCCCATTCCTGACCCGTTCACGACCCGTTCACCACGGTGCGGCGCCATCGTTCCTTCCCGGCCACACGTCAGGCTTCAAGAAGAAAACCCTTGATGCCGCACTAGACTGGTGGGTTGTTTGGCGCTGGAACGGAACAACCCGGGCAGACCTGGGCTCCGCCGGCGACCCGGGACGTCCGGGAACGAGACGCGAGGGCCGATGGCTGCAACACCTGAGCACGGTGAACTCACTCTGCTCGACGGCGAGGACGCGTACGGGAGCGCGAGCGGCGACGCGCGCGAGGACGCGAGCGGGGAGTCCGGCAAGTCCGCCAGGTTCTCCGCCGGACCCGCCGCGCCGACGCGCACCCTCGTCGACATCTTCGAATCCTCCGTACGGGCGTACCCCGACGAGCTCGCCCTGGACGACGGCACCACCCGCTTGACCTACCGGGCGCTGGCCTCCGAGGTCGAGCGCCGCCGCCGCGCCCTCGCGGCCGCCGGGGTGGGCCGCGGCGACCGGGTCGGCGTCCGCGTGCCGTCCGGGACCAACGAGCTGTACGCGGGCATCCTCGCCGTGCTCGCCGCGGGCGCCGCCTACGTCCCGGTCGACGCCGAGGACCCCGACGAGCGCGCCGAACTGGTCTTCGGCGAGGCCGGCGTCAGGGCGGTGCTGGGCGCCGGAGGGCGCCTCGACCCCACCGGCCTCGCGGACGCCGCCGTGTCCGCCGCGCGGCCCGGCCCCGAGCACGACGCGTGGATCATCTTCACCTCCGGCTCCACCGGCAAGCCCAAGGGCGTCGCCGTCAGCCACCGCAGCGCCGCCGCCTTCGTCGACGCCGAGGCCGCGCTGTTCCTCACCGAGGAGCCGATCGGGCCCGGCGACCGCGTCATGGCCGGTCTGTCCGTCGCCTTCGACGCGTCCTGCGAGGAGATGTGGCTCGCCTGGCGCTACGGAGCGTGCCTCGTGCCCGTCCCGCGCTCCCAGGTCCGCAGCGGCGCCGACCTGGGCCCCTGGCTGGCCGACCAGGAGATCACCGTGGTCTCCACCGTGCCGACCCTGGCCGCGCTCTGGGAGCCCGAGACCCTCAACGAGGTCCGGCTGCTGATCTTCGGCGGTGAGGCCTGCCCGCCCGAGCTCACCCAGCGCCTGGTCACCGAGGGCCGCGAGGTCTGGAACACCTACGGCCCCACCGAGGCCACCGTCGTCGCCTGCGCCGCCCTCCTCACCGGCGAGGAACCCATCAGGATCGGCCTGCCCCTCGCCGGCTGGGAACTGGCCGTGGTCGACGAGTCCGGCGAGCCGGTGCCGATGGGCGGCAGCGGCCAGCTCGTCATCGGCGGCGTCGGCCTCGCCCGCTACCTCGACCCTACGATGGACGCCGAGAAGTACGCCCCGCTGGAGTCCCTCGGCTGGCAGCGCGCCTACCGCAGCGGCGACCTCGTCCGCGCCGAACCGGAAGGCCTGGTCTTCCTCGGCCGCGCCGACGAGCAGATCAAGCTCGGCGGCCGCCGGATCGAGCTGGGCGAGGTGGACGCCGCCCTTCAGGCCCTGCCCGGCGTCGCCGGCGCGGCCGCGGCCGTCCGCACCGCCCGCAGCGGCAACCAGCTCCTCGTCGGCTACCTCGTCACCCAGGACGGCTGGGACCACGCGGCCGCGGTGGAGCGGCTGCGCTCCGAGCTGCCCGCGGCCCTCGTACCGCTGCTCGCACCGGTCGACGAGCTGCCCACCCGCACCTCCGGCAAGGTGGACCGCGACGCGCTGCCCTGGCCCCTGCCCGAACTGCAGACCACCGGCCCCGCCGAGCAGCTCTACGGCACCGAGGCCTGGCTCGCCGAGCAGTGGAGCGAGACCCTCGGCGTGGCCGTCAACAGCGCCGCGGACGACTTCTTCGCGATCGGCGGCAGCAGCCTCGCCGCCGCCCAGCTCACCACCCGGCTGCGCACCCGCTACCCGCGTGCCGCCGTCCTCGACATCTACCAGCAGCCCGTCCTGCGCAAGCTGGCCCGCCGCCTGGAGAAGTCCGTACAGGACGACGACGCGGCCCGGGTCATCGCGCCCGTCCCGCTGCGGTCCAAGGTGGTGCAGTCACTGCTGCTGCTCCCGCTGTACACCCTGGTCGGGCTGCGCTGGACCGTGGCGCTGCTGGCCCTGGGCAACGTACTGCACCTGTTCGGCGCGTACCCCTGGGCGCCCACCGCGTCCTGGTGGCTCGTCGCCGCCGGAGCCGCGCTGCTCTACAGCCCGCCCGGCCGCCTCGCGATCGCCGCCGGCGGCGCCCGCCTGCTGCTGCGCGGCGTCAAGGCGGGCCGCTACCCGCGCGGCGGAAGCGTGCACCTCAGGCTGTGGACCGCCGAGCGGCTGGCCGAGTACGTCGGCGCGACCTCACTCACCGGCTCCTGGCTGGAACGCTACGGGCGGGCCCTCGGCGCCAAGATCGGCCCCGAGGTGGACCTGCACTCCCTGCCCCCGGTCACCGGCATGCTCAAACTCGGCCGCGGCTGCGCCGTGGAGTCCGAGGTGGACCTCTCCGGTCACTGGCTGGACGGGGACCGGCTGGAGATCGGCCAGGTGAAGGTCGGCGCCGGCGCGGTCGTCGGCACCCGCAGCATCCTCTTCCCCGGCGCCCGGGTCGGCAAGCGGGCCGAGGTGGCCCCCGGCTCCGCCGTGGTCGGCCAGATCACCACCGGCCAACGCTGGGCCGGAGCGCCCGCCGGCAAGCTCGGCAAGGCCAAGCGCAACTGGCCCAAGGAACGCCCGCCCCGCTCGGTCCACTGGCGGGCCATGTACGGAGCGACCGGCTTCTGCCTCACGGCCCTGCCCGTGCTCGCCACCGTGCCCGCCCTGCTCGTGGTGAGCCGTTTCGTGCCCGCCGACGCCGGCCTCGTCCAGGCCCTGCGCGGAGCGCTGATCGCCGTCGTCCCCGGGGCGCTCGCCTTCGGATTCGCCTACGCCCTGCTGCTGCTGGTCTCCGTACGGCTGCTCAGCCTCGGCCTGCGCACGGGCAACCATCCGACGCACAGCAGGGTCGGCTGGCAGGCCTGGACGGTCACCCAGCTGATGGACCTGTCCCGGGAGACGCTCTTCCCGCTGTACGCGGGGCTGATCACCCCCGTGTGGCTGCGACTGCTCGGCATGAAGATCGGCCGGGGCGCGGAGGTGTCCACCGTCCTCGCGCTGCCCAGCCTCACCACCGTGGGCGAAGGCGCCTTCCTCGCCGACGACACCCTGACCGCCCCCTACGAACTGGGCGGCGGCTGGGTACGCATCGGACACTCCGAGATCGGCCGCCGGGCCTTCCTCGGCAACTCCGGAATGACCGCCCCCGGCCGCACCGTGCCGGACGACGGGCTGGTCGGAGTGCTGTCCGCCACCCCGAAGAAGGCCAAGAAGGGCAGCTCGTACCTGGGCCTGCCGCCGGTCAGGCTGCCGCGCTCCGCCGCCGACGCCGACCAGAGCCGGACCTACGACCCGCCCGCGCACCTGCTGTGGGCGCGCGGGCTGGTGGAGCTGTGCCGGCTCGTCCCCGTCTTCTGCTCGGCCGCGCTGGCCGTCCTGACCGTGGCGGCGCTCTGCGCGCTGATCACGGCGACAGGGCTGGGCATCTGGGGCACCGCCCTGCTGTCCGGAGCGGTCCTGCTGGCCGCCGGGGTGGCCGCCTGCGCGGTCTCGGTCGCCGCGAAGTGGCTGCTGGTGGGCCGCCACCGGGCGGGCGAGCACCCGCTGTGGAGCGCGTTCGTATGGCGCAACGAACTGGCCGACACCTTCGTCGAGGTACTGGCCGTGCCGTGGCTGGCCGGATCCGTGCCCGGCACCCCGCTGCTGGCCCTGTGGCTGCGCGCGCTCGGGGCCCGCATCGGCCGCGGCGTGTGGTGCGAGAGCTACTGGCTGCCCGAGATGGACCTGGTCGTCCTGGGTGACGCGGTCAGCGTGAACCGCGGCTGTGTGTTGCAGACGCACCTCTTCCACGACCGGATCTTGAGGACGGATACTGTGGTCCTCCGCGAGGGCGCCACCCTGGGCCCGGGCGGAATCGTCCTGCCCGGCAGCACGGTCGGGGCCCGCAGCACGCTGGGTCCCGCCTCTCTCGTGATGGCCGGGGAATCCGTCCCCGCCGACACCCGCTGGCTGGGCAATCCGATCGAGGCATGGCGGTCCTGAAAGGGCCGTCCCTGCGGTGGCCGGAAGCGGAAGCGGCGGCAGCGGGACACCAGCACGTCGTACGAGCACAGCGCAGGGAGCGGAAGCGGCAGTGAGCGGCCAGAAGACAGAGGTGTCGGACCCGTACTTTCCGGCCAACGGCGACTCCCGTTACCGAGTGCACCGGTACGAACTCGCTCTGGAATACCGTCCCGGCCCCAACCGGCTGGCCGGGACGGCCCGGCTCAGCGCCATCGCCGGGCGGGCACCGCTCACCGAGTTCCACCTCAATCTGGCCGAGTTCAGAATAGGACGCGTCCTCGTCAACGGCCGGGCGCCGCACTACGCGCACCGCGGCGGCAAACTCCGCATCCGGCCGGCCAAGCCGCTGCCCGCCGGTGCCGCCTTCACCGTGGAGGTGCACTGGGCGGGCAACCCCAAGCCGGTCCGCAGCCCCTGGGGCGGACTCGGCTGGGAGGAACTGACCGACGGCGCGCTCGTGGCCAGCCAGCCGGTCGGCGCCCCCTCCTGGTACCCGTGCAACGACCGGCCCGCCGACAAGGCCTCGTACCAGATCTCCGTCAACACGCCCTCCGCCTACACCGTGGTGGCCGGCGGCCGGCTGCTCACCCGGACCACCAGGGCCAGCACCACCACCTGGGTGTACGAGCAGTCCGCGCCGACCTCCAGCTACCTCGTCGGACTGTCCATCGGCATGCACCAGACGGTGCTGCTCGGCGACCCCGGGCTCGGCGGGGTCCCGCAGAGCGCGCACGTGCCCGCACACCTGCTGCCGAAGTTCTCCCGCGACTTCGCCCGGCAGCCGGCGATGATGCAGCTGTTCGAGGAACTGTTCGGGCCCTACCCCTTCGGTGAGTACACGGTCGTCGTCGCCGACGAGGAACTGGACGTACCGGTCGAGGCCCAGGGCCTCTCCCTGTTCGGCACCAACCACGTCGACGGCGCGCGCGGCTCGGAACGCCTCATCGCCCACGAGCTCGCGCACCAGTGGTTCGGCAACAGCGTGACCATCGCCGACTGGCGGCACATCTGGCTGAACGAGGGCTTCGCGAAGTACGCCGAGTGGCTCTGGTCCGAGCGCTCCGGCGGGCGCACCGCGCACGAGCTGGCGGTCACCGCACACCGGCTGCTGGCCACGCGCACGCAGGACCTGCGGCTGGCCGACCCGGGCCGCAAGCTGATGTTCGACGACCGCCTGTACCAGCGCGGGGGCCTCGCCGTGCACGCGATCCGCTGCGCCCTGGGCGACGGCGCGTTCTTCCGCATGCTGCGCGACTGGCTCACCGTTCACCGCAACGGGGTGGTGACCACCGCCGGCTTCACCTGCCACGCGGCCCGCTACACCGCCGAGCCCCTGGACGACCTGTTCTCGGCCTGGCTCTACGAGCCCGCACTCCCGCCGCTGCCCTCCCCGTCGATACCGGCGAAGCCCGGCTACCCGCCGACGAACGGCGGCCCCGGCAAGGGCCGGGGCCGCGGCCGAACCTCGGCCTAGCTCTGCCTCGTCCAGCGCTGGGAGGCCTCGCCGCCGCAGGACTTCGTCACGAGGCCGCTGGCCATGCCCAGGTCGAGGCAGCCGCCGCCGAGATCGCTGCGGAGGGTGCCGTTCGCACCCGTGCGCCAGATCCGGCCGATGTCCTGGGCGCAGTCGCCCACGAAGACGGCCTGGCCGAGGCCGTTGGAGTACAGGCACTGGCCGCTCTGCTGGTTGACGAGCTTGAAGCCGCCGTCCGACCTGCCCTGCACGGTCCAGCGGGCGGACCCGTCCGAGCACTCGCCGAAGTCCGAGGCGCCGAACACCTGGGTGACGCACTTGCTGTTGTTGCCGTTGCGGTAGCGGTAGGTGCCGGACGCGGGGGGTGCCGGAGGGGCCGGCTCCGTGGGGGCCGTGGACGTGCCGCCACCGGAGGGGCGCGTACTGCCGGCGCCGCCCGCGTTCGCGGAGTTGCCGGCTCCGGCCGAGCCGCCCGAGCCGCCCGGACCGGTCTGGGCGCCGCCGCCCTGGCCGGGACCGCCGCCCTGGCCGGCGCCCGCGGCGGCCGCGTTCGGCGGGACGCCGCCCGCCCCGCCCTGCGCCTGGGCCGGGTCCGGGGCCGGTGACTGCGCGGGTGACGCCGACGCCGCCGGGCTGCCGCCCGCCGCCGCCGGCGGGGACGGGTCGGCCGGCGCCGTGACCGAGGTCTGCGGGGTGTTCCGTGCATCGGCCTGCGGCGAGCCCGTGTGCGGCAGGTACTGGATGGCGAGCGTCGTGCCGCCCGCGACCACGACGACGGGGAAGACGGCCAGCAGGACGCGGGTGCGGCGGCGCCGTTCGGGCCGTTCAGGGCGGGACGCGGCGGGTGGGGGCGCGGGCCCCGGATCCTCCGGTGCCTTCTCGGATCCCTTGCCCGGTGCCGGTGCCCGTGCCGCCGGTTCCGTATCGGTATCCGGGTCCGGCTCCTCACCCGCGAGCGGGAGCGTCGGTACGTCGACCTCCTGCACGTTCGCGGCGAAGGCGGCCCGCTCGGTCAGCCGCTCGGCGATGGCCGCCGGCCACAGCGGCTCCGTGAACGGACCGTGCCGTGCGGCGCGTTCGAGGAGCTCGGCCGCGGTGGGGCGGGCGTCGGGATCCTTCTCCAGGCAGGCCGTGACGAGGTCGGCGAGTTCCGGTGCCGCCTCCCGCAACGGATCCAGGTCGGGCTCCTCGTGGACGATGCGGTACAGCACGCCGTGTCCCGACTCGTCGCCGAAGGGCGGCCGGCCGCACGCCGCGTACGCGAGGACCGAGCCCAGCGCGAAGACGTCGGTGGCACCGCTCAACCGCCGTCGGCCCGAGGCCTGTTCGGGAGCCATGTAGGCGGGCGTGCCCACCACCATGCCGGTCCGGGTCAGCTGGCTCTGTTCCGCGGCGCGGGCGACGCCGAAGTCGATCAGCGTGAGACCGCCGAGCGTCAGCATGACGTTGGACGGCTTGAGGTCCCGGTGCACCATGTCCAGCGCGTGCACCGACGCCAGGCCCGCCGCCGCCTCCCGCAGCAGCAGCCACAGCACGTCCGCGGGCAGCGGGCCGCCGTGCAGCGCGATGGCCTCCCGCAGGGTGAGCCCGGGGATGTAAGCGGTGGCGAACCACGGCGGGCTCGCGGTGCGGTCGCTGGCGAGCAGCGGCGCGGTGGCCTCCGCGGGCAGCCGGGAGAGGTTGTCCAGCTCGTGCCCGAAACGCCGCAGGAAGTCCTCGTCCTCGCCGACGACCGAGGACAGCAGCTGCTTGACGGCGACGTACCGGCCCTCTCGGACCCCGAGGTACACCCTCCCCATGCCTCCGGCGCCGAGCCGGCCCGCCAGCGGAATGGCCCCGATCCGGCGTGGATCCCCCGCCTCCAGAGGCTCGGCTCCGCTCCCCGTCAGCTCTAACACGTCTGCCCCGCTCGAATGAGGATGAGTTTCCGGAAATCTAACCCGATGATCTGCCATCGGCAACGCGCCTGGCTGAGCGCCGACTTGCCGCGCCCACCCGTCAGCCGACGCGGAACGCCTGCCGGTAGGCGGTGGGGGAGACCCCGATGCTCTGGGCCAGGTGCCGGCGCAGGGAAGCCGCCGTGCCGAAGCCCGCACGGGCGGCCACGTGATCGACGGACAGGTCGGTGGTCTCCAGCAGCCGGCGGGCGTGCTCGACCCGCTGCTGGGCGAGCCACTGGCCGGGCGGCATGCCCACCTCCTCGCCGAAACGCCTGCAGAACGTCCGTACGCTCATCCCGGCGTGGCCGGCGAGTTCGGCCAGCACGAGCGGCCGGTGCAGCTCCCGCAGGGCCCACTCGCGGGTGGCGGCCGTCGTCGCGGCCGTCGGCTCCGGTACCGGGCGCTCGATGTACTGGGCCTGGCCGCCCTCCCGCCAGGGCGGTACGACGCACAACCGGGCCACCCTGTTGGCGATCTCGCTGCCGTGGTCGCGGCGCACCAGGTGCAGGCACAGGTCGACCCCGGCCGCGACGCCCGCCGCGGTGAGGATCCGGCCGTTGTCCACGAAGAGCACGTTCGCGTCGACCTGCACCTGCGGGAAGGCCTGTTGGAAGCTTCCGGCCTCGTTCCAGTGCGTGGTGGCGGCGTGCCCGTCGAGGAGGCCGGCCGAGGCCAGCACGTAAGAGGCGGTGCAGATGGACACGATGCGGGCGCCGGCCGGCAAGAGGGCGAGGGCCTCGGCCAGTTCGTCGGGCAGCCAGTCCCGGATCTCCTCCGTGCCGCAGGTGAACGGCGGGATGACGAGCGTGTCCGCCGTCCGCAGCGCCTCGCTCCCGTGGGTCACGGTGATGGCGAAGTCGGCGCTGGTGGTCACCGGGCCGCCGTCGAGGCCGCAGGTGACGACCTCGTAGAGCGGTGTGCCGTCGAGCGCGGCCGCGGTGCCGAAGATGCGTACGGGAATGCTGAGTTCGAAGGGGTAGACGCCTTCGAGGGCCAGGACGACGACACGATGCATGGCAAGATCCTTCCACATCGTGGCAGCCTTGCCACTCGTTGCGGTCCGCCGCATTGGCGAGCCTTGATCCAAGAGGGCCGCAGGGGCCCGGCGAAGTGAGGCGAACACGATGCGTGCGATCGGTCAGGACGAGTTCGGCGGGCCCGAGGTGCTCCGGGTGGTCGAGGTGGAGCGCCCGTCGCCCGGGCCGGCCGAGGTGCTGGTACGGGTGCACGCGGCCGGGGTCAACCCGACCGACTCCTGGCACCGCGCCACCGGAGGCCTCGCCGGCGCCGTGATCCGCCTCGGCTGGGACGTCTCGGGCGTGGTCGAGGCGGTCGGCCTGGGGGTGACCACCCTGGCGCCGGGCGACGAGGTCTTCGGCATGCCGCGCCACCCGCTGCCCGCCGGCACCTACGCCGAGTACGTCACCTCCCCGGCCCGGCACCTGGCCCGCAAGCCCGCCGCACTGACCCACGAACAGGCCGCCGCGCTGCCGCTGGCCGGACTGACCGCCTGGCAGGCCCTGGTGGACACCGCCGACGTCCGCCCGGGGCAGCGCGTACTGATCCACGCGGCGGCGGGCGGGGTCGGCCACCTCGCCGTGCAGATCGCCAAGGCGCGCGGCGCCCACGTCATCGGCACCGCCCGCGCCGCCAAGCACGAGTTCCTCCGCTCGCTCGGAGCCGACGAACTCGTCGACTACACCGAAGCCGACTTCGAGACGGCCGTGGAACCGGTGGATGTGGTCGTCGACGCGATCGGTGGCGCCTATGGACCGCGCTCCCTGCGCGCCCTGCGCCCCGACGGCATCCTGGTCGCGCTCGCCTCCCCGGCCGAGGCGCGACTGGCGGACACCGCGCGCCCGCTCGGACTGCGCGCCGCCTTCATGGCCGTGGAAGCCGACCAGGCGGGCATGCGGGAGATCGCCGCACTCGCCGGAGCCGGGCTGCTGCGTCCCGCACTCGACACCGTCCTCCCGCTCGCGGACGCGGCCAAGGCCCACGAGCTCGCCGACAGCCGCCGCACGACCGGCAAGATCGTGCTCTCCGTCACCGACTGACGGGCCCGACCGCGCGATGGACCGCCCCGACCGACCCGGAAGGGGTACCGCGATGACCCCTTTCGTCCTCGTACCCGGCGCCTGGCACGGCGCGTGCGTCTGCGCGCACACGGCCACCAGGCCCACCCCCCGGCCGGCGTCGACGGGGTACGAGCGGCCGCCGAAGGATCTGCAGACCGCCGTTCCCGGTCACGCGGCCCCGCTGAGCAAGGCGTGACGCACATCGTGAGAACTATTACATTCACCCCAGAATCACCCATTTGGCGTGGATCATTGCTTCCCGGAACTGTCGTCGATGGGTCGCTTGTGGGGCCCGCGCCACCTGCTCGACCGGTCGGCGCCGTGGGAGAGACATGGGACGCCTGGGCAACTGGACCTCCAACCGACGTATCACCCTGCCGCTGGCAGGCGGCGCCGTCGTACTCGGACTCGGCGGCGGCCTCTACGTCACCGGGCTCGTGGCCGGCGGTGACATCGACCAGGGCACGAGCGTCCTGGGAGTGGACATCGGCGGCATGAGCCGGGCGCAGGCGCAGCGCAAGCTGACCCACGAGCTCGGGCCCGCCGCCGCGGCCCCGGTCGCCATGAAGATCGGCGACCGCGTGGAGAAGGCCGACCCCGCCACGCTCGGGCTCTCGCTCGACACCACCGAGACCGTCGGTCACGCCGTCCGGACGGGATACGGCCCGGCCACCGTCATCGGCCGGCTCTTCGCCTCCGGCGACCGCGAGGTCCAGCCGGTGATCCGGATGAACGAGCAGACCGCCCGGGCCGCGGTCGACCGCATCGGCGCGGCCACCGGCCAGCAGGCCCGCGACGGGTCGATCACGTTCGAGGAGGGCGCGGCGAAGGCCGTCGCCCCGCAGCAGGGCGTCACCCTCGTCGAGGACCAGGCCCTCGACACGCTCCGTACGGCCTACCTGCGACCGGCCGCCGGCCCCGTCGTGATGCCCGTCGAGCGCACCCAGCCCCGCATCGGCAGCGAGGAGACGGGACGGGCCATGCGCCAGTTCGCACAGCCCGCGATGTCCGGGCCCGTCAACCTCACCGTCGCCGGCCAGCGGCTGTCCATAGCCCCCGGCGTCCTCGGCGAGCACCTGAAGATGCGGGCCGACGCCCAGGGCCGTCTCGTGCCGGCCCTCGACTCCAAGGGCCTGCTCGCCGACCCCGCCGTGGCCCGCCCGATCGGGGCGGTCACCTCGGCCCCGCGCGACGCCGTGCCCCGTCTCGACGCGGCCGGCCGGGTGGTCATCGGCGATCCGGGCCGCGAGGGCCGGCAGGTGACGGAGGCGGCGCTCGGCAAGGCCGTGCTGCCCCTGCTGACCCGCTCGGGCGACGCCCGCAGCGGCGAGCTCGCCACTGTGGCCGTCCAGCCGGAGCTCTCCGCCGCGGAGGCGCGGCGCCTCGGCATCAAGGAGAAGGTCTCCTCCTTCACCGTCGAGTTCCCGGCCGCCCCGTACCGCACGACCAACATCGGCCGCGCCGTGGAGCTGATCAACGGCTCCGTCGTCATGCCAGGGGAGGAGTGGAGCTTCAACCGTACGGTCGGCGAGCGCACCCCCGAGAACGGCTTCGTCGACGGCATCATGATCAACGACGGCCAGTACGTGAAATCGCCCGGCGGAGGCGTCTCGGCGGTCGCCACCACCATGTACAACGCGGTGTTCTTCGCGGGCGTCAAGCCCGTCGAGCACGGCGCCCACTCCTTCTACATCGAGCGGTACCCCGAGGGCCGGGAGGCCACCGTCGCCTGGGGCACCCTCGACCTGCGCTGGGTCAACGACTCGGGCCACCCCCTGTACATCCAGGCCCGGTCCACCGACAGCTCGCTGACCATCTCCCTCCTCGGCACGAAGAAGTACGACGAGATACGCGCGACCAAGGGGCCGCGCACGAACATCACCCCGCCCGCCAAGCGGACGGGCAGCGGGCCGGCGTGCGAGGTCCAGACCCCGCTCGAGGGCTTCGACGTGGCCGTCGGCCGTGTCTTCGTCCAGGGCGGCAAGGAGGTCAGGCACGAGGAGTTCCAGACCCACTACACGCCGCGCGACGAGGTGACCTGCACGCCGGAGGCCTCGCCGACCCCAGGCGCGTCGCAGGCACCGGGCGCCTCACCGGCACCGGAAGTCTCACCGGCACCGGAAGTCTCACCGGCACCGGGAGCCTCACCGGCACCGGGAACCCAGCCGGCCGAGCAGACCCCCGAGCCCCGGCGGACCGCCGGGATCGCCCAGGCCGCGCAGGCGCCGCGTACCCCGTAGGCCCCGTCCGTCGCGGCCGCGGGCGGCCCGCCGGCCCCCGGCGGAACCCCGTCGCACTGACCGGTCGTCCAGGACCAGGTGTGACAGATCCGGCGCGCGCCGTGCGCGATGGGAGCCATGGCGGCCCGGAAGTGCTACAACTGGGTTCGTGACCATTCCTCGCCACCCGTGCCGGGCACGTCGGTGCGGTCACCGCTAGGCAACAGAACCAGGAGCGTCGCCGGACAGGTATTCGTCCTCCAGGTGGCGATCGTGGTGTTGCTCGCTGCCGGGTCACTGCTGGCCCTCGTACTCCAGTCGCGCCACGACATCGACCGGGAGGCGCGCAACCGCTCGGTGTCCGTGGCCGAGACCTTCGCGCACTCCCTGGGTCTTGAGGACGCGCTGAAGACGTCCGACCCGTCCGAGGTCCTGCAACCCCGTGCCGAAGAGACGCGCAAGGCCGCCGGCGTGGACTTCATCGTCGTGATGGACACCAACGGCATCCGCTACAGCCACCCCCAGCCCGATCGCATCGGGAAACGGTTCGTCGGCACGATCGAGCCCTCCCTCGCCGGCAAGGTCCACACCGAAAGCGTGCAGGGTCCCCTCGGCAAGGAGATCCAGGCCATCGTTCCGGTCAAGGACCAGGACGGCAAGGTCGTCGCCCTGGTCTCGGCCGGCCTGACCGTGAAGAACGTGACCGGCGTCGTCGACCGCCAGCTCCCCGTCATCCTCCTGGCCATCGCCACCGGCCTGGCCCTGGCGACCGTCGGCACGGCCCTGATCAGCAGACGTCTGCGCCGCCAGACCCACGGGCTCGGCACGCAGGAGATGACCCGCATGTACGAGCACCACGACGCGGTGCTCCACGCCGTCCGCGAGGGGGTGCTGATCACCGACGGTGAAGGACGGTTGCTGCTGGCGAACGACGAGGCCAAACGGCTCCTCGGGCTGCCGGAGGATGCCGACGGACGCCACATCGCGGACGTACCCGGACTGGACCGCCGGATGGGGGACCTGCTGCTCTCCGGCCGGACGGCCACCGACGAGGTACTGGAGAGCGGGGACCGGCTGCTCGTGGTCAACCAGCGGCCCACCCACCCCCGGGGCCGGCCGGAGGGCAGCGCGGTCACGATCCGCGACTCCACCGAGATGCGGGTCCTGACCGCACGGGCCGAGACCGCTCGCAGGCGCCTCAAGCTGCTCTACGACGCGGGCGGCGACGTCGGCACCAGCCTCGACGTGGTGCGGACGGCCGAGGAGCTCGCCGCCGTCGCCGTCCCCCGGTTCGCGGACTACGTCACCGTCGACCTGGCGGATCAGGTCCTCGACGGCGACGAACCCGCCCCGGGAGCCGACATGCGGCGTACGGCGGTCAGCGGCATCCGGTCCGACCATCCCCTCTACCCCGTCGGCCGGCTGATCGACTTCCTGCCGTCCACCCCGCAGGCGCGCGGCTACGGCACCGGCCGGGCGGAACTGGTGACCGACCTGGCCGACGCGCCGGGCTGGCAGGCCCAGGACCCGCCCCGCGCGCAGGCCATCGTCGAGTACGGGATCCACTCGCTCATCGCTGCCCCCCTCATGGCCCGCGGCGTCGTCCTCGGCGTGGTCAACTTCTGGCGGTCGGAGAAGAAGGAGCCCTTCGACGAGGACGAGCTGTCGCTGGCCGAGGAACTCGTCGCCCGCGCCGCCGTCAGCATGGACAACGCCCGCCGCTACACGCGCGAGCACGCCCTCGCCGTGACCCTCCAGCGCAGCCTGCTGCCGCGCGCCCTGCCCGAGCAGAGCGCCATGGACGTGGCGCACTTCTACCTGCCCGCGCAGTCCGGCGTGGGCGGCGACTGGTTCGACGTGATCCCGCTCCCGGGCGGCCGGGTCGCGCTGGTCGTCGGCGACGTCGTCGGACACGGCCTGCACGCCGCCGCCACCATGGGGCGGCTGCGCACGGCGGTGCACAACTTCTCCTCCCTCGACCTGCCGCCCGACGAGATCCTCGCCCGGCTCGACGACCTCGTACAGCGCATCGACCACGACCGCGACGGGGACGGCGACACGAACGGCGGGGGCGGGATCATGGGCGCCACCTGCCTGTACGCCATCTACGACCCGGTGTCCCAGCGCTGCACGGTGGCACGGGCGGGGCACCTGCCGCCCTTGGTCGTCGCCCCCGACGGCACGACGGAGATCGTGGAACTGCCGGCCGGACCCCCGCTGGGGCTCGGCGGCATGCCGTTCGAGACCGCGGAACTGGACCTGGAGGAGGGCAGCCAGCTCGTCCTCTACACGGACGGTCTGATCGAGGAGCGGACCCGCGACATCGGCGAGGGGCTGGAGCTGCTGCGGGCGGCTCTCAGCCACCCTGACCGGGACCCGCAGGACAGCTGCCGGGCCGTGCTCGACATGCTGCTGCCGCCCCGGCCGACCGACGACGTGGCGCTGCTCATCGCGCGGACGCGGACCCTCGGCCCGGACCGGGTCACGCAGTGGAACGTACCGTTCGAACCGAGCGCGGTCGGCGCCATGCGCAGTGTCGCGGCGAAGAAGCTCGACGAGTGGGGCCTGTCCGAACTCGGCTTCGCCACGGAACTGATCCTCAGCGAACTGATCACCAACGCCCTGCGGCACGGCAGCGAGCCGGTCCGCGTCCGGCTCCTCCACGACCACACCCTGACCTGTGAGGTGTGGGACGGCAGCAGCACGGCCCCCCACCTGCGGTACGCCGCCACCACGGACGAGGGCGGCCGCGGCCTGTTCCTGGTCGCCCAGCTCAGCGAACACTGGGGCACGCGCTACACCCCCGAGGGCAAGGTCATCTGGGCGGAACTGCTCCTCCCGGGCACCCCGGGCGGCGCCGACCCACCCGCCCTCGCGGCCTTCCTGGACGTGGACCCCCTGTGAGCCCCTGCGCGCTCAGAGCCGGCGCCGGTAGCGCAGCTCCGTGAGAGCGACCTCGTCGTAGACGTCGTCCCGGGTCGTGCCATCGGCTCGATAGCCGGCCCGCTCGTAGAAGCGCCGGGCCCCTTGGTTGTCATGCAGCACCCACAGGGCCGACGTCTCGAACCCCTGGCCCTCCATCCTGGAGTGGGCCTCATCGAGGAGCCTCCGGCCGATGCCCTGGCCGATCTGGTCGGGTGAGACGTACAGGCGTAGACCTCTCGCATCAGCCTCGACCGTCATCGCGTCCAAAGTCTCCCACGAGGGCGCCTACCGGCTCGCGCCCGTCCCCGCCGACGGGTACCAGCCGAGTGAGTCGTGTTCGGGCCCCGGTCTCGGTTCCGGTTCCGGTTCGGCGAGCAGGTCGTCGACGATCTGCAGCCGGGTCTCCGGGAAGCGCTCCGCCATCGCCTCCAGCATCATGGCCAGCCCCTGCGGGTCGGGCGCCGAACACCGTTCACGCGTCTCCTCGTCGGGCCAGCGGGCGTACGCCACCCAGGTGCCGTCGTCCGCCCGGTGCAGCCGCGACCCGTACGAGCCGCACCGCGCGTGGATGGCGGCCGTCACCCGGTGCCAGCCGTCGGCGAACTGCCGCTCCAGGCCCGGGCGGAGCCGCCACCGGTAGATCACAGCGAACACGTCTGGATTCCCCTTCCGGGCAGGTCGGTTGTCGTGATCACCCTAGAAGGCGCCGACCAGGCGCGTTGCCGCCGGGGACCCCTTCCCGGACCGGCCGCCGCGGAAATCCCGTGCTCCGTCCCCGCCGTGCTCGCTACCATCGCGCGGTGCACCCCGAACCCCGCTCCTGGTCCCCGTATCCGAAGATCCCCGCGAACCGCCGCCTGGGCGAGGTCAGCGGACGGAACTGGGTCGCCCACGAGAAGGTCCACGGCGCCAACTTCGCCGTCGTGTGCGACGAGTCGGGCGCGCGTCCGGCCAAGCGGCGCGAGCTCCTCGCCGATGCCGGGCTGGACGAGTTCTTCGGCGTCGGCCGGATCTGGCCCGCCCTGGCGGTCGCGGCGATCCGCTGCGCCCAGGCCCTGCGTGTGGACTGCGGGGCCCCGGCCACGGCGGTCGTGACCCTCTACGGCGAACTCGCGGGCGGCCGCTACCCGCACCCCGACGTACCGCCGACACCGGGCGCGCAGCCCGTACAGACCGGCGTCTGGTACGCCCCCGACCTGCTGTGGCTGCCCTTCGACGCGACCGTCGCAGACGGGCAAGGGGAGGGGGACGGGGACGGCCTGCGCTGGGTCGCCGACCGGACGCTGCGCACGGCGGCGGACGCGGCCGACCTGGTCTGCGTTCCGCTGCTGGCCGAAGGCCCGATCGCCCGGCTCCAGGAACTGCCCGTGGTCTTCCCCACCCGGCTGCCCGGCCTGCTGGGCCTGCCCGCCCTGCCGGACAACCTCGCGGAAGGCCTGGTCGTCAAGCCCGCCGGGGAAACCCGGGAGTCCGGGCGGCCCATGGCCAAGTTCAAGCAGTCCGCCTTCGCCGAGGACGAACGGTTCGACGGCTCGCGCCCCTACAAGGCGCCCGCGGACGGCGCGGCCGGTGTCCCCGGCTGGCTGCTCGCGCACGGCACCGGCCTGCTCACCCCGGCCCGGGCCGCGTCGGCCGTGAGCAAGCTGGGACCCCGTACGCCGCCGGGAGACCTGGCGGCCGAGATAGCCCGGGACGCCACCGAGGACGTCGCGGAGGCCCTGGGCGGACTGGACGGGGCGACGCGGCGCGCGCTGGAGGACTCCCTGCACGCCGGAGCCCTGTCCCTCGCCCGCTTCGACGCGGCCGACCGCCGTCTCTGAGCACTGTGCATACTGCTGGCATGAAGTCCCCGCCCGCTCAGCGCATCCACCTGATGATCACCTTCGTCCTGGTGACGTGCGGTGCGGTCGGCGGAGCCTGCCTCGGTCTGCTCCTGTCCGGCCGGCTGATGGCCCTGGTCTGCGCGAGCGCGGCCGGCCTGGGCGCGGGCGCGGGGGCGTACCTCTCCCGCCGCCAGGTCTTCGCGTTCCTCCAGCCCGAGCGCGAGGAGGCCGTTCCGTCGGACGGCTACGCGGAGGGACTCTCCGACGCGACCCTCGTCTGCATCGCGACGTACCAGGCCGCCGTCTTCCCCCTGACCCCCGACGGGGTGAGCGAAGCCGAGCGCACGGCCCGCCGCACGATGGCCTACCGGATCGCCGCCTACGAGGGCCTGCCGCACCCGGTGCAGACCTCGGCGGCCGCCGCCCTCGAAGCCATCGACGAGGGCCTGGACGCGAAGCGGGCCGAGAGCGCGATGAAGGCGCTGTCCCTCACCGTCTACGACAACCGCCGCGGCCGCTGACCGCACCGGCGCCGCGGAACGCGGGGGCGGTGACCGGACGGGCCCAACCAGGCGTCCGGTCCCGCCGGCCGGGGGAGGAGCCGAGGGCCCGGGGAGTGATGGACTTCCCCGGACCCTCGTGCCGCTGACGCCGCGGGGGACGCGGTGGTGTATCTGCGACAGATAGAGAAACGATTCACCGTCGCCCTGGTTACGCATCGGCCCCGACGAATCCCTCGCGCGGGTGTGTCCCACCCGCCATCCGCCGCCGCGTTCATCCGGTCGGCCGAGCAGCGGAAGCCACGCGCGCCCCGCCGGGCCACGCTGTGTGCAAGGACCGCCACCACCGCACAGACGAGGACCGCACCATGTCCCACAGGCGACGTTTCAGCATCCTCGCGGGGGCCGCAGCGCTGCTGCTGACGGCCACCGCCTGCTCGGGCCTGGGTCGGGGAACCGTCGGCATGCTCACCTTCCGCGGCCACGACTCGCCGGTCGAGCTGAGCTACTCCAACACCCCGGTCACGGGCTGCCACAAGATCGCCATCCCCAGGGGCGCCACCCACGTCGAGAACAACACCCTTGTCGACATCGTGCTGTACCGGACCGAGAACTGTAAGAAGACCGACCGGGCCGACGGCATCTACGTGGCCACCACCCTCTCGAACGTGACGGCCCCCGAAAGCCTGCCCTGGCGCAGCTTCAGCGTCATCCACTGAGGGCGGGGGCCGCGTCGTCGCCGGTATCCGGCTTCCGCGACGAGCGGCCCCCGCGTCCGCCGGTCAGTCCCCGATGGACACGATCTTCCGGGTGGCGAGGTCGGCCTGGACGTGGACCTTCGTCGTGGCGCCGCCGCCCCACGTCAGGGTGACCGTGGCGTTGGTCTTGCCCATGCCGCTGCCGGTGGAGGCGACCTTCCACTGCAGCGGCACGTTCTGCGCGCGGAGCACGCCGTCCGCGTGGTTCGTCTCCTCCCACTGCCGCAGCTGCGCCCGGAGCGGCTCCGAGAGGTACAAGGCGCGCAGCCGGTCCGCGGTCTGCCCGTCGCCGTCGTAGACCGCGTCGATGTAGGAGCCGTAGAAGTCGGCGATGCGGGTGAAGGCCGCCTCGGGGCTGCCCGAGACGGACGGCAACGCCGCGGCCGCCGGGGCCTGCTGCGGCGTGGACCCGTCGGGGGAGGCGGAAGCGGAGGTGGAGGTGGTGGTCACGAAGGCGAGGGTGAGTACGGCGGCGCCCGCGAGGGTGAGGGAGGCGGTTCGCTTGGCTGAGGGCTTGGACATCGGCTGAGCCTTTCCCCGTGCTGAGTGGCTGAACGGACCGACGCACCCCTGAGCCCACCCGGTTCTCGGAATGCGAGAAATGGCCGAAAGGTCACGCCGGCGGACGCGTCGGGCATGCCCCAGGCGGCCCCGCGCGCCGCTTGGCCCTCCTGCCGCGGCGCGATCCCGTCGCTCTTGCGGGTGGCAGCGGTCCAGGGCCGGAATGCCGCGCCGGCGCCGGAAGTTGGCACGAGCGCGACACTGACCCAGCAGGCACAGGAGAGCTCATGAAGATCGGCATCATCGGCGCGGGCAACATCGGCGGCAACCTCACCCGCCGGCTCACGGCCCTCGGGCACGACGTCTCCGTGGCGAACTCACGTGGCCCCGCCACCCTGTCGGCCCTCGCGGAGGAGACCGGCGCCACCCCCGTGACCGTGGCGGAAGCCGCGCGCGGAGCCGAGATCGTCGTGGTCACCATCCCCTTCAAGAACGTGCCGGACCTGCCCGCCGGCCTCTTCGAGGAGGCGGCCCAGGGCTTCACCGTCATCGATACCGGCAACTACTACCCGCAGCAGCGCGACGGCCGGATCGCCGGCGTCGAGGACGAGGGCCTGACCGAGAGCCGCTGGACCGAGCGGCAGCTCGGACACCCCGTCATCAAGGCCTTCAACGGCACCTACGCGCAGGACATCCTCGACCGGCACCGCCCGGCCGGGGCGCCCGACCGGATCGCCCTGCCCGTCGCGGGCGACGACGAGGCGGGGAAGAAGGCCGTCCGCGCCCTCATCGAGGAGCTCGGCTTCGACACCGTGGACGCCGGAGGCATCGACGACTCCTGGCGCCAGCAGCCCGAGACCCCCGTGTACGGACTGCGCGAGGGCGTCGACGGGGTCACCAAGGCCCTCGCCGAAGCCTCCCCGGTCCGCCCCGAGGGCTTCCGGGGCTGACCGCCGGCCTTCCGGGGCTGACCGCCGGCCTCCCGGCGCCCCTGCGCCGCGCCCGCCTCGCCGCCGCACGCGCCGAGGCGGGCCGGCCGGCCCCCGAAGTTCGCCGACGGGGTGACCCCCACCCGCCTGACCCACCGCCAGGGGGAGACACCCGGGCCGCTGTTCAGCAGTCCATCGAGGATCCGTCCAGCGCGGACTCCACGGCCACGAGGACTTCCCCGGGCCCTGCGGACCCCACCCGGAGCAGGGCCGGCTCGCCCGCCACGTCCTTTCGGAAACACATGCCCGAGACGCTCCGGAACCGCTCCGGCGCCTTCGCCCGCGTGCCGACCGCTTTCCATCCGTCCGCCGTCGCGGTGTCCCAGTAGTGGGTGATCAGCGGCTGGACGTCTCCGCCGTGGGTGTACACGCTGTTCGCGGTCATCCAGGGGTCCCCACTGTCGTCCATGCACTCCGCACCGGTCCGCTCCGCCACGGGGGCCGTCCCGGCCGCGGCGGCAGGTGCCGCGGCGGAGACCCGCGCCAGCCGCTCCCGTGCGCCGGGCTCCTCGCACGCGCCTTCCGAGCCATAGAAGAGCAGGTAGAACGAACCGGCCAGCAGGCCGAGGCCGGACACGCAGCCAAGGGTGATGGTCACGCCCAGGATCAGGCCGCGGCGCGGGGAACGTACCGGAATCACGGTGTCGCGTCTCTTCTCTGTCCGACCGCTGCAACCGCGGTCCCGGAGGATCATCAGATCGTCGTACGAGCGAGGAGATGCTAGACGCGTGCCCACACCCGCGTGCGGGAGGGGTGGCACGCGGCCGGGGTCGCGGCACTGTGGCCTGCGGATCAGGGGCCGGCGGACGCTCGCCGGATCGCGTCGAGCGCGCGCGTCACATCCCCGTCGGTCGTCGACCAGTTGCTCACCGAGATCCGCATGATGCGCCGGCCGTGCCAGGTGGAGCCGCTGATCCACGCCGTGCCGTCGTCGAGCAGCCGGGCGAGCACCCGTTCCGTACGCTCGTCGCCGCCGAACTCGGCGCAGACCTGCGTGAACACCACGTCGTTGAGGACACTCGCGCCGTCGATCGCGGCGATGCCTTCGGCGAACGCGCAGGCGTGACGGCACAGTCGGTCGACGAGGTCGGCCACCCCCGACCGGCCGAGGGATCTGAGCGCGGCCCACACGGTGAAGGCCCGCCCGCGCCGGGAGAGTTCGGGGACCTTGTCGGCGGGGTCCCCGTTTTCGTGCTGGATGAGGTAGTCGCCGCTCACCCCCATCGCGGCCCGCAGTGCCAGCGGGTCGCGCACGATGGCGAGCCCGCAGTCGTAGGGGACGTTCAGGGTCTTGTGGGCGTCCGTCGCCCAGGAGTCGGCGTCCGCGCAGCCCTCCGTCAGGTGCGCGTGGCGCGGGGAGGCGGCCGCCCACAGCCCGAAGGCACCGTCCACGTGCACCCATGCCTCCGCCTCGCGAGCGGCCCGGATCGTTTCTGGGAAGGGATCGAAGGCTCCGGAGTGGATGTCTCCGGCCTGGAGGACCACGATCGTGGGGCCCCGGCCGCCGTCCGCGAGGAGGTCCCGCAGGGCCTCTGGCTCCATGCGCCCCTGCCCGTCCGCCCGCACCGGCTCGGGCCTGCCGAGACCCAGGTAGCGCAGCGCCAGGTCGACGGCCATGTGCCGGTCCTCGCCGGCGACGACGCGTACGGGCGGCCCGCCCGCGAGTCCGTCGCGGGCCACGTCCCAGCCCGCGCTCCGCAGCACCGCGTCACGCCCGGCGGCGAGGCAGGTGAAGTTCGCCATCGTGGCACCCGTGGTGAAGCCGACCGCGCTGTCACCGGGCAGGCCGAGCAGCCCAAGCAGCCACGTGGCGGCGATGTCCTCCGCCGCGGTGTACGCGGGCGAGACGGCGCGCATCACGCAGTTCTGGTCCCAGGCGCTGACCAGCCAGTCCGTGGCGAGCGCGGCCGGTTCGGTGCCCCCGATCACGAACCCGTAGAAACGGCCGCTCGGGAACGCGGTCAGCCCCGGCTCGCAGGCCGTGGCCAGCAGATCGACGACGTCGGCGGGATTGCCGGGACCCTCGGGGAGTTCGGCTCCGAGCGCGCGCACGATCTCGTCGACCGAAGCGCGTGCGGGAACCCGGCGGTCGGACAGGCTGGCCAGCCAGCGGACGGCATGGTCGTGTGCTCGTCGCAGCGCCGCCTCGCGCGCGTCCATACCTCGGACTATGGGACAGGTGCCGCCGCCTCGCAAGCCGGTCCCGCGGAGCCCCGCATGATCATCACCACATCGACGGCCGCGGCCTGGCCGGACGAGGGCCGAGAACGCGATCATGGTCGGATGACCGATCGTGGCTCCTTGCCCCATCCGACCGCAGTGCGCCTCGCGCGCTACACGAAGACCGAGCAGGCCGAGATCCTCGGCGACGGCCCGGACCCGTTCGGCGTGGCGGAAGCCGGCCTCACGTGGCTCCCCAAGGAGGACCATTTCGGTGTCCGGCAGGGCGACCGCCTCGTGGCCCATGCCGGTCTGCTGAGACTGCCCGTGTCGATCGGTGGCGTGGACACCGCGTTCATGGGCGTCGGCGGGGTGGCCGTCGCGCCCGACGTACGGGGACGTGGACTGGCCCGGGTGGTCCTGACGGCCGCTCTCGACCACGCCCGGACGACGGGACTTCACCACGCCCTCCTCTTCTGCCGACAGCCCCTCGTCCCCCTGTACGAACGGCTCGGCTGGCGAACGCTCGACGAGGACGTCCACGTCGAACAGCCGGGTGGGACCGTGACGATGCCGCTGCGGACCATGACGACCCCCTTGCGGGCCGACGCGTGCCGGCTCGACGGACCGGTACACCTGCGCTCCCTCCCCATGTGAGCTCGGTGCACCGTGCCATGGTGGTGTCATGACCATTGAAGTTCGCCCGGCTTCGGACTTCGCGGACGTCCGCGCTCTGCTCGGCCCGAAGTCGGCCGGGGCCAACGTCTGCTGGTGCCTGAGCTACCGGATCCCGTCCAAGCTCAACAACGAGCTGCGCGGACCGGCCCGCGGTGAGTACGTCGCCCGGCTGTGCGGCACGCGGCCCCCTCCGGGGGTGATCGCCTACGACGGCGACGAGCCCGTCGGCTGGGCCGCGGTGGCGCCGCGCTCGGACACCTCCTTCGCGCGCAGCCGGACGATCCCGCACGTCGATGACCTGCCGGTCTGGTCGCTGTGGTGCATCCGGGTCCGCCCCGGCCACCGGAAGCAGGGCATCTCGCACGCCCTCATCGCCGGCGCGGTCGCGTTCGCCCGTACCCACGGCGCGCCCGCCGTCGAGGCGTACCCCCTCGACAACGGTGACGCCAAGGTCGACATGACGATGGCGTACGCCGGGATCCGGAAGAACTTCGAACGCGCCGGGTTCACACACGCCGCGGACACGACCTCGGTGCTGGCCGGGCACCCCCGCGTCCTGATGCGTCTCGACCTGCGCTGACCGCGCGGCGCCGAGCGGCGGTGCCTGACAGGTGAAGGTTCAGCTCGGCCGGTACAGCAGCGCGCCCAAGCCGTGCCGGTGCGCCGCGCCGCTGAATTCGTTCCAGCTGATCGCGCCGTCCCCGTCCGAGTCGATCAGCGCGAACGAGGCCTCCGCCGTCTCGGCCGAGACCCCCTTGAGCCCCCGCCACACCACGAACTCGTGACGGCTCATCAGCCCGTCCCCGTCGCGGTCGGCCACATTGAACTGGGCGTGCAGCGCGGCCATCACCTCCGGCGACCCCGCGGGCCTGCCGGCGTCCGAGGCCGGAAGGGAGCCGACCCACTCCCGGTACTCCTCCCGCGTGATCCGCCCGTCGTGATCGCGGTCGACGAGCTCGGCCTGCCGCTGCCACAGCGCCAGGTTCGCCTCGATCAGGGCGCGTCCCTTGGGTGAACTCGGCCCCATGCCGTACGACTGGAGCACCTGATCCGCACTCGCCCGGTAGTCGTCCGCGGAAAGGATGCCGTCACCGTTCGTGTCGAGCCGATCGAAGATCAGGTCGGCCACTGTCACCCTGTCGGTACCCATGCGGCGAGCCTAGGCCGAGCCCCTTCGCGTACCGGCGGATTGCCGCGCCCGGGGGCGTGTCATGCCGGAGTCAGCACAGCGCCGCCAGGGCGGTCCGCACCAGGCGGCAGGGTTCCTCGTCCCGCACGATGTCGCCGCCGTAGCGGCGCTCCGAGACGGTGACCTCCGCCGGCGAGGGCGCGGCCGCCGCGGCCGGCCGGCCGATCGCGCCGAGGGCGGAGACGACCCGGAGGACGAGCGGCCCCGCCCGGTGCTCCGCCAGCGGGTGCAGCTCGGGGAGCAGGGTCGCCACCGCCGTCTCGGCGTCCCCCGTCAGCCGCCACCAGGGCTCGGCCGCGCCGACCCGGGCCCACCTGCCGAGGCTGCCGAGCAACGGCCTCAGGGCGTCGGCGTACCCGGCCGCGAGCGGGCCCGGCTCGGTCAGGTGGACAGGACCGGCCGGGCCGGCACGCTCCGGGATCGCCCCGGGATCGCCCAGGCGAAGGCGTCGAGCGCCGGCCCCGGGTCACCCGTGACGCGCCAGTACGCCCACGCCGCAGTCTGTACGCCGTACGGCGACGACGAGCCCCGGAGGGTCCGACCAGCGCAGCCTGTGGGGGTCCTCCTCCTGCCCCTCGCGCACCTCCTCCAGGACGTGCCAGGGCGTCTCGGTCCCCGATCCACTCATGATCGGCAGCCTGGTACGGACGCGTCCGGGCCTCAGGCGCCGTGGCGGGCGGCCCTCACGAGGCCTCGCTCCACACCGTGTCGCGCTCACGCGCCGTACGGAGGGCGCCGGCCCACCAGACCAGGTCGTCGAGCATCGTCACGGCCGCCTTCTCGGCCGCCCCGGTGTCGTGGGGCCGGCCGGCCTCGTCGAACGGGAACTGGTGGAAGCTGACCGTCTCGCGGATCGTGGCCGCGGCCAGCTCGGCGAAGACCAGGCGCAGTTGCTCGACGGCGCGCAAGCCGCCCGACAGCCCGCCGTAGGACACGAAACCGACCGGCTTGCGCGCCCAGACGCGCCCGGCGATGTCGATCGCCTGCTTCAGCGATGCCGGGAAGGAGTGGTTGTACTCGGGGGTGAGCAGCACGTAGGCGTCCGCCTCGGCGAGGCGCTGGACGAAGGCCCGGCCGCGCGGCGCGAGGTCACTGGTCCAGTGCGCCGGGAGGTCGGCGTCGACCAGGTCGATGACGGTGAACTCGATGTCGGCGCGGGCGGTGGCGACGGCTTCGAACCAGCGGGCGACCGTCGGGCCGAACCGGCCTTCCCGGGTGCTGCCGACAACGAGTGCGATACGCAGTGGAGTAGTCATGAGCACAGGTTTACGACCTCAAGTTCGCTTGAGGTCAACTCCGGTTCACCGGCGGCGGGTCAGCGCCCCGGGCGCGCCGGCCGATTGAGCCCCCTCCGACTCCAGCGTCAGCCGGTCCTGCTCCGCCATGGTCAGCACGTAGAGGTTGCCCTTGGGGCAGTCGAAGGTGGCCGTCTGGTCGGTCGGGTGGCTGGTCACGGCCTCGAAGACCGCGCTGTCCTGGCGGACCTGGCGCAGTTGGAGGGCTTCGGTGCACCCGAGGTTCCGTCCCGTCGCGAGCTCCTTGCGGTCGCTGACCTGCCGGCCCACGAGTTCGCCCACGGCTGCGGCGTGCAGCGTGACCGTGACGGAGAACTCGCCGGCCCGCGCCCGGGTGATGCCGTCCGCCTCCGGGGTTCCGGGGCCGACGCCGGACCACGTACCGACCCACGACGCCGGCAGCGACGGAGCGGAGGAGGACGGTGTGGGCGAGGTGGCAGGAGGCGAGGCCTTGTCGCCGTCACCGCCCCGCGGAAGCAGGACCGTCAGCGTGACGACCGCGGCGAGGACGGCCGCGCCGGCGGCCGCGGTGGTCACACGGGGTCTACGGGATACCCACCCGCCGACGCGCCCGACGGGAGCGGGGGAGGGGGAGGGGAAGGGCGGCGGCAGGGGAGTGTCCGGGGCCGTGGCGGGCGGCTGTGGCGCGGCGAGGAGCCGGCGGAGTTCGGCTTCCCGGCGGCCGACCTCCGCCACCAGGGCCGCGGGCACCGCCCCGCTCCAGCCGTCCTGCCCCTCCTCGGCGCCGCCGAGCCGCTCCCGCAGCTCCGCGGCGGTCGGTCGCAGGTCCGGGTCCTTGGCCAGACACTCCCGCACGAGCGGAAGAAGTACGTCCGGTACGCCGTCGAGCAGCGGCTCGTCGTGCACGATGCGGTACAGGAGGGCCGGCAGCTCCAGCTCCTCGCCGCCGGTCACGAACGGGCACCGCCCGGTGGCCGCGTACACGAGGACGGCGGCGAGGGAGAACACGTCGGCGGGCGCCGAGGCCACGGATCCGGTCGCCTGCTCCGGCGCGAGGAACCCGGGCGTGCCGATGACGGCACCGGTCTGCGTGTAGCGGGGGTCGCGGACCGCGCGGGCGATGCCGAAGTCGATGAGGAAGGGCCGCTCCCGGCCCAGCAGCACGTTCGCGGGCTTGATGTCACGGTGGACCACCCCCGCCGCCCGTACGGAGACGAGCGCGGCCGACAGCTCCCGGGCCAGGGACCGCACGGACGGTGCCGGCAGCGGCCCGTACCGGTGCACCCAGTCGCCCAGCGAAGGCGCGGCGACGTACTCCGTCGCCAGCCACTGCGGGGACGCGCCCGGCGGGCTGAAGTCCACCACCGAGACCGTCCACGCGCTGCGCACGCGGTCGTTGGTGCGTATCTCCCGGTCGAACCGTTCGGCGAAGTCCGGCTGCAGGCTCAGGTCCCGGTGCACGGTCTTCAGGGCCAGCGGCCGCCCTGAGGCGGTGCGGGCCAGGAACACCTCGCCCATTCCGCCCGCGCCGAGCCGGGCCAGCAGGCGGTACCCCCCGATCTCCGGCGGGTCACCGGGCAGCAAAGACTCCACCAACTCCACCTGCTTCCATGACCATTGCCGGCCCGTCCCGCACGGACCACTCGCTGGGTCACCCTAGAGGACGGGCCCCTTCGGAGCCTGCTCGGTCCGGACGAGAGCCGGAAGGGACGGACTACGGGCAGCTCAGGCGGCTGTCGCCCGGGTCGGTCGTGCAGGTGTCGGCGCCGGGGCCGCTGTTGGCGGTGTCGTTCCCGGAGACGGAGTCGGCCGTGTTGAGCCGGTCGTCGCCGTAGGAGCCGGTCAGTGTGTCGTTTTCGGGGCCGCCGTTCAGGGTGTCGTTTCCGAAGCCACCGTCGGCGTTGTCGTTTCCGGGGCCGCCGTACACGGTGTCGTTGCCGTAGCCGGGCCTGATGACGTCGTTGCCGCTGACGGCGCAGATCACGTCGTTGCCGAAGCCGCCGGCCAGGTTGTCGGCGGCGCTGGTGCCGACGATCGCGCACCGCGCGCGTTGTTGACCGTACTGGCCGCCCTCGCGGTGTTGTCGGCGGGCACCAGGTCGGTCTGCGCGGCGCCGGCGGTGGCCGTGTCGGACAGAGTGCCCGTGGACCGGGGCTCGGCGACCACCTGCACCGTGGCCCTGGCTCCCGGGGCGAGGGAGCCCAGAGCGCAGTTGGTGCCGGTGGCGGTCGTGGTGCAGCTGCCCTGGCTGGGCGTGGCGGCCAGGAGGGAGCCCGGTCCGGTGAGGGTGTCGGCCAGTGTGACCCCGGTGGCCGTCGTCGTGGTGCTCGTCTTGGTCACCGTCACGGTGTAGGCGGCCTGGTCGCCGAGGCTGACGACGGTTGGCGACCATCGTGCGCAACGCCTTGAGCGCGGCCGCGTACTCCTCGTCGCTGACGCCCTAATGGACCACGGCGCGCACCTCGGTGACCAGCCCGCGCAGCCGCACCCGGGCAGCCTGCCCGGCATCCGTGAGCCGCAGGCGCTGTTCGGCGTCGATGCGAAGCCGGCCCCGGTGGAGCAAGGATCGATGACCCGGGCGATCTCGTGCGGCCCGTCCGCGAGGGCGGTCAGGTGGGCGGAGACGTCCTCACGACGCTACACCCCGGTGCGCAGGGTGCCGGTTCACCGCTGCATGTGCAGGTACCGGGCCACCTCGAACCATTCAACTAGCCCTACGGCAGGCGGCGTTGGGGGGCCGCGATCGTGGTCGTCGGTGTGTTCCAGCCGGAGACGCGCAGTCGTGGTGCGGAGCCGCGCAGGGCCGCGGTCCGGTAGGTGGCGGTCAGTGTCGCCGACTCGCCCGGCCAGAGGCTGATCTGGTTGTCGCTCCACCGCACCGGCAGTACCGGATTGCCGTCCGCGCCGACGAGGTGGACGTCGGTGAGCAGGGCCGGGGTGGTGCCCGCGCCCGTGTGGCGTACGGTCACCGTCGTCGTGGACGTTCCCGCACCGTCCTCCGTCGTCGTCGGGGCGGCCGCGGTGACCGCCGCCTGCGGCATCGAGTTCAGCCCCCGGAGGTCGGCGTAGGACGTGGTCGGTGTGTAATACCAGTCGCTGTTGTCGTAGTCGAGGACGTCCGGCCGGGTGGAGAGCCAGTAGACGTTCCGGCTCACCTCGCGTCCGGCGCCATCGGTCAGCAGCAGCCGCGCCAGGTACGTGGTGGACAGACCCGGGACCGACTCCGGCTCCGGGACCGTGAGCGCGGTGCGGCTCGCCCCGTCGCCGGCGACGCTCAGGCCGGTCACCGTGCGGTCGTACCGCTGCGCGCCGTCCGGGGTGAAGAGCGACACCCGCGCCGTCAGGCCGGAGGCCGTGGACGTCCGGTTGTTGACGACCGACACCGAGCGGTTGTCGTACCCGTACTGGACGTGCAGCGGCTCGTTCGCCTTCTTCGCACCGAAGTAGGCGCCGCCCTGGTCGAGGAAGCGGTCCACCAACTGCCAGTGCAGGGAGGTCCAACCGCTGTTGAACATCCAGTAGATGACCCCGGTCGACGGTTCGGAGGCGTCCTTGGCGTTGCGCCCGTAGGCCTCGAACTGGGCGCGCACGTTCTCGTACTGGGCGAGCTGCGCCTTGCGCACGTAGTCGGCGAGGCCGGTCGGGGCGCCGTAGCGGCCGGCCAGCGCGGCGTTGTACAGCCCCAGGGTGGCGAACGTGCGCGAGGGGGAGCGGTGGTACTGGGCGGCGGACGGGTTCTTCCACAGGGTTTCCAGCTCGGCCGGCGACATCATGCGGCGCAGCGTGTCGAAGGTCGGTACGTCCGGGCCGGCGCTGGTCTCGGAGTTGAAGCCGGTGGCGCCGCCCTCCCGCTTCCCGTACCAGTAGCCGGGCGGCACCCAGTCGTACGGTCCCGTCATTTTCATGCCGGAGCGCCCGGTGATCGGGGCGGATGCGTTGGAGGCCGCCGGGACCACGGGGGCCGTCCAGTCGGCGGCCCGCAGCGCGTCGACGTAGCCCCGCTCGATCTCCTCGTTCGGCGCGAAGTCACTGCCGATCAGGAAGGAGATCACGCTGGGGTGATGGCGGAGCCGGGCCGCCTCGGCGGCCATGGAGGCCCGGGCGACGGGGTAGTCGGGATCGTCCCATTCCTCCCCGGCCTCGGTTCCGTTGACCTCGCCCTCCCACTTGCTGCAGCACTCCCAGCCGGGCAGTGTCAGGATCCCGTACCGGTCGGCGAGGTCGAAGAACTCGTCGGGCTCGATGTGCCCTTCCAGGCGAAGGGTGTTCAGGCCCAGGTCGAGGGCGTACTTCAGCCGGTCCTCGACGTAGGTGCGGTCCCAGCGCAGGAACTCGTCCGGGGACCAGCCGGCTCCCCTGATCAGCAGCGGGCGGCCGTTGACGCGGTACTGCCGGTCCCCGTCGGCGTTCAGCGGGGCCTGTACGTCGCGGATGCCGAAGGTCTGGCGCGCGGTGTCGGAGGGCGCGCCGTTCACGGTCGCGGTCAGGTCGAGGTCGTACAGCGGCTGTTCGCCCATCGCGGCGGGCCACCACACGCGGGGCGCGCCGAGCCGGAGCGCCGGGTGGTCGGCGGGGGAGAAGGTCAGGGTCCGCGTCTCGTGCGGGGCCAGGGTGACGGTCCGGCTGACGGCGGCCGGACCCGCGGTGCCGGACACCGTGGTGGTGACGGTGGCGGCCGAGTCGTTGCGCACCTGGGCCTTCACGGTCAGGTCGGCGGTGGCCATCGACGGCATGGCCAGGGCCGTCACCACGTGTGCGTCGCGCAGGGCGACCGGCCCGCCGCGGCGCAGGGTGACGTCGCGGACGAGGCCCATGTTCTCGTCGGGCGGCGGCTGGAGCCAGTCGAGCCAGCTCATGGTGAGCCGCTTCCGCGGATCGTTGGGCTGGATCCGGAAGGCGACCGTGTTGGTGCCCTCCTTGATCAGATCGGTCACGTCGAACTCGTGCCGGGTGTACGCGCCGGCGACGTCGGCCGCGGTGGCGATCCGCCGGCCGTTGACGTACACGTCGGCGGCGGAGATGACCCCGCTGAAGTCCAGATGGGTACGGGCCGTCGTGTCGGTGACGGTGAAATCGGAGCGGTACCACCAGGGCACGTCGAAGTCCGCGGCCGGCATCCGCTGCTGCTGGGTGGAGTAGAAGGGGTCGGGATACACGCCCGCGGCGAGCAGCGCCGCGAGGACGGTGGATCGTGCGCCGGCCGGATACCACCCCGTCGCCGGGTATCCGGGGCTGGAGACGGTGGCCGCCGAGTCGGTGACCTCCGCCGTCGAGCGGATGGCGTACCCGGCCAGGGCCGTTGTGCTGCCGGGGGCGGACGCGACGGTGGTGACCGCGGGGACTGCGACCGCGGGGCCTGCGACCGCGGGGCCTGCGACCGCGGGGCCTGCGACCGCGGGGACTGCGGCGACCGCCGGGCCCTGCCGTCCCGCCCCCGGCCCGGCCGCCGAGCCCGGGGTGGCAGTCGGCTGTGGAGCTGCCATGGACGGGCCGGCGGCGAGGGCGAGGGCCAGGCCGAGTGCGGCGAGGCCGAGGCGGTGGAACACGGGGCCTCCCGCGGGCCGGGGGAGAGGGACCTGATGGGACGTTCCCCTGGGGTATACCGGCATTCACCTCGGCGGACGGGGACGCCACGCCAGATGTGGTCCGACTGCGCCGCCGCCCTCGCCCCCGCCCCCGCGCTCGCCGCCGCCCTCGCCCTTGCCGTCGTCGCCGCAGCCCGGCCCGGTCACCCGCTGGTCGTGAACGGGCCGCCGGAGGCGAAGGCGAGCGCGGCGAAGCGCTCGCCCATGCGATGGTGCGTCGCGGCGTCCGGGTGGAGCTGGTCGGGCAGCGGCAGCTCGGCGAAGTCCGCCTCGCCGTAGAGGGCCCGGCCGTCCAGGTAGTGCAGGTGGGGGTCCTCGGTCGCCCGCTGCCGCACGATCCGGGCGAGTTCGTCCCGGATGACGCCCAGGGTCAGCTTTCCGGCCGCCCGTTCCGCGGGGTCGCCCGTGGCCCGGAAGCGGATCCGGCCGGCCTTCAGCTCCTCGAAGTCCGGGGCGCTGGGGCCGGGCGTGTCCTCGTGGATGGGGCAGAGGATGGGCGAGACGACCAGGAGCGGAACGATGGGGTGGCCCTCGCGGACGGTGTCGAGGAAGCCGTGCACCGCCGGGCCGAACGCGCGCAGCCGCATCACGTCGGTGTTGACGAGGTTGATGCCGATCTTGATGCTGATCAGGTCGGCGGGGGTGTCACGCAGCGCCCGGGCGGTGAACGGGTCGAGCAGCGCGCTGCCGCCCAGACCGAGGTTGGTCAGCTCCACACCGCCGAGGGACCCGGCCACGGCCGGCCAGGTCGCGCTGGGGCTCGCGGCGTCGGAGCCGTGGCTGATCGAGCTGCCGTGGTGGACCCACCGCGCGCGGCCCCCGTCCGGCACGGGTTCGACGGGTGCATCGGTGCGCAAGGCGACCAGCTCGGTCGTCTCGTTGTACGGCAGCCAGATCTCCACGTCCTTGTCGCGGTCGGGGAGACCGGCGAACCGGACGGTGCCGACCGGGCCGGTGCGGGTCTCCGCGGAGCCGGTGGCCATGTCCACCGTCAGCAGGTTGCCGCCGGTGACGCAGGCCTGACCGGCAGGCTGTCCGTCGACGAGGAGGTCGTAGACGCCGTCGGGACGGGGCGGGGCGCCCAGGTAGGCACGCTTGGTGCGCAGCGCGTCCAGCTCGATGACGGTGGCACGGGTGCGCAGGACCACGCGTACGCCGGAGGGCTGGGCCTCGGCCATGGCCAGTTGACCGTCGGTGTTCTGGGCGCGGGCCCGGGCGGGCAGCCGGTGCGGCAGCACGCCGTGGGCGGTCCGCTCCAGGTCGAGGGCGCCGCGCAGGAGGTCGGCGGTGATGGGGGTGGTGGTCCAGTGGGGTGCGGTACTCACGGTTCCAGCCTGTTGATCTGGGTGTTCTGGGTGGCCTGAGTGGCCTGAGTGGCCTGAGTGGACCAGGCGGTCTAGGTGGTCGGGGTGTTCGGCCCCGGTGCGACGGCGGACGCGGGCCAGTTCCGCAGCAGGGCGTCGAGGGCGTCGAGGACCCGCGACCAGGATTCCTGTGCGTCGGGGGCGCTGTGGCTGAAGCTCCCGCCCAGCTCCAGGCTGACGTAGCCGTGGAAGACGCTGCCCAGGAGCCGGACGGCGTGGGTCTGGTCGGGTTCCGTCAGGTCGTAGCCGCGCAGGATCGCCCGGGTCATCTGTGCGTGCCTGACGCCCGCGCTGGCGGCCGCGTCCTGCGGGCTGAGCCTCAGCTGGGCCGCGGCGTAGCGGCCGGGGTGCTCCTTGGCGTAGTCGCGGTAGACGTTCGCGAACGCGGTCAGGGCGTCCTTGCCGGCCCGTCCCGCGAGGGCCGCGGCCACCCGGTCGGCGAGTTCCGCCAGGGCGAGGAGGGCGATCCGGGTCTTGAGGTCCCGGGAGTTCTTCACGTGCGAGTACAGGCTCGCCACCTTGACGTCGAAGTGCCGGGCGAGCGCCGAGACGGTCACCTGGTCGAAGCCGACCTCGTCGGCAAGGTCCGCCCCTGCCCGGGTCAGTCGTTCCGCGGTCAGTCCTACGCGTGCCATAGTCATTTCTCCCGTTCACCTATAACCATTATTGAGTTACCTAAAGCTTTTAGGCAACCAGGCATGCGGGTGTGTGGCGTACGGCTACAGCGTCCCCGCGCGGGCGAGCCCGCCGTAGCCGATCGAGGGACAATCGGGCCATGACCGGCCAAGAGCTGTCATCGGACCGCACCGGCTCCCCGGGCGAGGGGCGCTACGGCGAGCGGGTCTTCCGCCCCGACGAGGGAGGCGAGGGCGACAGGATCGACCTCGGAGCCCTCACCTACGACGCGACGACCCTGGCCCGGCTGAAGCTGCTGGGCGCGGGCCCGGGCTGGAACTGCCTGGACGTGGGCGCCGGAACCGGCACGGTGGCGCGCCGCCTGCTGGACGAAGCGGGCGTCGAGACGGTCCTCGCCGTGGACCGCGACGTACGGTTCCTCGCGGCGCGCCCCGTACCCGGACTGACGGTGCTGCAGGAGGACGTCACCTCCGACGACTTCGCCCCGGGCCTCTTCCACCTGGTCCACGCCCGGTTCGTACTCATGCACCTGCCGTCCCCGCAGCACATGGTCGCCAAGCTGAGCGGGCTGCTCGCCCCCGGCGGCGTGCTGGTCGTCAGCGACGCGGTCGACCTGACCACCGCCTCGGCGCCCGTCACCCCGTACACCCGCGCGATGCGGGCCATGTGGGAGGGACTGCGCGACAGCATCGGCACCGACGTGTCACGCGTCCCCGGCCATCCCGAGTTGCTGCGCGAGGCCGGGCTGGAGTCCGTCGCGGCCGAGATCCACGTGCCGCCGCTCCTGCCGGGCAGCGCGATCAGCAGGTTCTGGGCGCAGACCTGGGAGAGGGCGCGGGAAGCCATGGTCGGCACCGGCATCGTCGACGACGGACAGCTCGACGAAGCCGTGCGCTCCCTGGATTCCCCCCGGTGCACCGGTCTCTCACCGGGCATGCTCACGGCCTGGGGGTGGAAGGGCGGGGCGCCCCCGGCCGCGTGATCCTCGGGCAGGATGTGCGGATGCAGGTGCAGACGACCAGGGAGCTGGTACTGAGGGCGGCCGGGCTGGCCGGGCCGGCGGCGGGAGGGACCGGGCCGGCCGTACGGGGCGGCCGACGGCTCCTGGGCATCGCCGGGCCACCGGGGGCCGGAAAGTCGACGCTGGCCGCCCGGCTCGCCGAAGCGCTCGGGCCGGAGACGGCCGTGGTGGTCCCGATGGACGGGTTCCACCTCGCACAGGCCGAGCTGACCCGGGTGGGGCTGGCCGACCGCAAGGGCGCCCCGGACACCTTCGACGTGGCGGGGTACGTCTCGCTGCTGCGCCGCCTGCGCGCGTCCGACGGGGCCACGGTGTACGCACCCGCCTTCGACCGTTCCCTGGAGGAGCCGATCGCCGGCAGCATCCCCGTGCCCCCGGCCGTACCGCTGGTGATCACCGAGGGGAATTACCTGCTGCACGACGCGGGGGAGTGGGCGGCGGTACGACCGCTGCTGGACGAGGCCTGGTACCTCGCCCCGGACGAGGACCTGCGCGTCCGGCGCCTGGTCGACCGGCACGTGCGCCACGGCAAGGAGCCGGCGTACGCACGTGAGTGGGTGACCCGCTCGGACGAGGCGAACGCCCGCCTCGTCGCCCCGGGCCGACACCGCGCCGACCTCGTCCTCGACACCGGCTGAGGACGACGCCGAAGCCGGCGCACGGGGGCCGTCTCTTCCGGCGGCTGCCGGCCCGGCCTGGCTCGTCACGGCCCGGCCCGGCTCGGCAGGGCCCGGCCCGGCTCGGCAGGGCGCACCCTCGTACGGGATCATGGTTCCGTGCGCGAAATCGCGATCATCGAGGCACCGTCCGTGCTCGGGCTGCGCCCGTCCGGCGTCCAGCACCTGCCCGCGGCGCTGCTCGCAGCCGGTCTGGCGGACCACCCCGGCACGGTGCACGCCGGCCGGGTCGAGCCACCGGCGTACGACCCGCGACGGGACCCCGACACCCAGGTCCTCAACCCCGCCGGCATCGCCCGGTACTCCGTCCGGCTGGCCGACGCCGTCGGCGCCGTCCTCGACGACGGCCGCTTTCCCGTCGTCCTCGGCGGCGACTGCACCATCCTGCTCGGCAACCTCCTCGCCCTGCGCCGCCGAGGCCGCTACGGCCTGCTGTTCCTCGACGGCCACACCGACTTCTATCAGCCCTCGGCGGAGCCGACCGGCGAGGCGGCCTCGATGGAACTCGCCCTCGCCACCGGCCGCGGCCCCCGGCTGCTCACCGACCTCGAAGGCCGCGGGCCCCTGCTGCGCGACGAGGACGTCGTCGCCTTCGGATTCCGCGACTCCGCCGAGTCCCGCGAGGCCGGGATGCAGCCGCTGCCGCGCCGACTCCATGCCATCGACCTCGACGCCGTGCGCGCGGCCGGCGCCGCCACCGCCGCGCGCGCCGCCATCAGCCGCCTCACGCACGACGAGAGCGCCGGCTACTGGGTCCACCTCGACGTCGACGTCCTCGACGACGCGGTCATGCCCGCCGTCGACTACCGCATCCCCGGCGGGCTCACCTGGTCGGAGCTGGAGAGCGTACTGGGCACGGCCCTGGCCGACGAACGGGCCGCCGGCCTCGACGTCACGATCTTCAACCCCGGCCTCGACCCCGACGGGACCATCGCGGCCCGGCTCACCGCATGCCTGCGCCGAGGACTGGCGGCGCGGACCGGGACCGGTCACACGCCGTGAGCCGGCTTCGACTCGTACACCTGTCGGAATAGCCGTGCGGTTCGGGGGCGTTGGAGGTGAAGATCGCAGCCGTTGCCCCGTACGCGGGGGTCGAAGAACCGGAGCAGACATGCAGACCGAGACGCCCCGTGGCGCAGACCGCTCGTTCCTGTTCGTCCTCGGCAGCTCCCGCGCGGACGGCAACACCGAGATGCTCGCGCGGGCAGCGGCCGAACAACTGCCCGCCGAAGTACCGCGGCGCTGGGTGGACCTGGCCAAGCTGCCTCTGCCCGATTTCGAGGACGGGCGGCACGAAAGCGAGTTCCGGACCGTCGACGAGAACGAGGAACTGCTGCGCCGGGCCACCCTGGAGGCCACGGACATCGTCATCGCCTCGCCCCTGTACTGGTACTCGCTCTCCGCGCAGACCAAGCGCTACCTCGACTACTGGTCGGGCTGGCTGACGGCGCCCGGCTCGGAATTCAAGCAGCGGATGGCGGGCCGGACCCTGTGGGGCGTGACGGTCATGGCCGACCGCGACGAGGTGGTCGCCGAGGGCCTGGTGGCGAGCCTCAACAACTCGGCGGCCTACATGCGAATGCGGTTCGGCGGGGTGCTGTTCGGCAACGGGTCGGGCCCCGGTCAGGTGAAGAACGACGAACGCGCGATGGTCCGCGCCAAGACGTTCTTCCACGGCGAGACCCCGCTCGCCCGCTTCCCGTTCGAGGAGGAGCCCGCGGGCCGGTAGCGCCGTGCGGCCGTCCGGACCCGTGGGGGCCCAGGCGGCCGCAGCCCGGCTCGGCCGGAGGAGTACTTCCGGGTGCGGCTCCGCGAGGCGTTCGCCACACTGATCGTGCAGCACGGCACCGTACGGGCTGGACGACGGACCGCGGAGCTGGAGATGATCGGCACGGTGCCTGATGCCTGACCCGGCAGTGGTGGAACCGGCCCGGCCGGCGCGCCGCGATGGGCGCCATGGCCTGCTGCCGCCCGTCGTCGCATGGCTGATCGCGAACCTCGTCACCTGGACGGTCGCGAAGGCATCGATTGCCGGCGACGGATCCCAGGTGGCGTATTGGTCCACAGGCGGCCGCAGCCGCTGGGATTCCGCCCACTACCTTTCCATCGCCAAGACCGGCTACGAGATGTTCTGGTGCCGGGATCGGTACCCGAACTTCCGCGATGTCATGTGCGGAAACGTCGCCTGGTTTCCCGGGTACCCCATGTCGGTCCGGGCGGTTTCCGCCACCGGACTTTCCCATGAACTGTCCGCCGTGATCGTCACCGAAGTGTCCCTGCTCGGCATGTTCGCCGTCTTGTGGTGGTTGCTCGGCGCCCGGCTCACCTGGGCCACGGGCCTCACCCTGGCCATCGGTACGGTATTTCCAGGCGGCATCTACCTCCATGCCGTGTTCCCCCTCGCCACCGGAACGCTGGCGCTGCTCGTCTGCGTCGCCGGAGTGAAGCGTGGCTCCTGGATCGTCGCCGCCGCCGGCGGTTTCGTGGCGGCCTCCTGTTATCCCGTAGGCGCTGTCGCCGTCGGAATGCTGCTGTTGAGCGCGTTCTTCGCCTGGCGAAGGGACACGTGGCCGATTCGGCTCGCGAAGGCCGGGCTGTCGGCAGCCCTCGCCGGCTGTGGCGTGCTCTGGTCCAAATGGCTGATGTGGCAGGACACGGGCCACTGGGACGCGTACGAGATCCTCCAGGAATCCAGTTACGGGCAAGGAGGCCTGCACCAGCCGTTCGCCGCGATGGCGGACGCCTACGCCTTCCCCTTCCGTGACTGGTACACGCCCAAGGGACACCTGCCGTGGCTGGTGGAGCACGGTCTCGCCGCGCACAGGACCCAGCTCTGGCTGAACGTCGTCTTCGCGCTGCTCGTACTGGCGGCGGCCGCCGTTCTCCTCATCCGTCACCGTGCACTTGAAGTCGAGGAATGGGCCGCCCTGACCTTGACGGTGGCCGTCTTCCTGGTGCCGTTCTTCGCGGGCGCGGAAATGTCGTGGTACCGAAATCACGCGCAGATGTTCGTCGGGCTCGTCCTGGTCAGGCGCATGTCCCTGTTCGTCCAGGTGCCCCTGCTGGTGCTCTGCGCGGTCCAGTACGCCCTTTTGGGTGCGATGTTCTTCTCAGGGGTGCTCGTATAGGCCAGCGGCCTACCGCTGTTCCTCGTCTGTGTCGCGGGCGACGTAATAGGTGGGACGGGCCTGGACGGTCGTGTAGATGCGGGCCACGTACTCGCCGAGCATTCCCACGCAGAAGAGCTGAACGGCGCCGAAGAACAGGATCGTGATGATCAATGAGGTCCATCCGGGCAGGGTGCTGCCCGTGGCGTAGACGACGAGGGTCCACGTCAGGAACCCCAGGCAGACGACGAGGCTGAAAGCCCCGAGCGCCGTGGCCAGGCGCAGCGGGGCCGCCGAGAAGCTGGTGATGCTGTCCAAGGCCAGGAGGACCATTTTGTGCAGCGGGTATTTGGTGGTGCCCGCCACCCGCTCCGCGCGCTGATAGGTGACCTGACCGCTGGGGAACCCGAGCCAGGGGATGAGCAGGCGGTAGATCTGCTGCTGCTCGGGGAGCGTTCTGAGGGTCTCCACCACCGGGCGGGTCAGCAGGCGGAAGTCGCCGGCCTGGGCGGGCACGTGGGAGCCGGCCAGGCGGCGCATGAGCCAGTAGTAGGCGGCGGCGGTCCGGCGTTTGAAGCCGGTGTCGGTGGAGCGGTCCATACGGACGCCGTAGACGACGTCCAGACCGTCCGCCCGGGCCAGGGCGAGCATGTCGGGAATGACTTCCGGCGGGTCCTGGAGGTCCGCGTCCATGCTGATCACGTACGCGCCTCGGGCGCGGTGCAGTCCGGCCGTGAGGGCCGCCTGGTGGCCGCTGTTGCGCCGTAGGGCCACGATGCGCAGCTGGGGCCAGACGGTGCGCAGCTCTTCCAGCAGACGGGGGGTCTTGTCGGTCGAGCCGTCGTCGACGGCGAGGACCTCGTACGGTTCGTCGCACCCGTCCAGGACCGGCCGGAGCCGCGCCACCAGAACAGGCAGGGCCTCCTCCTCGTTGAAGATGGGCACCACGATCGACAGAGAGACCGATCCCCTGTGTGGGTCATGCACAGCACTCATGATGCGCGAACCGCCTGGAGGCGGCACGTTGAGACGCCCGAGTGCCGCTGCTCCGCTCTGCCCTCGGCGTGGGCTCGGACAAGGCATCCGGTGTCCGCTGTTAGGGTGACGTGTGCCCGTCAAGGCGGGCTCTTTTCGGTCACTGACATTTTCAACGGGGTTGAACGTGAAGCTTCGCCATGTCCGCGCGATCGCCGTCTTCGGCATCGCGATCGTCGCACTCACCGGAGCCCGTGGCTCCCACGGCGCCAGCTGCGGCGGCAGCAGCCACAGCTCGAGCTCCAGCAGCTCCAGCGGAGGCACCACCGGTGGTGGCAACGGCAGCGACAGCAGCAGCACCAGCGGCAGCAGCACCTCCGGCGGCACCTCCGTCACCGGCGGTTCCAGCAGCAAGAACAAGGCCGAACGCGACATCAGGATCGACAGCTGCAAGCTGGACGACGCGGGCAAGAACCTGGTCGCCCGGCTCACCGTCACCAACAGCGGTTCGGTGGACTACACCTACAACATCACCATGAAGTTCAGCGGGGACACCACGTCGACCGCGACCTCCGCCCAGGCCAGGGTGAGCGCGCTCACCGTCAAGGCGGGTGCGTCCGCACAGGCCGAGGCCAAGACCGCGTACACCGGGAAGGGCGACGGCAGCGAGTACAAGAAGTGCTCCGTCGACACCGCGACCAAGAGCGCCCTCTGACACAGCGTCCGGGCGGGGGGGGGGGGGGGGGGGGGGGCGGGCGGGGGGGGGGGGGGGAGGGGGGGTTGGGGGGGGGGGGGGGGGGGGGGGGGGGGGGGGGGTGGGGGGGGGAGGAGGGGGGGGGGGGGGGGGGGGGGGGGAGGGGGGGGGGGGGGGAGGGGGGGAGGGGGGGGGGGGGGGGGTAGGATGGCTTGAA
>NZ_JBVHWW010000022.1:0-142198 GCF_055563995.1 Streptomyces sp. NPDC029164 | reverse complement strand
CGATCTCACCGGTGGTCTTCGCGACCCCCCCCCCCCCCCCCCCCACCCCCACCCCACCCCCCCCCCCCCCCCCACCCACCCCCCCCCCCCCCCCCCCCCCCCCCCCACCCCCCCCCCCCCCCCCCCTCCCCCCCCCCCCGCCGTCGTGTACGGGGGTGGGCGGCGGCCGGTCAGGCCACCAGGCCGGCCAGCTTGCGCAGCGACTCGTTCAGCGCGGCGGTGGCCGAATCCTTGAGCTTGCCCGCCATCAGCGAGACGGCCGCCCCGGTGAACTCGCCGTCGATGCGGACCGTGGTGGACCCGCCGTCCGGGGTCAGGGTGTACCGGGTGAGGACGGCCACGCCCATCGGGCCCTTGCCGGTGATGGCGAAGAGGCGCTCGTCCTCCAGCTCCGAGACGGTCCAGACGACCTCGGCCGGGAAGCCCATCATCTTCATGTTCTCGGCGAAGGTGGACCCGACCGCGAGGGTCTCCGGACCGCCCTTCGGGAAGTTCGTGTGGGTCATGCTCCACTGGCCGTACGCGTCCCAGTCCGTGAGCTGGGACCAGAGCTTCGCGGCGGACGCCTCGATGCGTGATTCCGCGGTGACTTCGGCCATGCGACCACCCCTTCTCGTCGGGTACGTGCGGCGGAACGTAGCCCCGGCGGGCGGAACATTCAATACTGACGACCTGTCAGAAGCCGTGGCGGCCGGCAGGGCGCGGTATCGAGTGCATCTCAACAGGTGTCACGGCCGTGACGGTCCTGACCGGCCCTGTCATGATGGCCGGATGCAAGCGTCAGGGAAAAATGCCGGACTGGGCCTCGCCCTCGTCTCGGCGTTCGCGTTCGGTGGTTCCGGAGTGGCGGCGAAGCCGCTGATCGAGGCGGGTCTGGACCCCCTCCACATGGTCTGGCTCAGGGTGGCCGGGGCGGCGCTCGTGCTGTCCCCGCTGGCCTGGCGCCACCGCGACCTCGTCCTGCGCAAGCCCCTGCTGCTCGCCGGCTTCGGGCTGGTCGCCGTCGCCGGCGTGCAGGCCTTCTACTTCGCCTCCCTCTCCCGGATCCCGGTGGGCGTGGCCCTGCTGCTGGAGTACCTGGGCCCCGCGCTGCTGCTCGGCTACATCCGCTTCGTGCAGCGCAAGCCCGTGACGCGGGGTGCCGCCGCGGGCGCGGCCGTGGCCGTGGTCGGCCTGGCCTGCGTGGTCGAGATCTGGTCCGGGCTGAGCCTGGACCCCCTCGGCGTGCTCTTCGGCCTCGCCGCGGCCTGCTGCCAGGCCTTCTACTTCGTCTTCGCCGACCAGGGCGCCGACGGGGACGACGCCCCCGACCCGCTCGGGGTGATCGCGTACGGCATGCTCGTCGGCGCCCTGGTGATGACCGTGATCGCCCGGCCGTGGGAGATGGACTGGCAGGTGCTGGGCGGCCAGGCCTCCGTGGGCGGCACGATGGTGCCCGCGCCGGTGCTGCTCGCCTGGGTCGTGCTGGTCGCGACCGTCTTCGCGTACCTGACCGGTGTGGTCTCGGTGCGCAGGCTCTCGCCGCAGGTCGCGGGCGTGGTGGCCTTCCTGGAGGCGGTCGTCGCCACCGTGCTGGCCTGGGTCCTGCTCGGCGAGTACCTCTCGACCTGGCAGATCGTCGGCGGCGGCCTGGTGCTGGGCGGAGCCTTCATCGCCCAGTCCTCCCGGCCGTCCCCGCCGTCCCCGCCGTCCCCGCCGGTCCCGCCGGCCGTGGGCGGTTCGGCCCCGCTGGACCGCGAGACGACGACGGCTTAGGGTGGCGATCATGCATTCGACCGTGCTTCCGCCTCCTGCCGCCTAGCGCGGGCGGCGCCTCTGCGATCTGACCCGGCCCGGGGAGTTCCCGGGCGGGTACGTGCTGCCCGCGAAGCGATGACCTGCTTCTTTTCATCCTTCACGCAAGCGCGGAGAGTTTCGTGTCGAATCATTCGCCCGCCGCCGGGCGCAGTCTGCTGTACCTCGTCATCGCCGGAGCCGCCTGGGGCACCGCCGGGGCGGCCGCCTCCCTCCTCTTCCTGGCCAGTGACCTCGGCCCGCTCGCCCTGTCGTTCTGGCGGTGCGCGGGCGGGCTCGTGGTGCTGCTGGGGGTGCTCGCCGTACGGAGGTCCCGTCCCGGGGCGGGGCGGACGCGTCCCCCGGTGGGTTCGCTGATCGTGACCGGGCTGCTGTTCACCGTCTTCCAGGCCGCGTACTTCGCCGCCGTGCGCGAGACCGGCCTCGCGGTGGGCACCGTGGTCACGCTCGGCGCCGGGCCGGTGATCATCGCGCTGGGAGCGCGCTCCTGGATGGGCGAACGGCTCGGCCGCGGCGGCGTGACCGCCGTCCTCGGCGCGCTGGCCGGGCTGGCCGTACTGGTGCTGGGCAGCGGGGGCGGCGAGGTGCGGCCGCTCGGCGTCGGCTGGGCGCTGCTGTCGGCCGCCGGCTACGCGGGGATGACCCTGCGGGCGCGGTGGCTCGGGCAGCGCGGAGCGGGCGGGGACCCGCTGGTGACCACCGCCTGGTCGGTCGCGGTGGGCACGGTGTGCCTGCTCCCGCTCGCGGCGGCGGAGGGGCTGCTGCCGCACACCGCCGACATCGGGCGGGTGCTCTGGCTGCTGGTGTACGTGGCCACCGTGCCGACGGCGCTGGCGTACGCCCTCTACTTCACGGGAGCCGCGGCGGTACGGGCCGCCACCGTGTCGGTGATCATGCTGATCGAGCCGGTGAGCGCGGCGGTGATCGCCGTCCTGCTCCTCGGGGAGCGCTTGACCGCCGCCGTGGTGGTGGGCACCGTACTGCTGCTGACGGCGGTGGGCGCCCTGATCGCGGCGGAATCGCGCCGTCCGGCGGGGGCGGCCGTGCCCGCCGCCGTCCGGCGCGGTCCTCAGAGCGCGGTGACGTAGTCCGGGACGGCGATGCCGGGGGCCAGGTCCGCGGCGGGCACCGGGGTGCCGAACGCGGGGGCTACCGGGACCACGCCCGCCCAGTAGGGCAGGTCCAGGTCCTCGGCGTCGTCGTTGCTCGGGCCGGTGCGCAGCTTCGCGGACACCTCGGTCAGATCCACCCGGACCACCGCCGTGGCGGCGAGCTCCCTGGCGTTGGCGGGACGGATGTCGGCGGAGCGGCCCGGCACCGCGGAGTCGACCAGGGCGTCCAGGGCCATCCGGCACTCCGCCTCGTCGGTGACCTGGTAGGCGGTGCCGTGCACGACCACCGAGCGGTAGTTGAGCGAGTGGTGGAAGGCCGAGCGGGCCAGCACGAGACCGTCGACGTGGGTCACGGTCACGCAGACGGCCAGGCCCGGATCGGCCTTGCCGGCCGCGAGCAGCGGGCGGGAACCGGTCGAGCCGTGGATGTAGATCGATTCGCCGACCCGGGCGAACAGCGTGGGCAGGACCACGGGCGCGCCGTCACGGACGAAGCCGAGGTGGCAGATGTAGGCCTCGTCGAGTATCGAGTGCACCGTCTCGCGGTCGTAGCGCGCCCGGTCGCGGGATCGGGTGGGGACCGTGCGGTCGGTGGGCTCGTACGCGCCGGTCGTCCCGGTGCGCTCGGTCGTCTTCTCCGTGGCGGGCGTGGCGGTCATGATGCCGACTCCATTGCACTAGTGCATACTTGGGTTTGTGCTAGTAGAGTATCGGATCACAGGGCGGGGCACAGCGGATATCGCGGCCAGCGTCGAGGCGGGCGTGGCATCGGGGGCGCTGCCGCCCGGATCGCTGCTGCCGCCGATGCGGGAGCTGGCGGGCGAACTGGGCGTCAATCCCAACACCGTGGCGGCCGCCTACAGGACACTGCGCGAGCGCGGGGTCATCGAAACCGACGGGCGGCGCGGAAGCCGGGTGCGGCCGCGCCCCTCCACCACCCCTCGGGACGCGCTGCGGATGGTGGTGCCGGCGGGCGTGCGGGACATCGCGGAGGGCAATCCGGACGTGTCGCTGCTCCCCTCCCTGGACGGGGCGCTGGCGGCGGCGGCCCGGCGGTACGCGCAGGCCCCCTCCCTCTACGGCGCGGACCCGGTCTCGCCGGACCTGGCCCGGCTCGCCCGGGCGGACTTCGACGCGGACGCCGTCCCACCCGGCCCGGTGGCGGTGACCTCGGGAGCGCTGGACGCGATCGAACGGGTACTGGTCGCCCACCTGAGGCCGGGGGACGCGGTGGCGGTCGAGGACCCGGGCTGGGGAGGCTCGCTCGACCTGGTCCCGGCGCTGGGCCTGCGGGTGCTGCCGGTGGCCGTGGACGACGACGGGCCGCGCACCGACGCGGTGGCCCGGGCACTCGCCGCCGGGGCCCGGGCGCTGGTGGTGACCTCGCGGGCGCAGAACCCGACCGGCGCCGCGGTGAGCGCGGAGCGGGCGGGGGAGCTGCGGGAGTTGCTGGCGCACCACCCCGGGGTGCTGCTGATCGAGGACGACCACGGCCACGGCATCGTCGACCTGCCGCTGCACCCGCTGAGCGGGGTCACCGGGCACTGGGCGCTGATCCGGTCCACGGCGAAGGCCTACGGGCCCGACCTGAGGCTCGCCGTGCTGACGGGCGACGCGGTGACCCTGGACCGCGTACGGGGGCGCCAGCGGCTGGGCCCGGGCTGGGTGAGCCGGCTCCTCCAGCACGCGGTGGTGGAGCTGTGGACCTCGAACGCCGTGGACCGGGCCGCCGTGGCCCGCGCGTACGGGGAGCGGCGGAACGCCCTGGTCGAGGCCCTGCGGGAGCGGGGGGTGCGGGCGCACGGGCGGAGCGGGCTGAACGTGTGGGTGCCGGTGGCCGACGAGACGGTGGTGGTCACGCGGCTGCTCGCCGCGGGTTGGGCGGTGGCCGCCGGGGCGATCTTCCGGGTCGAGGCGGGACCGGGCGTGCGGCTGACGGTGTCGCAGCTGGGGGTCCCGGAGGTGCCGGGCCTGGCGGACGCCGTGGCCGCGGCGGTCCGGACGGGGGTCGCGGGCGGGCGGAACGACTGACCGTACGGGTCGGCCCGCGGCCCGGGGCCCGGCCCGCCCGAACCGCCGCCTTCAGTCCTGTCGGCAGGACTGGAGGAGGCGGTCCGGGCGGGCCGGGGTCAGGCGGGTTCGAGCAGGCCGCCCAGGGTCAGGAGGACTCCGCACAGAGCGTTCACCGAGCCCAGGTAACGGCAGAACACGGCGGCGGCGACCCGCGGGGCCGGGCCGAGGTCGCCCCGGGCGTGCATCCTGAGTTCGGCGTTGGCGGCCGACCACCGCTCCAGCGCGGTGGCGGCGCCGCGGATGTTCAGTGCGAGCGAGCCGCCGGCCACGATCAGGGTGGGTCCGACGGTCAGCAGGACGACGGCCAAGCTCAAGAGGTGCCTCCGGGCGGTGTGCTGATCGCCCGGACATCAGCACTGGTCAGACAGGCTTCCGTGCGCCGGGGCGGGTCTGGCTGAGGGCGGCTCCGGCCAGCACGATCGCGGCGCCGACCGGGGTGTTCCAGTGCAGCTCCTCGCCGAGGACCAGGACGCCGGCCGCGGTGGCGATGACCGGGATGAAGTAGGTGACCATCTGGGCGGTGGTCGGTCCGACCTCCGTCACCAGGCCGTACTGCATCTGCAGGGCCATGCCCGTGCCGAGGGCGCCCAGGGCGATCACCGAGAGGGTCGGCCAGAGCGGGAAAGAGCTCGGTGCCGTGGTGAAGAGGGCGCTGACCAGCGAGAGCTGGAGGGTGGAGACCATGAGCTGGGCGCCGGTCAGGGCCACCGGGGAGCCGGGGGTGCCGGCCAGCGAACGGCGGACGTAGATCCAGCCGATGGGGTAGCAGAGGGCGGCCAGCAGGGCGAGCGCGGTGCCCCGGGCGTCGATGCCGGAGAAGCCCTGCCAGGCGCCGAGGACGATCAGGACGCCGAGGAAGCCCAGGCCCAGGCCCGCGAAGCGGCGGCGCGTGGGGCGGTCCTCGGACAGGGCGACCATGGACAGCGCCATGCCCCACAGCGGGGAGGTCGCGTTGCAGATGCCGGCCAGGGTGGAGGGGATGCTCAGCTCCGCGTACGCGAACAGGGAGAACGGCACGGTGTTGAGCAGCAGCGCCGCCACGCTGAGGTGGCCCCAGGTGCGCAGCCCCCGGGGCAGCTTCTCGCGGCGGACCAGCAGGACGGCGAGGAGGGCGAGCGCGCCGAACAGGACCCGGCCCAGGGCCACCTGGAAGGGCGCGTACGCCTCCGTGCCCACCTTGATCAGGAGGAAGCTGAAGCCCCAGACGACCGAGAGGATCGCGAACCGGACGCGCCAGTCGAGGAGCCCGGCGCGCCAGCCGGCGGCGGCGGTGGCCGCCGTCGTGGCGGTCGGAGAAGTGGCGGTGGTGGTGAGGGTGGGCCGCGGGGCTGTCGGTGCGCTCATGACCCTTACTGTGCTCGTGTCAACTTCGTAGGACAAGCGAGAGTTTCTCCAGTCGACGGCGTAGCATCTCTTACATGTTGAACCTGGAGCGCCTGCGCACCCTCGATGCCCTCGCCCGCCACGGCTCGGTCAGCGGCGCGGCCGACGGGCTCCACGTCACCACCTCCGCCGTGTCCCAGCAGATGGCCAAGCTGGAGCGCGAGGTCGGTCAGCCGCTGCTGGCCAGGAACGGCCGCGGGGTCCGGCTCACCGACGCCGGGCGGCTGCTCGCCGACCACGCGGCCCGGATCATCTCCCAGGTGGAGCTCGCCCAGGCCGATGTCGAGGCCCAGCGCGGCTGCGCCGTCGGCGAGCTGCGGATCGGCGCCTTCCCGACCGCCATGCGCGGACTGCTGCCGCAGGCCCTGTCCGCGCTGCGCGCCGGGCACCCGGACGTGCGGGCGCGGGTGCGCGAGCAGGAGCCCGAGGAGAGCATGGCCGCCGTCGTGCGCGGGGACCTCGACCTGGCGCTGGCCATCGACTGGCACAACAAGCGGATGCCGGTGCCCGCCGAGCTCACCCGGACCCACCTGCTCGACGACTCCGTCGACATCGCGGTCCCGGCCGGCCATCCGCTGGCCGGCGAGAGCAGGATCTCGCTCGCCGACTTCGCCGACGACGACTGGATCTCCTGGAACGAGGGGCAGTTCTGCCACGAGTGGCTGGTCTTCACCCTGCGCGGTACGGGCGTCGAGCCGCGCATCGCGCACATCGCCGAGGAGCACCACACCCAGCTGGCCTTCGTGGAGGCCGGACTGGGCGTGTGCGTGGCGCCGAAGCTGGGCCGCGGCCCGGTGCCGCCGGGCGTGCGCCTGCTGCCGGTCTGCGACGCCGTACGCCGCCACGTGTACGCCGTCTGGCGCGCGGACGCCGACCGGAGGCCCTCGATCCGGGCCGCGGTCGACGCCCTCCGGCTGGCGGCCGCCGGACTCCGGTAGTCGGCCCCTCCCGCCCGGGCAGGTCCTAGAGCTTTCGGAAGTCCCAGGAGACGATCGAGTCGGGGGTCAGGCGGATCCAGGCGTGCCGCCCGTCGTGCGGCATCTCCTCGATGCCGAAGTTCTTGACCGGGAAGATCCGCTCGGCCTCCGCCAGTTCGGGGCAGGGCTCGCCGGTGCGCGGGGCCTCGCCCACGAAGACGGCGCTGCCGGACAGTTCCACCCCGCGCAGTTCGTCGTAGGACTCGCCCGAGTCCACGACCACCGAGATCCGAGGGTCCTTGCGCAGGTCGGACCAGCGGCGGCTGCGGGTGATCGAGTACAGCCACAGCGAGCTGCCGTCCCAGGCGAACCACAGGGCGCCCACGTGTGGCCGCCCGTCGGGGGAGACCGTCGCGACCCGGCAGGTCTTCCGCTCGCGCAGGAAGGAGTCCACTTCCGCGTCGCTCATCATGATGCGCCGGCCCCGCCGCTGCGAGGTCCCGGTTCGTGACTCGTCCATCCGTCCTGCACCCCTTCACATCTGACTGTGTGTCAGGAATCATGAGGGCTCTTCCGTCGCCACGCCAGGGGGAGCCATGCCGGATCTCGATCCCGCCGCCACCGCGCTGCTCACCGTCGAGTGCCAGAACGGTGTCGTGGGCGAGGAGAGCGCCCTGCCCGAGCTCGCCAAGGAGGCCCGGGACTCCGGGATGCTGGAGCGGGTGGCCGCGCTGGTCGACGCCGCGCGCGGGGCCGGCGTACAGGTGCTGCACGCCGTCGCCGAGCGGCGGCCCGACGGGCTCGGGGCGAACACCAACGCCCGGCTGTTCCGGGCCGCGGAGAGGCTGCCCGTGCGGCAGCTGACCGGGAGCCGGGCCGTGGAGGTGGCCGCCCCCATCACCGTCGCCGCGCAGGACCTGGTGGTCCGCCGGCTGCACGGGCTCTCCCCGATGGCCGGCACCGACCTGGACGCCCTGATGCGCAATCTCGGCATCCGCACCCTCGTCGTCACCGGGGTCTCCTCCAACATCGCCATCCCCAACACCGTCTTCGACGCCGTGAACCTCGGCTACCGGGTCGTGGTCCCCGCCGACGCCATCGCCGGGGTGCCCGCCTCCTGCACCGCCGAGGTGATCCGCAACTCCCTCGCCCTGGTGGCGTCCATCACCACGGCCGAAGAGCTCCTCAATCAGTGGGCTCCCGCCCCCTGACCCCCGTAACCTGGGCGGATGCTGTCCGAAGTGATCGCGACCCGCTACGTCACGCCCCTGCGTGAGGGCGGCTCGCTCCCGGGAATCGTCGAGGCTGACGACCTCGGTACCTACGTCATGAAATTCACCGGAGCCGGCCAGGGCCGCAAGACCCTGGTCGCCGAGGTCATCTGCGGCCGCCTGGCCCAGCGGCTGGGACTGCGCGTCCCGAGGCTGGTCCAGATGCAGCTCGACCCCGTCATCGGGCTCGGCGAGCCCGATCAGGAGGTCCAGGAGCTGCTCAAGGCCAGCGGCGGGCTCAACCTCGGCATGGACTACCTGCCCGGCTCGATCGGCTTCGACCCGCTCGCCTACCAGGTGGACCCGGCCGAGGCGGGGCGAGTGGTCTGGTTCGACGCCCTCATCAACAACGTCGACCGGTCCTGGCGCAACCCGAACATGCTGGTCTGGCACGGTGACCTCTGGCTCATCGACCACGGTGCCACCATGATCTGGCACCACAACTGGCCCACCGCCGGGGCCGCGGCCGCCAAGCCCTACAACGCCTCCGACCACGTACTGGCCCCCGTGGGCCCGGACATCGAGGCGGCGGCCGCCGCCCTCGCGCCGCTCGTGACCGAGGAACTCCTGACGGAGGTCGCGGCCGACGTCCCCGACGAGTGGCTGGTCGACGAGCCGGGCTTCGACTCCACCGACGCGCTGCGCCGCGCCTACGTGGAGGCGTTGCTGCCGCGCGCGGCCACGATCCACGAGAGGATCACCATGGAGGCCGAGGTCAGGCAGCGGTCCGGTCCGCCGGGCTGGCTGGCCGAACGCCTCGCCCCCCTGCCCCACAAGAAGAAGAGCGACGACGAGTGACCAAGCGGGACGTGTTCGAGTACGCGCTGGTGCGTGTGGTGCCCCGGATGGAACGGGGCGAGTGCTTCAACGCCGGTGTGATCGTCTACTGCCGGGCGCACGCGTACGTCGCCGCGCGCACCCACCTCGACGAGGCGAAGCTCCTCGCGCTGGATCCGGGGGCGGACGTGGCCGGGGTGCGGGCCGCGTTGCACGGGGTCGAGGGCGTGTGCGCGGGTGGGGCGTCCGCCGGGCAGGCGGCCGGTGACGATGCCGGGCGGCGGTTCCGGTGGCTGATCGCTCCACGGAGCACGGTGGTGCAGCCGGGGCCGGTGCACACCGGCCTCACGGCCGATCCGGCCGCCGAGGTGGAGCGGTTGCTGGACCTGCTGGTCCGCTGACGCTGACGCTGACGCTGACGCTGACGCGGGCGTGCGCCGGGTGTTCGGGTGCGGCGCCGTTGCCGGGGGCGCTGCCCCGGGCTCTCCCCCAGACTCCGTCCGGGGGGACCCCCAGCGCCTCGAACGCCGGCGGGGCTGAATGGGGGCGGCAGGGCCGGGTGGGTGCCGGCGGGGTGGGAAGCGTCGCCGTTGACACCGGGTGCCAGGGCTCCTAGCGTCTCCTCAGCTGAAGCTACTAAGCGGTTGCTCACCTCTGGGCGGCCGTCTCTCAAGGGCGAGGAGATCCAGCATGTCCACCACCGAGCAGCGCGTCGCGATCGTGACCGGGGCGGCCCGGGGCATCGGCGCCGCCACCGCCGTACGCCTGGCCGCCGAGGGCCGGGCCGTCGCCGTACTCGACCTCGACGAGGCGGCCTGCAAGGACACCGTGGAGGCGATCACGGCAGCCGGCGGCAAGGCCCTGGCGGTCGGCTGCGACGTCTCCGACGCCGCGCAGGTGGAGGCCGCCGTCGCGCGCGTCGCGAGCGAGCTCGGCGCCCCGACCATCCTGGTCAACAACGCGGGTGTGCTGCGCGACAACCTGCTCTTCAAGATGAGCGAGACCGACTGGGACACGGTCATGAACGTGCACCTGCGCGGCGCCTTCCTGATGTCGAAGGCCTGTCAGAAGTACATGGTGGAGGCCAAGTTCGGCCGCATCGTGAACCTCTCCAGCAGCTCGGCGCTCGGCAACCGCGGCCAGGTCAACTACTCCGCGGCCAAGGCCGGTCTGCAGGGCTTCACCAAGACCCTGGCCATCGAGCTCGGCAAGTTCGGCGTCACCGCCAACGCCGTCGCCCCCGGCTTCATCGTCACCGAGATGACCGCCCAGACGGCCGCCCGCGTCGGCATGGGCTTCGAGGACTTCCAGGCGGCCGCCGCCACCCAGATCCCCGTCCAGCGCGTCGGCCGCCCGGACGACATCGCCAACGCCATCGCCTTCTTCACGGGCGAGGCCGCCGGCTTCGTCTCCGGCCAGGTCATGTACGTCGCCGGCGGCCCGCTCAACTGACGAGCGAAGAGATCACGAGAGGCAGGCGCACGTCATGACGTACGACGGTATCGACAGCGGCAAGGTCGCGCTGATCACCGGAGCGAGCCGGGGCATCGGCTACGGCATCGCCGAGGCGCTGGTCGCCCGCGGCGACCGGGTCTGCATCACCGGACGCAACGAGGACGCACTCAAGGAGGCCGTCGAGCGGCTCGGCGCGGACCGGGTGATCGGGGTCGCCGGCAAGGCGCACGACGAGGCCCACCAGGCCGTCGCCGTCGAGCGCGCGATGGAGGCCTTCGGCCGCGTCGACTTCCTGGTGAACAACGCGGGCACCAATCCGGTCTTCGGGCCGATCGCGGACCTGGACCTCGGGGTCGCGCGCAAGGTCTTCGAGACCAATGTGATCTCGGCGCTCGGCTTCGCCCAGCGGACCTGGCACGCCTGGCAGAAGGACAACGGCGGAGCGATCGTGAACATCGCCTCCATCGCCGGTGTCTCCGCCTCGCCCTTCATCGGGGCGTACGGGATGAGCAAGGCCGCCATGGTCAACCTCACCCTCCAGCTCGCCCACGAGATGGCACCGGGTGTCCGGGTCAACGCGATCGCCCCCGCGGTGGTCAAGACCAAGTTCGCGCAGGCGCTCTACGAGGGCCGGGAGCAGGAGGCCGCGGCGGCCTATCCGCTCGGCCGGCTGGGGCTCCCGGAGGACATCGGAGGGGCCGCGGCGTTTCTTACATCTGCACAAGCGGAATGGATCACGGGCCAAACTCTGGTCGTCGATGGTGGGATGTTCCTCAATGCTGGTGTGCACTGACCGATAGTCGGACACATTTGCCTCCGAAAGGGAGGCAAATGCGTACTGAATACGCACGTAACCGGTCAAGTGCCCCACGAAACCACCCCATTGGATTCGTGGGGCACTGCGGTAGGGTCTGCCGCACCCCTGGCTGATCGAGGAGCGTGCACGTGTTCAACCGGACCAGATGCCTGCAGATCACTGCGGCCCTTGCGTCCATATCCCTGCTCGCCGGATGCGGCCTGCTGTCGGAGGACAACGACGGCGACGTCAAGAGGATCGTCGTCGGCACCACGAGCGCACCGAGCACCCTCGATCCCGCCGCGGCGTGGGACGGCTCCTGGGAGCTGTACCGGAACGTCTACCAGACGCTGCTGGCGTTCCCCACGGGCTCCACCAAGCCCCAGCCCGACGCCGCCCAGAACTGTGAGTTCACGGACGGGGCGAGCCAGGCCTACCGGTGCACCCTGCGCAAGGGCCTGAAGTTCTCCAACGGCGAGCCGCTCGACGCGAAGGCGGTCAAGTACTCCCTCGACCGGATCAAGACGATCGGCTCCAAGGTCGGTCCGAAGGACCTCTTCGGAAGCCTCGACAAGATCGAGACCCCGGATGCCCTGACGGTCGTCTTCCACCTGAACACCTCGGACGCCACCTTCCCGTACGTCCTCGGCTCGCCCGCCGCCTCGCTGGTCGCGCCCAAGGACTACCCCGCCGACAAGGTGCGCCAGGACGGCAAGATCACCGGCTCCGGCCCGTACGTGCTCGACTCGTACAAGGAGGGCAACGAGGCCGTCCTCGGCAACAACGGGACGTACACGGGCTTCGCCAACCGCCGTAACAAGGCGGTGACCATCCGCTACTTCCAGGACTCCCAGAAGATGGTCGCGGCCCTGAAGGCCAAGGAGATCGACGCCACCTACCGAGGCCTTTCGGCCACGGAGATCACGGACCTGCAGACCCCCGCCGCGCACGCGCAGGGCGTCCAGGTCGTCGAGAACGTCGGCGCCGAGATCCGCTACCTGGTCTTCAACCCCAAGGACCCCGCCGTCGCCAAGCCGGCGGTCCGCCAGGCCATCGCCCAGACCGTCGACCGCGGCACCCTCGTCTCCAAGGTCTACCAGGGCACCGCGGAGCCGCTGTACTCGATGGTCCCCAAGGGCGTCGTCGGCCACAAGACGCCCTACTACGACAAGTACGGCCCCGCCGACGTCCCCAAGGCCAAGAAGATCCTCAAGGACGCCGGGGTGGCCACGCCGGTCGACCTGACCTTCTGGTACACCACCGACCGGTACGGCTCCTCCACCGCCGAGGAGTTCACCGAGCTCAAGCGTCAGCTGGACGAGAGCGGACTCTTCCGGATCACCCTGCGCAGCCAGCCCTGGAAGACCTTCCAGGAGGGCTACAAGGGCCAGGAGTACCCGGTCTTCGGCCGTGGCTGGTTCCCCGACTTTCCGGACCCGGACAACTTCATCGCGCCGTTCGTCGGCAAGGAGAACGCGGTCGGCACCCCGTACGAGTCCACCGAGATCCTCACCGAGCTGCTGCCCAAGTCCCGCCGCGACGGCGACCGCTCCGCCGGGGTCCAGCAGTTCGAGAAGGCACAGCAGATCTTCGCCGAGGACGTCCGGCTGCTGCCCCTGTGGCAGGGCAAGCTGTACGTCGCCGCGCAGGAGGACATCGCGGGCGCCGAGCGGGCGCTGGACCCGCAGACCGCCATGCAGATGTGGGAGCTGTACCGCAAGACCAGCTGGTAGCGGCCCCGCCCGGGGCATCCGCCCCGGGCGGCCGACGCGTTGTCAGTGGCCCCCGGTAGGTTCTGGAGCAGTTGCACGAACTTGTACCGGAGGTTGTCGCCGTGACCCAGATGCTGCCCGAGTCCTGGCTCCCCGTCCTCGGCGGGGAGCTGGACCAGCCCTACTTCAAGGAACTCACCGAGTTCGTCGAGAAGGAACGGGCGAACGGGCCGGTCTACCCGCCCCGCGAGCAGGTGTTCGCGGCTCTGGAGGCCACCCCCTTCGACCAGGTCAAGGTGCTCGTCCTGGGCCAGGACCCCTACCACGGCGCCGGCCAGGGTCACGGCCTGTGCTTCTCCGTGCGGCCCGGGGTCAAGACCCCGCCCTCGCTGCGCAACATCTACAAGGAGATGAAGGAGGAGCTCGGCCTGCCCGTCCCCGACAACGGGTACCTGATGCCGTGGGCCGAGCAGGGTGTCCTCCTGCTCAACGCCGTGCTCACCGTCCGGGAGGCCGAGCCCAACTCGCACAAGGGCAAGGGCTGGGAGAAGTTCACCGACGCCGTGATCCGCGCGGTGTCCGAGCGGCCCGACCCGGCCGTCTTCGTCCTCTGGGGCGCCTACGCCCAGAAGAAGATCCCGCTGATCGACGAGGAGCGGCACGTCGTGGTCAAGGGGGCCCACCCCTCCCCGCTGTCGGCCAAGAAGTTCTTCGGGTCCCGGCCCTTCACCCAGATCAACGAGGCCATCGCCGCCCAGGGCCATGAGCCGATCGACTGGCGGATCCCGGACCTCGGCTGACGCCCCACCGCGCCTCGGCGCCATTGCCGGTGCCTCCGGCTAGCTTCTTGATGATCAGACCCGGAGCAGGTCTGGCGGAGCGAGACCGGAGGCCGCGGTGACGGAGCAGCAGGAGGCGTCGGAGGACGCCGTCATGACCAGGATCGGCCAGGCGGTCATGCTGCTGCACGCCGGGGACCGCGAGGAGGCCCGCAACCGGCTCGGCGCGATCTGGTCGGAGATCGGCGAGGAGGGCGACGACCTCCACCGCTGCACCCTCGCCCACTACATGGCCGACGCCCAGGACGACCCCGCCGACGAACTGGCCTGGGACCTGCGGGCCCTGACCGCCGCCGAAGCCCTGCGCGACCCGCCCGCCACCGGGCCCCGGGACGGGGGGAGCGCACCGCGGGAACCGCATCTCGCGATGCGCGTGTTCTACCCGTCCCTGCACCTCAGCCTGGCCGCCGACTACCTGAAGCTCCAGCGCCCCGAGGCCGCCCGCGTCCACCTGGCGCGGGCCCGCGCGGCCACCGGGGCGCTCCCCGACGACGGGTACGGGAACGGCGTACGCGAGGCCATCGCACGGCTGGAGCGGCGCCTGGCCACGGAACCGGGTGCCGGGCCCCGTCCGTTCCCCGAGCAGTCTCCCTAGCGCCGTCCGGCGGTCAGCCGTCGTGGACGCCCGCGCAGATGCGGGCCTCCGGGCTGTCCGGGTGCCAGCGGCCGTGCCGGCGGCCCAGCGCGCACACGTCGGCCGGCCGCACCGGCAGCTTCCGCACCAGCTCGCGCTCCACCTCGGCGTCGGACCGGGAGTGGTGCGGGCGGCCGCCAGGACGCCCGGACGCGGGCTCGGCCGGCTTCGGCGGCTCCGGGATGTCCGGGACCGGCGGCGCGTCCGGGGCGGGCCCGCCGGCAGGGCGCTGGGCGGACGTCCGGGCGGGCGCGGGGGCCACCGGGTGCGCGGGCTGCTCCGGGACCGCCTTCAGCGCCTCCAGAGCGGGCGCCTGGACGACCACGGGGGCCGCCCCGGGCCCGCCGCGCGGCTCGTGACGGGGCTGCCCGCCGGTGGCGGGGACCGCCGGCTGCACGGGACCGGGGCTCACGTTCACGCAACCGGAGACGGCCGAGACGGCACAGGCGACTCCGAGCAGCAGGGTTGTCGTGGTTCGGGTTGGATGCACCCGCGCAACTCTGCTGTGCGAAGACCCCGTTGCGAAAACCCTGAGCGGATATTCACCCCGCACGGGTGACGGGCAGCGGGTGTCCGGCGGATCCGGCCTAGTCGCCCGTGGCGCCGTCTATCTGCTCGCGCAGCAGGTCCGCGTGGCCGTTGTGGCGCGCGTACTCCTCGATCATGTGGGTGTAGACCCAGCGCAGGCTGAAGACCTCGCCGCGGTGGTGGCTCTCCGCCTTCGACACCAGGTCCAGGGAGCGGCCCGAGGCGGCCTGGCGGGCCAGTTCGACCTCCGTCTGCCACACCTGCTCGTTCTCGGCCCAGGTGGCGTCCTCGGCGAAGTGGAAGTCGCCGTCCGGGTCCTCGTCGGTGCAGTGCAGCTCGGGAAGGTCCTCGCCGAGCATGATCTCCCGGAACCAGTACCGCTCCACCTCCGCCATGTGCCGTACGAGGCCCAGGAGGCTCAACTCGGAGGGCGCGAGCGGGGCGCGGCGCAGCTGCTCGTCCTGGAGCCCCTCGCACTTCCAGGCGAGCGTCGCGCGGTGGTAGTCGAGCCAGCCGTCGAGCATGTCCCGCTCGTCGGCGGTGGTCGCGGGCTCGGTGCGATGTGATCCGGAACTGGTGGTCATGGGGATCATCCTCGGTGAACGGGGCCCCTGCCACCAGGGATTAAGCTGCTGAAGTCCCACAAGGATCAACCTGGAGGTTCCCCGGTGAAGGTCGGTTGCATCGGACTCGGCGACATCGCGCAGAAGGCGTACCTCCCCGTCCTCACCACCCGCCCCGGGATCGAGCTGCACCTGCAGACCCGTACTCCCGCCACCCTCGAGCGGGTCGGCGGGATCCACCACGTCCCCGCCGCGCGCCGGCACACCGAACTCGACGCCCTGCTCGCCGAGGGGCTCGACGCGGCCTTCGTGCACGCCTCGACCGCGGCCCACCCCGAGATCGTCACGCGGCTCCTGCGGGCCGGCGTGCCGACGTACGTGGACAAGCCGCTCGCCTACGAGCTCGCGGACTCGGTGCGGCTGGTGGAACTGGCCGAGGAACGCCGGGTCTCGCTCGCCGTCGGCTTCAACCGCCGTCACGCGCCCGGCTACGCGCAGTGCGCCGACCACCCGCGCGAGCTCATCATCATGCAGAAGAACCGGGTCGGGCTGCCCGAGGACCCGCGCACCCTGGTCCTCGACGACTTCATCCACGTCGTCGACACCCTGCGCTTCCTGCTGCCCGGCGAAGCCGGGCACGTCGACGTCCGGGCCGTGGTGCGCGAGGGGCTGATGCACCAGGTGGTGCTCCAGCTGTCCGGTGACGGCTTCACCGCGCTCGGCATCATGAACCGGCTGTCCGGCTCCACCGAGGAGATCCTGGAGGTCTCCGGCCGGGACACCAAGCGGCAGGTCGTCAACCTCGCCGAGGTCATCGACCACAAGGGCCAGCCGACCGTCCGGCGCCGCGGGGACTGGGTGTCCGTGGCCCGCCAGCGCGGCATCGAGCAGGTCGTGGACCACTTCCTGGAGGCCGTCGAGACGGGCAAGACCCTCAGCGCCCGGGACGCGCTGCTCACCCACCGGCTGTGCGAGCGGGTGGTGAAGTCGGCTCTGGAGCAGGCCTCCTGAGCGAACGGACGCCCGCCACCGCGCAGTACACCGCGAGCGCGGCGAGGGCGGCCCCCACCGGCCAGTCCCCGAAGCGCCCGTAGAGGGTCGTGCCCCGGGCGAGCGGGACCTCGTACACCGCCGCCGCGCTCGCGGAGGTCGGCAGGGCCGCGCCGATCCGCTCGCCGGACGGGCCGTGCACGACGCTGATGCCCGTGAGGGTGGCGTGCACCATCGGGCGGCCGTTCTCGGCCGCGCGCAGGGCCGCCAGCGAGGCGTGCTGGGCCGGGGCCCAGCTCTCCTGGAAGGTGGAGGTCGCCGACTGGGCGATGAGCAGCGAGGCCCCGCCCCGGGTCAGGTGCCGGCTCATGTCGGGGAAGGCCGACTCGAAGCAGACCAGGGGGCCGAGCCGGACACCGGCGGGGGCGCCGCCGGCCCCGTCCGGCCGGGCGGGCAGGTCCATGACCACGGGGGCCGTGCCGGCCACGCGGTCCTCGCCGGCCGCCTTGCCGACCGAGGTGGCCCAGCCGAGCAGCGCGCGGGCCGGAACGTACTCACCGAACGGGACGAGCCGCATCTTGTCGTACCGGTCGCCGGTGGGGCCTGCGGGACCGACCAGTACGGCGCTCTTGCGGATCCCCGGCCGGTCCGCCCGCCGCGCGTCCACGTTCACCAGCAGCGGAGCCCCGACTTCCGCCGACAGCGAGGCCAGCCGGCGGGCCAGGTCCGGGCGGGCCGTCAGGTCCTCGCCGACACTGCTCTCGCCCCACACCACGAGGTCGGCCCGCTGCCCGGCCAGCGGGCGCGTCAGACGCTCTCCGATCGCGAACCGCCGCTCCGCGCTGTCCGCGCCGTCCGCCACCGGACCCGGTTGTACGACGGCCACGCGCAGCCGGCCGGACTCCGTGGGCACCGTCGCCCACACCCACACCACCGCGGTCAGCACCGCGCACCCCGTCATCCCCGCCACCGCCGGGATCCGCGCCCCCGGCACCGCGACCAGCAGCACCACGGCGCAGTTCACCGCCACGACGAGCAGGCTGACCAGCCACACGCCGCCCACCGAGGCCAGCCGCAGGGCGGGCGGCACCTGCCACTGACTCGCCCCCAGCAGCCCCCACGGCCCGCCCAGCCCCTGCCAGGACCGGACCAGCTCCGACAGCAGCCAGCCCGCCGGTACGAGGACCAGCGCGGACAGCGCCCGGCCCGCCGAGGGGACCCCGCCGAACAACTCCCGTACCAGGAGTCCCCAGGGGATCCACAGCAGCCCCAGCAGGGCGGCCACCGGCACCAGGAAGACGTGCAGGCTGGGCAGCAGCCAGTGGTGGACGGCCACGATGAACCCCGCGCCGCCGAGCCAGCCCTCCAGGGCCGCCCGCCGCCCGGTGGGGGCCGACCTCAGCAGCAGCATCCAGGGCACGAGGGCGACGTAGGCGAACCACCAGGCCGCGGGGGCGGGGAAGGCGAGGGCGGGCAGCGCTCCGGCGGCGACCGCGGCGGGCGCGCGCCACCGGGGCATCCACTCGTTCCGCATCGCGATCATGGCGCGCCTCCGCTTCCAGTCTGGCAGTGCAGTGCAGTGCAGTGCAGGGCCGGCAGGCTCAGGCGGACATGTGCCGCCAGGTCTCGTGCACGGTGACGCGGGTGAGCCGCCAGCCGTCACGGGTGCGGGCCAGTGCGAAGGAGTAGCGTCCGGCGGCGACGAAGTTGGGCGCGGTGACCGTGCCGTCGAACTCCGGACCCGCCAGGCGCATCGGGTTGAGGAAGTCGGCCCGGACCTCGGCGCTGTCGCCGGGCGAGCCGCCCAGGTCCTCCAGCCGGACCAGCCGGTTGACGATCAGGTGCTGACGCACGGGGAAGAGCCTCATGGTCTCCGCGAGCCAGTCCGCGACCTCCCCGACCGATCCCTCGATCCCGCCCGCCGAGCTGTAGTCGGCCCGCCCGGAGGCGGTGAAGAGGGCGCGGTAGGCCTCCCAGTCCCCGTCGTCGACGGCCACCGCGTAGCCCGTGACCACCTCGTCGATCGCCAGCCGGTCCATTACCGTCGCGAGATCCACACGCTGAGTCATCGGGTCAGTGTGGGGCTGCGCATGCCGCACGCCAAGGGGCGTGCGCGGACCGGATCTTCCCGCGGGCGCTCAGTGACCGGAACGGGCCTCCCGCTGCCGGACCACGACGAGGAACGCGTCGCTGTCCAGGTCCATGACCACCTCGGCCGGCACCCCCTCCCGCATGCGCTGCGCCGCGTACTCCTCGGCGGGCCAGCTCCCCCTCGGACTTCCGGCCGGAAAACGCTCCAGTACCACTCGACCCATGGGACACCCCCTGCTTGCTTGCCTTCCGGTCTCTTCAGGTCTCTTCAGGCACAACGACGCGGAAGCCGCCCGGGAACGTTCCCGAGCGGCTTCCGGTTCACACGAAGCGGTGGAGCGGGGGCCCGCTAGGAGCCGGACTCACCCGCGTGCGGGCTCAGCACGTCCGCGCCGATCAGCGCGAACAGCAGGATGCCCAGCAGGATCCGGTAGATCACGAAGGGCATGAAGCTCTTGGTCGAGATGAACTTCATGAACCACGCGATCACGGCGTAGCCCACGAAGAAGGCGATGACCGTCGCGAAGACCGTCGGACCCCAGGAGATGTGGCCCGGCTCCTCGATCACGTCCTTGATCTCGAACGCGCCGGAGGCCAGCACGGCCGGGATGGCCAGCAGGAAGGAGTAGCGCGCCGCGGCCTCGCGGGTGAAGCCCAGCAGCAGACCGCCGGAGATCGTCGCGCCGGACCGGGAGACGCCCGGGATCAGCGCCATCGCCTGGCAGAGACCGAAGACCAGGCCGTCCTTGACGCCCAGCTGCTGGAGCGTCTTGCGCTCGCGGATGGCGCGGTGCCGCCCACCCTCCTCGTCGCGCGCGGCCAGCCGGTCGGCGACGCCCAGCACGATGCCCATCACGATGAGGGTGGTCGCCGTCAGCCGCAGGTCGCGGGCCGGGCCCACGATCGCGTCCTTGAAGACCAGGCCGAGGACGCCGATCGGAATCGAGCCGACGATCACCAGCCAGCCCATCTTGGCGTCCTGCTCGGAACGCAGGGCCTTCGTGTACAGGGAGCGGAACCAGGTGGAGATGATCCGCGCGATGTCCTTGCGGAAGTAGATCAGCACGGCGGCCTCGGTGCCGATCTGCGTGATGGCCGTGAAGGCCGCTCCTGGGTCGTGCCAGCCGGCGAACGCCGCGGTCAGCCGCAGGTGGGCGCTGGAGGAGATCGGGAGGAACTCCGTAAGCCCCTGGACGAGACCGAGGATTAGGGATTCGAACCAGCTCATGTCGGGGTGCGCTCGTCCTTGTGATCGTCGGGCAGTTCGCCCCCGATGCTAGGGCCCGTGCGAAGTGCCGCTGACCACTGGGGGGTGCTGGGGCGTCAGCTCGTACGACGATTCCCGGGCCGGCGGGGGTGCCAGGCGGTGCCGCTTGCGCCAGGCGACGGCTCCGGCCGCCATCACCGAGACCACGATGAAGCCGAAGGAGACGAGGAAGGCGGGCGAGCCGGGGGAGGAGGCGCTGGCCCCCGCGATCACGTACGCCGTGGTGTTCGGGACGACGCCGAGCGCCGTGGCGAGGAGGAAGGGACCCCAGCCGCAGCGGGACACCGCCGCGCAGTAGTTGGCCACCACGAAGGGCACTCCGGGGAAGAGCCGGACGGCGAGCATCGAGCGGAAGCCGTGCCGGCTGAGCTGGCCGTCCGCCGCCTCCAGCCACCGGCCGCGCAGATACGGACGCAAAGCCTCCTGGCCCATGATCCGGCCGAGGCCGAAGGCGATCCCGGCGCCCAGGACGGTGCCGCCGACCGCGGCGACGAGGCCGAACTGGGTGCCGAAGACGGCTCCCGCGGCCAGGTTCAGCAGGGGGCGGGGCACGAAGGCCGCCGCGCACACCCCGTACGCGGCTGCGAACAGCAGGACCGCCGTGCCCACCGGGAGGCCCGGGGGCCAGCCCTCCGAGAGCAGGCGCTGGGGCTCGAACAGCAGCACGCACACGCCGGCCGCCACGAGCAGCACGACGAGCAGCGACAGCCGGGTCCACGGCGCGAGGAGGAGGGGCATCCCGGGAGACTAGCCCACGTATGCGGCGTCGCGCCGTAATCTGGGCCTCATGCCGCCGAACGGCCGACGACCCCCGAGGGTTCCCGCCAGCGCCCTCGCGGACACCCTGCTGGAGCGGCTGACCAGGACGTACGCGGCAGCCGCCGACCCCGTACGGGCCGAGGCGATGACCGCGTACATGAAGGACGTCGCGCCCTTCCTCGGCATCCCGACACCATTGCGCCGTGACCTGTCGAAGGCGGTGATGCGGGACACCCCCAAGCCGTCCGAGGCGGACTGCGCGGCGCTCGCGCTGCGCTGCTGGCGGCTCCCGGAGCGCGAGTACCACTACTTCGCGGTGGACTACCTGCGCCGCCACGTCCCCCGGTGCTCCTCCGGCCTCCTGCCGGTGGTCCGGCACCTGATCGTCACCGTCCCCTGGTGGGACACCGTCGACCTGCTGGCCGCGCACACGGTCGGCCCGCTGGTGGCCGCCGACCCGGAGCTCGCGCGGGTGATGGACGAGTGGATCGAGGACGAGGACCTCTGGCTCGCCCGCGCCGCCCTCCTGCACCAGCTGCGCTACAAGGCCGCCACCGATTCCGGGCGCCTCTTCGCCTACTGCCGCCTCCGGGCCGGGCACCCGGACTTCTTCCTGCGCAAGGCCATCGGCTGGTCCCTGCGCGAGTACGCGAAGACCGACCCCGACGCGGTGCGCGCCTTCGTCGCGTCCGAAAGCGGCTCCCTGTCCCCGCTGTCCGTGCGCGAGGCGCTCAAGAACCTCTGAGGGCCCGCCGGTTCACCCGGTAAATCATTCGACGGGCCCGGGGCGGTCCGGCAGGATCAGGGGCATGTCCCGGTTCGCCTTCCCCGCAGCGCCGTCCGCAGTCGCGGACGCGCCGAAGGCTGCCGCATTCGCTTTTCCCGCAGAAGCCTTCGCCGCATTCGACGGCGCACGAAGCTGACCCTTCCCGGATCGTCCGGCGGACCCCGCAGGGGGAGGGTCGGCTCGGCTCAGGGGTCCCGTCCACGCTTCGAGCAACGGGAAGAGACAAGCGATCATGGCCAAGACGGCCTTCGTGCGGACCAAGCCGCACCTCAACATCGGCACCATGGGTCACGTCGACCACGGCAAGACCACCCTCACCGCCGCCATCACCAAGGTCCTCGCCGAGCGCGGCGGCGCCTCCTTCGTGCCCTTCGACCGCATCGACCGGGCCCCCGAGGAGGCCCGGCGCGGGATCACCATCAACCTCACGCACGTCGAGTACGAGACGGGCACCCGCCACTACGCACACGTGGACATGCCCGGTCACGCGGACTACATCAAGAACATGGTCACCGGAGCCGCGCAGCTCGACGGGGCGATCCTCGTCGTCTCCGCCCTCGACGGAGTCATGCCGCAAACGGCCGAGCACGTGCTCCTCGCCCGGCAGGTCGGCGTCGACCACATCGTCGTGGCCCTGAACAAGGCCGACGCCGGGGACCCCGAGCTGACCGACCTGGTCGAGCTGGAGGTCCGCGAGCTGCTCACCGCGCACGGCTACGGCGGTGACGCCGCACCGGTCGTACGGGTCTCCGGACTCGGGGCGCTGGAGGGCGACCCGCGGTGGACCGGGGCGATCGAGGCGCTGCTGGACGCGGTCGACACCTACGTGCCGACACCGGTGCGGTACACGGACGCGCCGTTCCTGCTGCCGGTGGAGAACGTGCTGACCATCACCGGGCGCGGGACCGTCGTCACCGGAGCCGTCGAGCGCGGCAGCGTCCGCCTCGGCGACCGCGTCGCGATCCTCGGCGGCGACGGCGAGCCGGCCGAGACTGTCGTCACCGGGCTGGAGACCTTCGGGAAGCCGATGGAGTCCGCCGAGGCCGGGGACAACGTCGCGCTGCTGCTGCGCGGGGTCCCGCGCGACGGCGTGCGCCGCGGACACGTGGTGGCCGCGCCGGGCAGCGTGACGCCCAAGCGGCACTTCACCGCGCAGGTGTACGTGCTCTCCGGGCGCGAGGGCGGCCGTACGACGCCGATCGCCACCGGCTACCGGCCGCAGTTCTACATTCGCACCGCCGACGTGGTGGGCGACGTGGACCTGGGCGAGGCCGGTATGGCCCGGCCGGGGCAGACGGTCACGATGACCGTCGAGCTCGGGCGGGACGTCCCGCTGGAGTCGGGGCTCGGCTTCGCGATCCGCGAGGGCGGGCGGACGGTCGGCGCGGGCACGGTCACGGCCGTCCTGGGCTGACCCGGGCGGTCGGAGCCGTACCGACCCCTCTGTGGTGACGGCGGGGCCGCTGCGTCAGACTGCCGTCACCACAGGCATGCGCGGAGCAGAGGGGCGGGCGGAGATGGGCGGCGACACGGCACTCGTGCTGGGCGGCGGGGGACTGACGGGCGTGGGATGGGAGTGCGGAATCCTGTACGGGCTCGCCCGCGCGGGCGTGGACCTCACCACCGCCGACCTCGTCGTCGGCACCTCGGCCGGCTCGGTGGTCGGCGCCCAGCTCACCTCCGGGCAGCTGTCCGTGCAGGAGCTGTACGAGCGCCAGCTCGGCGACGCCACCGGGGAGATCGCCGCGAAACTCGGGGCCGGCGTCATCGCGCGGTACGCCCTCGCGATGGCCCGCTCCCGCGACGCGACGGTCTACCGGCAGCGGGTCGGCGCCATGGCCCTGGCCGCCGACACCGCGGCGGAGGCCGAGCGCCGCGAGGTGCTCGCGGCCCGGCTGGTCTCGCACGAATGGCCCGAGCGGCGGCTCGTGGTCACCGCCGTGGACGCGCTCACCGGCGAAGCCGCCGACTTCGACAGGGAGAGCGGCGCGGGGCTCGTCGACGCGGTCTCGGCGAGCTGCGCCGTGCCGGGCGTGTGGCCGCCGGTGACGGTCGGCGGACGGCGGTTCATCGACGGAGGCGTCCGTTCCGCCACGAACGCCGACCTCGCCGCGGGGTACGCGCGCGTCGTGGTCATCGCGCCGATCTCGCTCGGCTCCGGCCTGGTCCCCTCACCGGCCGCGCAGGCGGCGCGGCTGCGGGAAGCGGGCGCGCGGGTGCTGGTGATCAGCCCGTCGGCGCAGGCCCGCAAGGCCTTCGGACGCAACGTACTCGACCCCGCCCGGCGCGACCCCGCGGCGCGGGCCGGTCTGGCGCAGGCGGTCGAGCACGTCGAGGCGGCGGCCGCGGTCTGGTCCGGCTGAGCCGGGAAGGGGGTCGGGCCGGCCCCGCCCCCGGCGGACCGGCCCGTCGCGGACCGGCCCGACAATGGTGGGGTGAGCGACGAACAGATCCCGGTCATCCGGGACGTGGGCCAGGGCACCGCCAAGCTGATGCCGGACGTGGACGGTGAGCGGGCCTGGCTGCTGACCGTCGACGGGGCCCCGCAGTCGTACGTGGACCTGGACGATCCGCAACACCTGGAGTTCGAGTACGTACGCCGCCTCGCGCACGTCCTGGACTGCGCGTCGGAGCCGGGGCGCGCACTGGACCTCCTGCACCTGGGCGGCGGCGCGCTCACCCTGCCGCGGTACGCGGCGGCGACCCGGCCGGGATCCCGGCAGGCGGTCGTCGAGTTCGACGCGGGCCTGGTCGAGCTGGTCGCCGAACACCTCCCGCTTGCGGCGGGGTCCGGGATCACGGTGCACACCGCCGATGCCCGGGCCTGGCTGGAGGCGGCGCCCGCGGCGAGCGCGGACGTGCTCGTGGCCGACGTCTTCGGCGGCTCGCGGGTGCCGGCGCAGCTGACGTCGGTGGAGTACGCGCGGGCGGCGGCGCGGGTGCTGCGGCCCGGCGGGCTGTACGCGGCGAACCTGGCGGACGGGGCGCCGTTCGACTTCCTGCGGGCGCAGCTGGCGAACTTCGCGGAGGCGTTCGGGGAGCTGGCGCTGATCGCGGAGCCGGGGGTGCTGCGGGGGAGGCGGTTCGGGAACGCGGTGCTCCTGGCCTCCGATGCGGAGCTTCCGGTGGCCGCGCTGGCCCGGCGGTGCGCGGGGGACGTGTTTCCGGCGCGGGTGGAGTACGGGGACGGGCTGGTGCGGTTCAGAAAGGGGGCGCTGCCGGTGGCCGACGCGGACGCGGGACCGTCGCCGGCTCCGCCGGAGGGGGCGTTCTCGGTGGGGTAGCCGGCTCCTGCCGCGCCGCTGCCGGGGCTCCGCCCCGCGCCCCGCGCCTCAAACGCCGGCGGGGCTGGAGGCGGCGGCCGGGCCGGAAGGGGCGGCCGGGCTGGAGGGCGGGGCCGGGTGTTTGGTGAGGGTGGTCGATTTGGTCTTGCGGGTCATGTGGCGGACGTCCGGGATCAGGAGGACCAGGGCCGTGGCCAGGATGACGAGGGACGCGCAGCCCCACAGGGCCTCGGTGCGGCCGAAGGCCGTCTCGGCCGGGCCGGCCAGCGCGGTGGCCAGGGGGAGCATCGACACCGAGCCGAACCAGTCGTAGGCGGAGACCCGCGAGAACTTCTCCTCCGGTATCTCCTGGTGCATCGTCGTCATCCAGTTCACGCCGAAGACCTCGATCGCGGCCCCGCTGACGAACATCACCGCGCACAGCCCCCACACGGGCAGCGGCACGGCGAGACCCGCCGACGGCAGCGCCAGCGGGAACACGCACAGCGTCCCGATCAGCAGCAGCCGGCGCGGTTTCCACGCCATCATCAGGACGGCCCCGGCGATCGTGCCGACCCCGAAGAAGGCCAGGGCCACGCCCCAGGGCGCCGCCCCGCCCAGCCGGTCCCGGGCGACCAGCGGACCGTAGACCGCCTCCGCGGCGCCCACGACGGCGACGACGACGGAGAACTGGAGCACGATGCTCCACAGCCAGGGGCGGGTCCGGACCTCCACCCATCCCTCGCGCAGGTCGGCCAGCAGGCCGCCGCCCGGAGCCCGGTCGGGGACGTGGCTCACGTCGAGGAACGCGCGCAGCAGGCCCGCGACGGCGAAGGCGGCCGCGTCCACGGCCAGGACCCAGCCCGGGCCCAGGACGGCGATCATCGCCCCGCCGAGGGCGGCGCCGCCGATGCCCGCGCCGTTCATCGCCATGCGGAACAGCGCGAAGGCCCGGTTGGAGTGCTCGCCGGAGACCGTGGACAGCAGCATGCCCTCGGCCGCGGGATTGAAGAAGGCCGTGCCGGTGCCGCACAGGGCGGTCAGCAGCATCATCTGCCACAGCTGGGGGTCGCCGGTGAGGACAAGCAGCGCGAAGGCGCCCTGCGAGAGGAAGTTCAGGGCGTTGGCCGCGACCATCACGCGGTGGCGCGGCAGCCGGTCGGCGACGGCGCCGCCGATGAGCAGGAAGATGACGAGCGGCAGCGTACGGGCGGCCGCGACCAGTCCGATGTCGCCGCTGGACCCGCCGGCCTCCATCACCGCGAAGGTGGCCGCGATGAGCGCGCCGTGGCTGCCGAGGTTCGTGACGACCGCCGCACCCGTGAGCAGGGTGTAGTTGCGGCCCGCCCAGTCGGGCCGGCGACGGCGGGCGGGCGTACGGGGTGCTGCGGCGGGGGGAGAACTCACCCCCGGACTATCCCCGCCCCGGGCCGAGAATCCAAACGGATTCCCGGACCCGGGGCGGCGGAGGCGGAGATCAGCCGGTGGAGAGCCGGATCGAGCTGAGCATCTTGTCGGAGACGTCGGTCGGGACCTCGTCCTTCACACCCGCCGCGCCGACGATCACGAAGCTGGCGAAGTCACCGACGGCGTTCTTGAAGGCGAAGCCGACAGCCTTGCCGTCCGAGGAGCACTTGTTCTCCTTCTTCACGTTCGGCGCGGTCGCGACCGCCGTGTGGCCCTTGAGGCCGGAGGCGGTCGTGTACTCCTTGGGGTCGGTGACCTTCACCGTTCCCTTGGGCTCCTTCTGGGCGTAGGCCGCCCACACCCAGGTGCCGGTGTTGTCGCTGGCCACCTGGGCCGTGTCCTTGGCACCCTGGGCGCCCTTGACGCCGGTGTCCGCGAGCGAGTACTTCTCCATGGTGCCGTCCGCGTTCTTGTCGACCGTGCACCACTCGTTCTTGAGGGTGGCGGTCCCGGACATCGTGATGACGGGCTTGCCGTCGGCCTCGCCGTGGATGGAGAGGGACACCCCGGAGTCGTTGACGTTCCACTCGGGGGGCACGTCGTAGGCGACGTTGTACTTGGTGTTGACGACGACCTTCCAGCCCGGGATGACGGGCTGCATGGTGCCGCCGGCCCGCGGGTTGGCGCTGCTGCCGGCCGGGGCGGGCGTCTCGGACGCCGGCGGGGAGCTGGCCACCGGCGGCTTGTCGTTGGCCTCGGTCTTCTTGTCGTCCCGGGTCAGGACGTACGCGCCGGTCGCGGCGGCGGCCACGAAGACGGCGGTCGCCGCGACGATCGCCACGGTCTTGGTCGAGTACGGGCTCCCGCCGCCGCCCTGGGGCTGCTGAGGCTGCTGGGGCGTGCCCCACTGCTGGCCGGGAACGCCCGCGGGCGGCTGGTACCCCGGCTGCTGCGGGTATCCGTAACCGGCCTGCGGCTGGTACGGGTTCGGCTGCCCCGGCTGCTGCTGGTACGGGTTCTGGTGCGCGTCCTGAGGGTTCTGTTCGCCCCCGGGGGGCTGCTGCTGTCCTGGCCACATGGCCGGTAACGATAGTGGGAGCGGACCACGGTAGCCACGGCCGCCCCCTTGCGGGCTCTGGCCAAGGCCATCTACTCGTGGGTAACATCGTGTTTCATGAGCGCAGATCAGATGAACGTGGGCGAACTGCTCGCCGCGACCGTGCCGATGGCCCGGACCCTGAACCTCCAGTTCCTGGAGACCACCCCCGAGCGTGCGGTCGTCCGGCTTCCGGACCAGCCCGACTACCACAACCACGTCGGCGGCCCGCACGCCGGCGCCATGTTCACCCTCGCCGAGTCCGCGAGCGGTGCGATCGTCCTGGCCGCCTTCGGCGACCAGCTCTCCCGCGCCGTGCCCCTCGCCGTCAAGGCCGAGATCGGCTACAAGAAGCTCGCCAAGGGCGTCGTGACCGCCACCGCCACCCTCGGCCGCCCGGCCGCGGAGGTCATCGCCGAACTCGACGCGGGCGGCCGCCCCGAGTTCCCGGTCACCATCGCCATCCAGCGCGAGGACGAGGCCGTGACCGGCGAGATGACCGTCGTCTGGACCCTGCGCCCCAACGCATAGGCTCCCGGCGCCGCCGCGAAGGCCCCCGCCTCTGCCGAGCGGGGGCCTTTCGCCTGCCCGTGCTCCCGTAGCCGGACTCCCGTGCCCGCGGCCCCGCGGCCCGACGCGTCGACTCCACGAAGCGGCGGAACCACGCAATCCACGGGCGTGCGACGGCTAGAGTCCGTCGGACGACGATGGAGGGAGCGCCCGTGGCCAAGGTCAACATCAGCCTCGATGCCGAGCTCGTGGTGGAGGTGATGGTGCTCGCCGGGGTCGGCTCTCCGCAGGACGCGGTGGAGGCCGTCGTACGGGACTACATCGCGCGCGGCCACCGCACCGAGGCACGGATCCAGCGGCAGGACGAGCCGCGGCGGACCGCCGACACCCTGCCGCCGCTGCCGGAGGGCTGAACCTGAGCGTCCGCGGTGGCGCGTCTCGACGGGCCCCGCGCACGCGCGGCGCACAGTGGGCGGGGGAGCGGTCCGGCGCGGGCCGCTCCCGCCGAACCCCGCCGCAGGGAGCGCCGATGAGCGAGGCCGTGTCCAGACGTTCGGCGATGCGGCTGCTCGCGGCGGCGGGCGCAGCGGGCGCGGCCCTCGGGACGGGGGCCTGCGCGCCCACCGTGCCGCCGGGCGCGGGGCCCCGCACGACCGCGCCCGCGGCGGGGGCTCCGGCCGGGCCCGCCGCCGGGCCCGCGGGATCGGGAGCCGCCCGCATCGAAGCCCTGCTGGAACGGCTCACCCTCGACGAGAAGACCGCCCTGCTGCACGGCGCCCGGGACCCGGCCCCCCTCGGCCAGGCCGGCTACGTGCCCGGCGTACCGCGCCTGGGCATCCCGGCCCTGCGCCTCGCCGACGGGCCGGCCGGGGTACACGTAGCCGAGCCCGCCACCGCACTGCCCGCGCCCGTCCTGCTCGCCTCCGCCTTCGACCCGGCGCTGGCCCGCGAGTACGGGCGGGTCCTCGGCCGCGAGGGCCGCGCGCTCGGCCAGGACGTCCTGCTGGCGCCGATGGCCAACCTCATCCGGACCCCGTACGCGGGCCGGAACTTCGAGACCTTCGCCGAGGACCCGCGGCTGACGGCGGACCTGGTCGCGGAGGTGGTCCGCGGCGTCCAGGACGAAGGGCTCATCGCCACCGTCAAGCACTTCGCCCTCAACAACCAGGAACACGGCCGCGACACCGTCGACGTGATCGCCGCCGAGCAGACCCTGCACGAGACCGAGCTACGGGGCTTCGAGGCCGCGGTGGCGGCCGGCGCGGGCGCCGTGATGGGCGCGTACAACCGGGTCAACGGCGTCCACGCCTGCGAGAACAAGCCGCTGCTCGACGAACTGCTCCGCGGGAGCTGGGGCTTCGACGGCTGGGTGATGTCCGACTGGAACGCCACCCACAGCACCGTCGCCGCCATCGGCGCCGGCCTCGACATGGAGCTGCCCGGCGGCACGCACTTCGGCGGGCCGCTGCGCGAGGCGGTGCGCGGCGGTTCCGTGACCGAGGCCTCCGTCGACCTCGCCGTCCACCGGATCCTGACCACCATGGACCGCTTCGGGCTGTTGGCGGCCCGGCCCGCCGCCCGGCCCGCGCGCAACGCCGCCGCCGGGGCCCGGCTCGCCCGCAAGGTGGCCACCGCCGGAGCCGTGCTGCTGCGCAACGAAGCCGGCACCCTGCCCCTGACCGGCGCCGCCGCGCGCTCGATCGCGGTGATCGGCCCCACCGCCCAGGTGCCGTTCGTCGGCGGCGGTGGCAGCGCGCACGTCGTCCCCGACGGGGCGGCCGCCCCGCTCACCGCCCTCCGTCAGCGGGCCGGGAACGGCTCCACCGTGCGCCACGCCGTCGGCGAGGACCTGTACGGACGGCCGCTCCCCGCGAGTCTGCTGAGCCCGGCCGCCGGCCTGGACGACCAGCGGGTGGGCGCCGGGCGGGAGTGGAGCCACGCGGGCGAGTTCCGGCTGGCGGCGGACGACGAGTGGACCCTGATCGTCCACTACACCGGGCAGCGGCCCGTCGTGCGGCTCGACGGCGAGGAGCTGTTCCCCGTCCGGCAGGGCATGGCCGAGCACTTCGAGGGCGGACTGCTCGGCTCCGCACCCGACGGGATGGCCGTACGCCGCCGCACCCTCGCCCTCAAGGCGGGCCCGCACCGGCTCACCGTGACCGCCCGGGGCGGGGACGCGGGCCAGCGCTTCCGGCTCCGGCACATCACCGGGGCGATCCGGGCCGCGGACCTCGCCGAGGCCGTGCGGACCGCGGAATCGGCGCGCAGCGTGGTCCTGTTCGCCTACGAGGACGCCACCGAGGGCCGGGACCGGACCTCCCTGGCCCTCCCCGGCGGGCAGGAGCGGCTGATCGAGGCGGTGGCCGCGGCGAACCCCCGTACGACCGTGGTGCTCAACACCTCCTCCGCCACGACCATGCCGTGGCTCGCCCGTACCGGGGCGGTCCTCCAGATGTACTACCCGGGCCAGGAGGGCGCGGGCGCCACCGCCGACGTCCTCTTCGGCGACGTGGACCCGGGCGGCCGCCTCACCCAGACCTTCCCGGCCGACGAACGGGCGACCCCGGTCGGCGGCGACCCGCTGCGCTACCCGGGCGTGGGCGGCCGGCAGGAGTACGCCGAGGGCATCCACGTCGGACACCGCTGGTACGACGCGCAGCAGGTGGCGCCGCTGTTCCCCTTCGGGCACGGGCTCTCGTACACGACCTGGCACTACGAGAGGCTCACGGTCCGGCCGGAGCGCGGCGGGGTGCGCGCGGAGTTCACCGTCCGCAACACCGGCCGCCGCAAGGGCACCGAGGTGGCCCAGGTGTACGTCGGCCCGTCCCCGGAGCTCCGGCTCGACCAGCCGGTGCGCGCACTGGCCGGCTACCGGCGGCTCACCCTGGCGCCCGGCGAGGCGCAGCGGGTCACCGTCGACGTCGACGCCCGGGCACTGTCGTCCTGGGACCCGGAGCGGCACACCTGGGTGCTGGGTTCCGGCCGCCGAGAGGTGTTCGCGGGCCGTTCCTCCCGCGAGCTGCCACTGAGGTCAAAGGTGGTGGTGGGGAGCCGATAGGCTGCCCGTTCGGCGTGTCACAGCGGGCGCGCCGGCGACGACACGGGAGGACGTACCGGTGCACATCCAGGAATGGCTGGAGACGATTCCGGCGGTCAGCATCTATCTCCTGGTGGGTCTGGTCATCGGGCTGGAGAGCCTCGGCATCCCGCTGCCGGGCGAGATCATCCTGGTCAGCTCGGCGCTGCTGGCCTCACAGCACGGCGAGATCGACCCCGTGATCCTGGGGCTCTGCGCGATCACCGGGGCGATCGTGGGCGACTCGATCGGCTACGCGATCGGCCGCCGCGGCGGCAAGCCGCTGCTGGAGAAACTGGGCCGGCGCTTCCCCAAGCACTTCGGACCGCAGCAGGTGGCGCTGGCGGAACGCTCCTTCGAGAAGTGGGGCGTGTGGGCCGTCTTCTTCGGCCGGTTCGTGGCGCTGCTGAGGATCTTCGCGGGCCCGCTGGCGGGCGTGCTGCACATGCCGTACTGGAAGTTCCTGATCGCCAACGTCTTCGGCGGGATCCTCTGGGCGGGCGGCACCACCGCCGTCATCTACACGGTCGGCATCGTCGCCGAGCCGTGGCTGAAGCGGTTCTCCTGGCTGGCCCTGGGCCTCGCCGTGGTGTTCGGCCTCGTGGTGACCCTGGTGGTGCGCAGCCGGATGAAGAAGGCGGCCGCCGAGGCGGGCGCGCCCGGGGTCGAGGTCCCCGCGCAGTCGGAGGCGCGGGCGACGGTCGGCGAGTGACGGCGGCGGGGCGCCCGGAGCCGGACTGGTCGGACGAGGGCCGGGAAGACCACTACCACGCGCTGGCGAACGGGCTCGGACGCGCCGCCGAGGCCGGGGACACGGACCTGGTGCGGCGCCTGCTGGCCGAGGGAGCCGAGGTCGACGACTGGGTCCAAGGCGGCCGCAGGGCGCTGGACCTGGCGGTGTGCGCGGGGCACGCGGACATCGTGCGGCTGCTCCTTGCCGCGGGCGCCGACCCCCGGCTCGTCGCCGGCCCGTACTACGAGTCGGGGCTGCTGTCGCTGGCGGCGATGAACGGGCACACGGACGTCGCAGGGGCCCTCCTCGACGCCGGCGTCGACCCGGACGGTCCGGAGGGGAAGCTCCACCACGTGCCGCTGATCCTCGCGGCCACCGTGGAGGGCGGGCACCGGGACACCGTGGATCTCCTGCTGGAGCGGGGCGCCGACATCGAGGGGCGGATGAAGGGCAGTACCGCCCTCGACTGGGCGGCCGCCTGCGGATACTCCGCGATGGTGGAGCAGCTGCTCGCGCGCGGCGCCGCGGTCACGAAGCAGACCGTGCTCGGCGCGATGGCGGGCCGCAAGCGCAACGTGGACGGCGGCATCAAGTACGGCCGGCGCGACCGCGACCCGGAGTACGTGGCCGTCCTGTCCGCACTCCGGGCCGTGTGGGAAGCCCGCTGGATCCGAGAGAGACGGCCTACTGGCCCTCCACGGTGACCGAGTCGCGGTGCTGCTTGGCCAGCTCCACGTACATCAGGGCGTTGATGCGGATGTGCTCGCGCTCCTCCTCGGACAGCTCGCGGCGCACCTTGGCGGGGACGCCCGCCACCAGCGAGCCCGGCGGCACGACCATGCCCTGCGGGACCAGCGCCTGCGCGGCGACCAGCGAACCGGCACCGATGACCGCGCCGTTCAGCACGGTCGCGCCCATGCCGATCAGGCAGTCGTCCTCGACGGTGCAGCCGTGCACGACGGCGTTGTGGCCGATGGAGACCCGCTCGCCGATCGAGACGGGGAAGCCCGGGTCCACGTGGACCGTGCAGTTGTCCTGCACGTTGCTGTCGGCGCCGAGCGTGATCGGGCCGCAGTCGGCGCGCAGCACCGCCGAGTACCAGATGCTCGCGCCGGCGGCGAGGGTGACGTCGCCGACCACGACCGAGGTGGGCGCGGTGAAGGCCGTCGGGTCGATGTCCGGGTTCTTGCCGCCGACACCCGCCACGAGTGCCTGGGCCGCCTGGTGCGTCATGTTGTCTTCCTCTGCCGTGTGTCTGTCGTCTGTCGTCCGGGTGCCGCGCCAACAGCACCGTAGGGCACGCGGCCCCGCGTCCCGGCGATGGGGTGAAGATCACAGGATGGTGGTCCGGACGACCGCCGCCCGGCGCACTACCGTGGCCGGGTGCCGAAAAAGCAGAACACGTTCTCATCTCTGACGGCCCTGCGCCGCCGGCTGGCGAGCGCCGCGGTCCACACCGGCTGGCGCTGGATGCAGCGGGCCGGCGCTGTCACCGCGCAGACCCCCGGGCCCCTGCGGTTCGGGGCGATCGGCGAAGGCACCCGGCTGGCCTTCCCGCAGGGCACGATCTTCGGCGAGGCCTGGATCCGGCTCGGCGGGCACTGCATCATCGGCGAGCAGGTCACCCTCACCGCCGGGATGATGCCGGACCTCGACCTGGGCGCGGAGCCGATGCTGGTGCTCGGCGACGGGGTCGTCATCGGTCGGGGCAGCCATGTCATCGCCGACGCCCGGATCACCATCCAGTCGAACACCTTCTGCGGTCCCGGGGTCTACATCACGTCCACGAACCACAGCTACGACGACCCGCACGAGCCCGTCGGCCGGCAGTGGCCGCGCAGCGCACCCGTGGAGATCGGCCCGGGGTGCTGGCTCGGCACCGGCGCGGTGATCCTGCCGGGCGCGCGGCTGGGCCGCAACGTCGTGGTGGCCGCGGGGGCCGTCGTACGGGGCGAGGTGCCGGACCACGCCGTGGTGGCGGGGGCGCCGGCGCGCATCGTACGGCGCTGGGAGCCGGAGACGGGCTGGCAGCCGCCGCTGCGCACGCCGGCGCCGGTGCCGATCCCGGACGGGATGACCCCGGAGCAGCTGCGCGGGCTGGCCCGGCTGGCGGAGGCTGAGCAGGCGCAGGTCGAGCAGGCGCAGGTCGAGCCGGCGTAGGCCCTCTCTTCGGGGGTCCGGGACCGGTCAGCCCGCGGCCAGGAGGACCGTTCCCGCCAGGGCCAGGCCGGCGCCCGCCGCCTGGATGCCGCGCAGCCGCTCCTTGAGCACGGCGAAGGCGGCGAGCGCGGTGACCACCGGGTAGAGCGAGGACAGGACGGCGGCCAGCGTGACCGGGCCGTTCTGGGCGGCGAGGGAGTACGTGCCGTTCGCCGCGACGTCCGCGAGGCCGACGAAGGCCAGGGCGGGCAGCAGCCCCCACAGGATCCGCGGGCCGGTGCCCGCCGGCAGGGCCGGGACGCCGCGCCGGGACTGCGCCCACAGGGCGGCGCCGCCCACGGTGACATTGGTGACCCGCTGGACGAACAGCGCGAGGAACAGCCCGGTGAGGGTGGCGGACGCCTGCGCGATCAGGGCCATCACCGCGCCGAACCCGAAGGCCGCGACCAGGGTGAGGACGACGGCCTGCCGCTGGACGGGCGCCCCGCGCAGCTCCGGACCGCCGGCGAGGACGATGCCGACGACGGCCACCGCGATGCCCGCGAACTGGCCGAGGCCGGGCCGCTCGCCCAGCACCAGACCCGCGGTGACGGGAACGACCACGCCGAGGGAGCCCAGCGGGGAGACCACGCCCATCGGGCCGAGGGCGAGCGCCTTGTAGAAGCTGAGCATCGCCACCGGCCCGACCAGGCCGGCGCCCACCGCGAACCACAGCTGCGGTCCGGCCTCCCGCCAGGCGCCGGTGCCGAGCACCACCGCGCCGAGCACGAGGACGGCGACGATCTGCGAGACGACGACCACCGTGAGCGCCGGTATCCGGCGGGTCAGCAGCCCGCCGCCGAAGTCGGCGAGGCCCCACAACACGGCTGTGGCCAGGGCGAAGAGGGCGGTCATGCGGGGCCTCGCAGTACAGTGCAGTGAACGGTGGAGTGCAGCATCGAATACACCGCACGATAGTTCAGTTTACTGGACTGTGGCATCCAATATCTTGGACGAAATGGAGTGGGGGTCCGTGTCCGATCTCGAAGAGCTCACCCAGGCACTCGCCCGCAACCTCAAGCGGTGGCGCGCGGAGCGCGGCTTCACCCTGGAGGCCCTGGCGGCCCGCGCGGGAGTGAGCCGCGGGATGATCATCCAGATCGAGCAGGCCCGTACCAATCCCAGCGTCGGGACCACCGTCAAGCTGGCCGACGCCCTCGGCGTCAGCATCACCACGCTGCTCGACCACGACCACACCCCGCAGGTGCGCGTGGTGCTGCCCGGGCAGGGGGTGCGGATGTGGTCATCCCAGGCGGGCAGCGGCGCGAGCATGCTGCTCGGCGACGACAGGCGCGGTCCGGTGGAGATGTGGATCTACCGGCTGGAGCCCGGCGACGGGACCGCCTCGGACCCGCACCCGGCCGGCGCCTTCGAGATGCTGCACGTCACGGAGGGGGAGCTGACCCTCGAAGTGGACGGCGAGCGGTACGCGGTCCCCGCGGGCGGGGCCGTCTCCTTCGAGGCGAACCTGCCGCACGCCTACCGCAACGAGGGGCCCGGGCCGATGGAGATGACGATGGCCGTCTCCATCCCGCCCGTCCGTCCCTCCGGAGCCTAGAGCGCGGGGATCTCGATCGCCGGGCAGCGGTCCATGACCATGCTCAGCCCGGCCGCGCGCGTGCGCTCGAAGGCGGCCTCGTCGATCACGCCGAGCTGGAACCAGACGGCCTCGGCGCCGACGGCGGCCGCCTGGTCGGCCACCGGGCCGGCCAGCTCGCTGTTCACGAAGACGTCCACCACGTCCACCTTGAACGGGATCTCCGCCAGCGAGGCGTACCCGCGCTCGCCGTGCACCGTCTCGGCCTTGGGGTGGACGGGGACCACGCGCTTGCCGAACCGCTGGAGCACGCGCGCCACCCCGTAGGCCGCCCGGTCCTGGTTGTTCGACAGGCCCACCACGGCCCAGGTGTCGCCGAGCTCGGTGAGGATCTTGCGGATGGTTGCCGGGTCGCCGTACACGGGCGCCGCCTCCTGTGGTTCTCGTCCGTCGTTCGCGTCTGCTGCCGTTGCCGTTCAGCCTGATCAACCGAAAGGACACATGTCCGATTCCCCGTAGGGTGGAGCGGTGAAGGCAGACCAGTACGCGACGGTGGCCCGCGAGGGCGTGCACGAGTCCGAGATCAACCGTTCGCGGTTCCTGTGCTCGCTCGCGCCCGCCGCGACCGAGCAGGAGGCGCAGGAGTTCGTCGCACGCGTCCGCAAGGAGCACCCCACCGCCACGCACAACTGCTTCGCCTACGTGATCGGCGCCGACGCCTCCGTCCAGAAGGCCAGCGACGACGGCGAGCCCGGCGGCACCGCCGGGGTCCCGATGCTGCAGATGCTCATGCGCCGCGACATCCGCTACGCCGTCGCCGTGGTCACCCGCTACTACGGCGGCGTGAAACTCGGCGCCGGCGGCCTGATCAGGGCCTACGGCGGAGTCGTCGGCGAGGCGCTCGACGAGCTCGGCACCGTCACCCGGCGCCGCTACCGGCTGGCCACCGTCACCGTCGACCACCAGCGGGCCGGCAAGACCCAGAACGACCTGCGCGCCACCGGCCGGGCCGTGGTGGACCTGCGCTACGGCTCCGCGGTGGAGATCGAGGTCGCCCTCCCGGAGACGGACCTGCCCGCCTTCGAGGCCTGGCTCGCCGACAGCACGGCGGGCACCGCCGGTCTCACCCTCGGCGGAGAGACGTACGCGCCCTGAGCGCCCCCGGGGACGGGTTAGCGTAGAGGGGTTCAGCGAGCGGGAGACGACCAGGGGGAGACGGCATGCGCGGCGGGGCCGGCGAGTGAAGTTCCTGCACACCTCGGACTGGCACCTCGGCCGGGCCTTCCACCGGGTGAACCTGCTCGGCGCCCAGGCCGCCTTCGTCGACCACCTCGTCGAGACCGTCCGCGAGCGCGAGGTCGACGCCGTCCTCGTCGCCGGTGACGTCTACGACCGGGCCGTGCCCCCGCTGCCCGCCGTCGAGCTGTTCGACCGGACCCTGCACCGGCTCGCCGACCTCGGCGTGCCCACCGTGATGATCTCCGGCAACCACGACTCCGCGCGCCGGCTCGGCGTCGGCGCCGGACTGATCGACCGCGCCGGGATCCACCTGCGGACCGACCCGGCCGGCTGCGCCGAGCCCGTCGTACTGGCCGACGTACACGGCGAGGTGGCGCTCTACGGGCTGCCCTACCTGGAACCGGCCCTGGTGAAGGACGAGTTCAGCGCGGACAAGGTCAGCCACGAGGCGGTACTGGGCGCGGCCATGGACCGGATCCGGGCCGACCTGGCCGCCCGCGCGCCCGGCACCCGCTCCGTCGTCCTGGCACACGCCTTCGTCACCGGCGGGCAGTCCAGCGACAGCGAGCGCGACATCACCGTCGGCGGGGTCGAGGCCGTGCCCGCCTCCGTCTTCGACGGGGTGGACTACGCCGCCCTCGGCCACCTCCACGGCTGCCAGACCATCAACGAACGGGTCCGCTACTCCGGTTCCCCGCTCGCCTACTCCTTCTCGGAAGTCCACCACCGCAAGACCATGTGGCTGATCGAACTGGGCGCGGACGGTGAGATCGGCGGCGCCGAGCGCATCGACACCCCCGTACCGCGCGCCCTCGCGCGGCTGCGCGGACGCCTCGACGACCTGCTGGCGGACCAGGCGCACGCGGTGCACGAGGACGCCTGGGTCGAGGCCACCCTCACCGACCCGGTACGCCCCGACGACCCCATGGCCCGGCTCGCCGCCCGCTTCCCGCACACCCTGAGCCTCGCCTTCGACCCCGAGGGCCGCGAGGAGGAGTCCGGCTCCTCCTACGCCCAGCGGCTGCGGGGCCGCAGCGACCAGGAGATCGCCGAGGACTTCGTCGCCCACGTGCGCGGCGGAGGCCGGGCGGACGAGGCCGAACGGGCCGTCCTCCAGGGCGCCTTCGACGACGTACGGGCCGACGACAGCCGTCAGGAGACCCACCGATGAGGCTGCACCGGCTGGCCGTCACCGCCTTCGGGCCCTTCGCCGAGCCCCAGGAGATCGACTTCGACGCGCTGTCCGGCGCCGGCATCTTCCTGCTGCACGGGCCCACCGGAGCCGGCAAGACCTCCGTGCTCGACGCCGTCTGCTACGCGCTCTACGGCTCCGTGCCCGGCCCCCGCCAGGCCCCCGGCACCAGCCTGCGCAGCGACCACGCGTCCGCCGGGACCCCCACCGAGGTCACCCTCGAACTCACCGCGGGCGGCCGCCGGCTGGAGATCACCCGGCGCCCCGAACAGGACCGCCCCAAGAAGCGCGGCACCGGCACCACCAAGGACAAGGCCCAGAGCCGGCTGCGCGAGCACACCGGCGAGGGCTGGGAGCCGCTCAGCCGCTCCCACCAGGAGATCGGCGAGGAGATCGAGCAGCTGCTCGGCATGAGCCGCGAGCAGTTCTGCCAGGTCGTCCTCCTGCCGCAGGGGGAGTTCGCGAAGTTCCTGCGGGCCGACGAGGCCGCCCGTGGCCGGCTCCTCGGCCGCCTCTTCGACACCCGCCGCTTCGCCGCCGTCGAGGCCCTGCTCGGGGAGCGCCGCCGGGCCGCCGAGGCCAAGGTCCGGGCCGGCGACGAGAAGGTCCTGCACACCGCGCAGCGGCTCGCCCAGGCCGCCGGGGACAGCGCCGACCTGCGGGCCTGGCCGCTGCCCGGACACCAGCCCGGGGATCCCGGGCTCGCCGGCGCGGTCCGCGCGTGGGCGGCCGTCGCCCGCTGCTCCGCCCGGGAGCGGCTGGACGTCGCCGAGTACGCGCTCGCCGCCGTCGAGAGCCGCCACCACGCCGCCCGGCGGGCCGCCGAGGACGCGCGCGAGCTCGACAGGCTCCAGCGCCGGCACGCGGAGACCGTCCGCCGGGCCGCCCTGCTCGCCGCGGCCGAGCCCGAGCGGGAGCGGGTGCGCGACCTGCTGGACCGGGCCCGGCGCGGCGCCTTGGTCGCCCCCGCCCTGGAACTGCGCGGCGCCGCCTCCGCCGCGCACCTCGCCGCCGCGCACGCGGAGGCCGCCACCCGCGCGGAACTCCCGCCGCAGCTGAAGGAGGCGGGCACCGAGCAGCTCGCCGCCGTGGAACAGCGGCTGCGCGAGGACCTCGGCGCACTCGGCGCCGCCCAGCGGGCCGAACAGCGCAGCTCCGAGATCGGCCGCGAGCGGGCCGACCTGGAACGGGAATCCCGGGCCGCCGAGGAACAGCACCAGGAGTCCGCCGAGTGGCTGGAGCGCTGGGGGGCGACCCGGACCGCCCTGCAGGAGCGCGCGGACGCCGCCCAGCAGGCCGCCACCCTGGCCGAGCAGCTCGCGGGCCGGCTGGAACCCGCCCGGATGCACCTGGGCGCCGCCCGCCGCAGGGACGAGCTCGCCGCGGACGCGGAGCGTGCCGAGGCCGAACTGCTCACCCTGCGCGAGGAGTCGGCCGCCGCCCGGGAGCGCTGGCTGGAGCTCAAGGAGGCCCGGCTGCGCGGGATCGCCGCCGAACTCGCCGAGGCCCTGGTGGCGGGGGAGGCCTGCACCGTGTGCGGGTCCGCGGAACACCCCGCTCCGGCCCGCCCGGCCCCCGGCCACGTGGACCGCGCCGCCGAGGACGCCGCCCACGGCCTCTTCGAGCGGGCCGAGCAGGCCAGGGCCGCCGTCGAACGCCGGCTCGCCGCCGCCCGGGAGGCCCGCGCCGAGGCCGCGGCCGCCGCCGGGGACGCCACCACCGCCGAAATCCTCGCCCTCACCTCGGACCTGAGCGCGCGGCACGCCGCCGCCCACGCCGCGGCCGCCGGACTGCACTCCGCCCGGGAACAGCTCGCCCGCGCCGAACGGGAGCACGCCACGCGCAGCGCGGAGCGGCAGGGCGCCGAGACCCGGGCCGCCGCCCGGGCCTCCCGCCGCGAGGCCCTGGACCGGGAACAGGCCTCCCTGGAGGCCGAACTGACCCTCGTACGGGACGGCGCGCCAACCGTCGCCGCCCGCGCGCGCACCCTGGAGGACCGGGTCCGGATGGTCTCGGCCGCCGCCGGGGCGCTGCGCCGTGCCGAGGGCACCGCCACCCGGCTGAAGGAGGCCGACGACCAGCTCGCCGACGCCGCCTTCAAGGCCGGCTTCGACACGATCGAGGCCGCCGCCGACGCGGTGCTCCCCGAGTACGAACGCACCGCGCTGCAACACCGGCTGGACGCCTGGCAGACGGAGGAGGCCCTCCTCGCCGACCGCCGCGGCGAAACGGGCGCCGCCGAAGCGGCGGCACGGCCCCCGGCCGAACCGGAGCGGGCCGAGGCGTACGCGGCCCAGACCGCGGCGAGGCTCCGTACGGCGGGGTCGGCCGCCGACGCGGCCCGGGTGCGCTGCACGGAGCTGGACCGGCTCTCCCGGCAGGCCGAGCAGGAACTGCGCGCACTCGGCCCGCTGCGGGAGGCGTACGACCGCGTCGCCCGGCTGGCCGGACTCACCGCGGGCACCTCCGCCGACAACGAGCGCAAGATGCGGCTGGAGGCCTACGTGCTGGCCGCCCGGCTGGAGCAGGTGGCCGCCGCCGCGACGGTACGGCTGCTGCGCATGTCCGGCGGCCGCTACACCCTGGTCCACTCCGACGCGCGGGCGAGCGGACGCGGGCGCTCCGGCCTCGGGCTGCACGTGGTCGACGCCTGGACGGGCAGCGAGCGGGACACCGCCACCCTGTCGGGCGGCGAGACCTTCTTCGCCTCGCTCGCCCTCGCGCTGGGCCTCGCCGACGTGGTCACCGACGAGGCGGGCGGCATGCGCCTCGACACCCTCTTCATCGACGAGGGCTTCGGCAGCCTCGACGACCAGGCGCTGGACGAGGTGCTCGACGTACTGGACTCGCTGCGCGAGCGGGACCGCAGCGTCGGCATCGTCAGCCACGTCGCCGACCTGCGCACCCGGGTCCAGGCCCAGCTGGAGATCGTCAAGCAGCGCGGCGGCTCCGTGGTGCGCCACCGCACGGCGGCATTCACGGACTGAGCGGCCGCCGGGGCAGCGGAGAGGAGTAGACGACGCTCGTCGTCACCGAACCGAGCCCCGAGATCCGGCCCGTGACCTCCTCCAGGTGCCCCATCGAGCGGGTCGCGACCTTGAGGACGAAGCAGTCGTCGCCCGTGACGTGGTGGGCCTCCAGGATCTCCGGGGTGGCCTCCAGGAAGTCGTGGAAGGGCTTGTAATTGCCGTGCGGATAGCGCAGCCGCACCAGGGCGAGGATCGACTTGCCGAGCTTCTCCGGGTCCACCACCGCCGTGTAGCCGGTGATGATGCCGGTCTCCTCCAGCCGTCGGACCCGCTCGGTGACCGCGCTCGCGGACATGGACACGGACCGGGCGAGCTCGGTGAAACTGGCGCGGCCGTCCCGCTGGAGGGCTTCGAGGATGCGCCAGTCGGTGGCGTCAGGGGAATAGTCGGTCATGGGGCCGGTCTAGCAGGGGATTCCCCGGCAGGGCAAGCAAAGGGCCGGGGAAAGTCGCTTCCGGGGGTGATCAACAAATCGTAGATTTATTGCCATGACGACGACGAAGAACACCGCCACCGCCTCCGCCGCTGCCTCCGCCACCGCCTCCGCCGCTGCCTCCGCCACCGCCTCCGCCAACCCCGTGCTCCGGGTGCCCCCGGCCTCCCCGGCCGCGGCCGCCGCGTACTTCGCCGCGAGCCTGGCCTTCCACGCGGACGTCTCGGACGTCGCGAGCGCCTTCAAGGCCCACCGCGAGACGGGCGCCGAACTCGGCTTCCAGCTCGTCGACTCCCGCTCCACCCCGTCGTGGGACCAGGCCCACGTGCCCGGCGCCGTCCACCTGCCCACGGCCCTCATCCCCGAGCAGGCCGAGCGGCTCCTGGACAGGAACGTCCCGGTGGTGACGTACTGCTGGGGCCCCGGCTGCAACGGCGGCACCCGCTCCGCCCTCGCCCTCGCCGAACTCGGCTTCCAGGTCAAGGAGATGCTCGGCGGCATCGAGTACTGGATCCGCGAGGGCTTCGAGGTCGAGACCTGGCAGGGCAACCAGCAGCGCGCCGAGGCCGACCCGCTGACCGCGCCCACCGACTCGGACGACTGCGGCTGCTGACGTGAGCGCCTTACGAGGCGTGAGCGCTTTACGAGGCGTGAGCGCTTGACGAGGACGTCGTGCTGTCCCACGCGGACGGGCCGCTCGTCCCCCGGGGGAGACAAGCGGCCCGTCAGCCGTTCGCGCCGGGCGGCACCGGCCGCGCCGTCAGAGCTTCGACAGCTCGTCCACCAGGTCGTCCAGCCCCAGCGAGCCCTGCGACAGCGCCGCCATGTGCCAGGCCTTCAGGTCGAAGGACTCGCCGTGCGCGGCCCGCGCGTTCTCGCGGCCCAGCAACCAGGCGCGCTCGCCCAGCTTGTAGCCGATCGCCTGCCCCGGCATCGACAGGTAGCGGGTCAGCTCGCTCTCGATGAAGTCGGCCGGCCGGCCGCTGTGCAGGCCGAAGAACTCCTGCGCCAGGTCGACCGTCCAGTTCTCGCCCGGGTGGAACGGCGAGTCGTCCGGGATCCGCAGCCCCACGTGCATGCCGATGTCCACGATGACCCGCGCCGCGCGCATCATCTGGCAGTCCAGGTAACCCAGGCGCTGCTCGGCGTCCTTCAGGTAGCCCAGCTCGTCCATCAGCCGCTCCGCGTACAGGGCCCAGCCCTCGCAGTTGGCGCTGACCCAGCCCACGGTGGCCTGGTAGCGGGAGAGCTGGTCCGCCACGTGCGTCCACTGCGCGAGCTGCAGGTGGTGGCCCGGCACGCCCTCGTGGTACCAGGTGGAGACCAGGTCGTACACCGGGAAGCGGGTCTGTCCCATGGTGGGCAGCCAGGTGCGGCCCGGGCGGGAGAAGTCCTCCGAGGGGGAGGAGTAGTACGGGGCCGCGGGGCCGCCCGGCGGGGCGATCCGGGACTCCACCTTGCGGACGCGCTCGGCGAGTTCGAAGTGGGTGCCGTCGAGGTTCTCGATGGCCTCGTCCATCAGGCCCTGCAGCCAGGCCTGGACCTCGTCCACGCCCTCGATGTGGGTACCGTGCTCGTCCAGGTGCTTCAGCGCCTCCCAGGGGCCGACGCCCGGGAGGATCTTGGCCGCCTCGGTCTTCATCTCGGCGAGCAGCCGGTGGTACTCCGCCCAGCCGTAGGCGTAGGCCTCGTCCAGATCGAGGTCCGTGCCGTTGAAGTAGCGCGACCAGCGGGCGTAGCGCTCGCGGCCCACCGTGTCCGGCTGGCCCTCGACGGCCGGGGCGTACACCGCGCTCATCCAGTCGCGCAGTTCGACGACGGCCGCGGTGGCGCCGGCGGCGGCAGCGTCCAGCTCGGAGCGCAGGGTGTCCGGGCCGGCGGAGACGAACTCCGCGAAGAAGGCACCGCCCTCGTGGCCCTCGCCGCCCTCACCGGCCCACGCGCCGAGCTGGCCGATCATGGTCGCGGTGGCGCGCGGGCCGCCGTACAGGCCGCGCTCCAGGCCGAGCCCCAGGCTCTCGCGGTAGCCGGCGAAGGCGGCCGGGACGGCGCGCAGGCGCTCGGCGATCGCCGCCCAGTCCTCGTCGGTGTCGGAGGGGGTCAGGGTGAAGACCTCACGGACTTCGTGAGCGGGACCGTGGATGTTGCTGACGGCGCTCAGGTGCTCGTCGGCCTCGTGGACGGCGAGCTCGGCGGTGAGGCGCTCGCGCAGCAGGCGGGCGCAGCGGCGCTCGGCGTCGCTCTCGGCACCCGGCAGCGCTTCGGCGGCGTCGAGGCGGGCGAGCGTGTCGCGGGCCAGCTCGGCGACGGCCGCGCGACCCGCCGGCGAGAAGTCCGGAAGCTTGGTGGAGCTCGCGGCGACACCGAGATAGGTGCCCGTGATCGGGTCGAGGGCGATGAGGGCATCGACGTACGCGTCGGCCACCTGGCGGGGCAGTCGAGGTGCGTTGCCGTTCTGGAGGATCTCTGACATGCGGCCATCTTCGTATGTGCGACGGGCTTCCGTCATCACAGATTGCCGTCAGCCTTCCGACGTGGACCGGGGTCGGTCCTGCGGGGCGTACGGGAGGAAATCAACCCCCCTTTGGCGCAAGTGAGTTCGCGTCGCGCTGGAGGGGCGGGGGGATGCCGGCGCGCCCCGATTCCGGCCGGATCCGAAGGACCGCGGACGCTGTCCATCCGATTGCCGGACGTCCCGTTACGGGCGGTTCGTACGGGCTTCCGGCGATCCGGACCGGACCGGACCGCGGCGGGGTCCGCGGGCCGGTCCGGGCGCTCGGTGCGGGCGGCGCGACGGGACCTCAGTGCGGGCGGCGCGCGGCGGCCTGCTGGTCGTGCGGCAGCTCGCGGGGGAGCTCGTAGGGCAGGCGCGAGCTGACCGGGGTGGCGTCGAGCCGGGCGGTGATCACCAGGGTGCCCTCCTCGATCTGGTAGTCGAGGGGGAGGCCGAGGCCGCGCATGGCGGCGACCATGCCGGTGTTGGCGGCCCGCGTGACGGCGTACACGCTGTCGCAGCCGGCCTCGACGGCCATCGAGATGAGCCGGCGCAGCAGCTCGGAGCCGATGCCGCGGCGCTGCCAGTCGTCCTCGATGAGCAGGGCGACCTCGGTCTCGTCGCCGTCCCACAGCAGGTGGCCGAGGGCGACGAGCTTCCCGGAGGCGGTGGTGGCGGCGAGGGTGCGGCCGAAGCGGGGGCTCAGCAGGTGGCCGAGGTAGCGGTCGGCGTCGGCGACCGGCCCGTGGTAGCGCAGCCCGAGGGTGCGATCGGAGCAGCGGTCGTGCATGGCGCGGGCCGCCGCCTGGTCGGAGCCGTCGGCGCGGCGCACGGTGATCTCGTTGCCCTCGGGCAGGGTCAGCACGTCCTGGCTGCGCGGGACGCGGGGGCCCAGCCGGGCGTCGAGCTCGACCAGGGCGCGGGCCCTCGCGAACTCGGTCGGGGTGAAGGGCAGGTAGGGCCGCTCCACGGTGATCGCGCCGCCGGAGGGGTCGCGCAGCCGCATGACGGTGGCCTCCAGGACCCCTTCGACGGGCGCGTCCGCGCCGAGGTTGGGGCGGCCGGAGAGGGTGGTCGCCGGGATCGAGTGGATGGTGCAGCGGCCGAGCAGCTGGCGCAGCGCGAGGGGGAGCTCGGCGGCGTCGAGGGCGGTGCGGGTGGCCAGCCCGAGGACGCGGGTCGGGGTGTCGACGAGGTCGTGGGCGTCGGCGCGCTCGATCCAGGTGCTGTGGCCGCCGGCCCCGGAGATGGCGCGGGTGAGATCGGCGGAGGTCACCTGCTGCGGGGCGCGCAGCAGGAACTCGTCGACCGTGCCGCCCTCGGGCAGCGGGTGAGTCTGGAGGGTCAGGATGTCGACGCCGCTGCGGGCGAGCGCGGTGCAGACGGCTGCCAGGGAGCCGGGCTCGTCCCGTACGGTCGTGCGCATCCGCCACAGGCTGGTGGTGGCGGTCGCCGGGGCACTCGGGCCGGAGGCCGCGGCCGCGGGCGGCGTCGTAGCACCGGGCACTGTGCTCCGGGGCGGCGGCGCATGGCTGTGCCGCCGTGCCCACCAGGTGTGGAACGCGGCTGTCACCAGGAGTGCGACGGCCGAGGCGACCAGCAGGATCGGGCCCCTCGGACCGTGCGCGACGAGATTGGCGATGGCGTCGGCGACCGCGACGGCGCAGAACAGGGCGGCGAGTTCGACGAGGTCGCGGCGCCAGTGGTGGCGGTGGGGACGCTGGGCGGAGGCGAGGCTACGGTCAGTCATGCACACCACTGTGGCCCAGGGGTGTTGCGTGATCACGAACGATCTGTGACCGACTGGTTAAGTGTCCATCTGGCCGATTTCATCCAGTTTTCCGGGCCATTTCCGGAAACGAAGGTGGGCGCGGCGCCCGCCGGGTCCGGCCCTACTGGCCCACGCGGCCGGGCTGGAGCGTCCTGGTGAACAGTACGCCGCCGCCCTTGCGGCGCAGCCGGACCGTGAGCTCCCCGCTGCCGCCGTCGATGTCGACCTCGCCGTAGTACGGAGGGTTCTCCGACGGCGACATGTTGGCGAAGGGGGCCGACTGGACGTACGCCGTCTCCGGGCCGAAGGTGGCGTCGAGCCGTCCGGCCGGGAAGCCGCCGGCGCCGATCGGGCCGGACACGAACTCCCAGAACGGTGCGAAGTCGGTGAAGGCGGCCCGTTCGGGCGCGTAGTGGTTCGCGGCGGTGTAGTGCACGTCGGCGGTGAGCCAGATGGTGCCGGTGATGCGCTGGTGCTTGATGTGGCGGAGGAGTTCGGCGATCTGGAGCTCGCGGCCCAGCGGGGCGCCCGGGTCGCCCTGGGCGACGGCCTCGAAGTTCGTGGCCCCGTCGGGGACGACGATGCCGAGCGGCATGTCGGCGGCGATGACCTTCCAGGTGGCGCGGGAGCGGGAGAGCTCGCGCTTGAGCCAGGCCAGCTGCTCGGGGCCGAGGATGCCGACGGGGTCCTCGGTCCGGGTGTTGGGGGAGTTGGCGTCACGGTACGTGCGCATGTCGAGCACGAAGACGTCGAGCAGCGGGCCGTACCGCATCACCCGGTACATCCGGCCCTCGGCGCGGCCGCCGCGCAGGTCGGTGACGGGGAAGTACTCGCCGAAGGCCTGGCGGGCGCGGGCGGCGAGGGTGTCTGCCTCCTTGACGGTGTAGCGGGGGTCGTCGATCAGCTGGCCCGGGTACCAGTTGTTGCGCACCTCGTGGTCGTCCCACTGGGCGAGGACGGGAACCTGGGCGTTGAAGGCGGTGAGGTTGCGATCGAGCAGGTTGTAGCGGAAGTTCCCGCGGAACTCGGCGAGCGTCTCGGCGACCTTCGCCTTCTCCTCGGTGGTCACATTGCGCCAGAGGCCGCCGTCGCGCAGGGGCACGGACTCCTTGATCGGCCCGTCGGCGTAGATCGTGTCTCCGCTGAAGAGGAAGAAGTCGGGGTTGCGCAGCCGCATCTCGTCGAAGACGCGGTAGCCGCCGAGGTCGGGGTTGATGCCCCAGCCCTGGCCCGCCAGGTCCCCGGACCAGAGGAAGCGCACGTCGTGGCGGCGGGAGACCGGCGTGGTGCGGAAGGTCCCGTGGACGGGCTCGGCGGTGCGGCGGGGGTCGTCGGGGTCCGCCAGGACGACGCGGTAGTGGATCTGCTGGCCGGGCGGGAGGTCGCGCAGGACGGTGGTCCCGGTGAAGTCGCTCGACGGGCCGAGCAGCGGGCCGCGGTGACGGCGTACGGCGTAGCGGAACGCCTCGCTCGGGGAGGTCTCGACGTACATCCGCGCGAGGCGGTCGGAACGGGTCCAGACGGTGGCCGAGTGGGCGGTGATCTCGCCGGACTGGACGCCCCAGAGCGCCTTCGGCCGGCCGGAGCGGGCGAAGGCGGGGGCGGCGAGTGCCGGAGCGGTGAACAGCGCGGAGGACAGGGCGAGGGAACCCCCGATGAGGGTCCGTCGGGTGTGCGGCATCGATGCCATTGGTGCGTCTCCAGGGGCCGGCGAGGACGGGTCGGACCAGCGTGCCGCCGCACCCCGGCCCGGCCGCGTCGCCCACGCGAACCTGGGATGAACAGCCGTCAGCCGCTCATCCGTTCGGCCGCCCGGTACTTCGTACCGCCTCCCGCGGGGCCCTCGCCTGGTCCTCGCCCGGCCTGTCGGGAGGCGCCGCGGGCGGTCCCCCGGCAGCCGCTCAGGCCGTCACGAGGCTCGCGCGGCGGGCCGTGTCCAGGATCACCCGCGAGACGAGCGCCGGATCGTCGTTCATCGGGACGTGGCCGCAACCGGGGAGCCGGACCAGCCGGGCGTCGGGGACGGTGTGCTTGGCGCGCACGCCCTGGCGGCGCAGCAGCAGGCGGTCGTGCGTCCCCCAGGCGATGGTGACCGGCAGGCCGGGCACGTCCTCGGTGAACCGTACGGAACCGCCGGCGGCCAACGTCTCCTCGAAACCGGTGGCATCGCGCAGGGCGAGCGTCTCGGCGACCACGGCCTCGGGCGAACGGCGGGACGGGCGGGCGTAGATGGTGCCGGTGAGCGCGGCCCGGCCGGCGGCGTTGCGCGAGAGCCGCCGTACCGCGGGCAGGGGCAGGGCTTTGGCGCCGGCCCGCATCGCGAGGAGGGCGGCGAAGGCGTAGCGGCGCTCGCCCTCCGTCCAGAACCCGGCGGGGGACAGGGCGGTGACGGAGCGGACGAGCTTGTTCCGGCCCATTTCGAGGGCGAGCAGCCCGCCGAGCGAGTTGCCCGCGACGTGCGGGCGCTCGACGCCGAGGGCCGCGCAGAGCGCCCCGAGCGCGGGGGCCACGGTCCCCAGGGTGTACGGAACCCCCTGCGGCAGCGGCTCCGAGGCGCCGAAGCCCGGCAGGTCGACGGCGATCACCTCGTGCTCGGCGGCCAGGATGTCGGTCACCGGCTGCCAGGCCTGGAGGTGGTGGCCGATGCCGTGCAGCAGGAGAAGCGGTTCGCCGGAGCCCTTGCGCTCGTAGGCGACGGTGGTGGTGCGGGGGCCGAGCGGCGAGTCGAACGTGAAGGAGACCGTGGCGGTCATGCTGCTGCTCCTCGTCGGTGGGACGCGTGCGAGACAGGCTGTCAGTAGGGCCTACCGCCATGATTACCGTCCGGTAGCCCTTGACTACAAGCCTTCGGAGCACACGAGAACATCCCGTGAACGGCTTGATACGTATGCCCGATCTGCCCGGCAAAGGGATGACCATTGGTCTTGACCAAGGGGGTGCGCCGTCCTATCGTCGCAGGGATAGTGCAGGAACCTTTAATAAACAAAGGCGCGGAACTGCCGCTGGAACACACGGCGAGTGCAGCGACGGCAGGAGGAGTCAGGGTGGGGACCACGCAGCTCGAAACGGCGCCGGAGCCGAAGTACTGGCACCTCAAGACCGTCCTCAGCGAGGCGCTCGACCAGGACTTCGCGGTCGGTGAGGTGCTTCCCAACGAGCGTGAACTCGCCGCCCGTTTCGGCGTCGCCCGTGCGACCCTGCGTCAGGCGCTGGAGCAGCTTGAGCTGGAAGGCCGGCTGCAGCGCCGCCGCGGCGTCGGCACCACCGTCGCCCCGCCGCGCCTGGGCGTCGCCGTCGGCACCGCGCAGCACAGCTGGCCCGGCGACGGCGCCGAAGGCTGGGAGCCGGTGGACGCGGCCGAGAGCCTGCCGCCCGCCGCGGTGCTCAAGCTCCTCGGCACCGGTGGGGATTTCGCCGCCGAGCAGCCGGTGCACACGGTGCGCCGCACCCGGGTCGCGCAGGGCCAGGCCGTCGCCGCCGAGCTGCTCTACGTTCCGGCCGCCTCGGTGCCCGGACTCCCCGCGATCGAGGCCCCGTCCGGACCGGCCCGTGCCCGCGCCGTTCTGCGCGAACTGCAGCGGCTGGTCCTCGACGGCCAGGACCGCTCGGTGGAGCTCGGCTCCGCGCGCGCCGACGACGCCAAGGAACTGGACCGCCTGCCCGGCGCCCCGGTCCTCCTGGTCACCACCCGCTACTTCACCGCCGCCGGTACGGCCGCCGTCTCGGTGGCCACCTACCGCGCCGACACCTGTCGCCTCACCTTCGGCGACTCGGGCAACGTCGAGATCACCCACGAACCCCGCGTCGCCTCCTGACCCCGCGGGCCGGGACCGGGTCCGGGCCGGCACGGCCCGGCCGGCCTCGGCGGGACCGGGGAGCGGCGGTCAGCGGTGGGCCGTGACCGTCTTCTCCACGGCGAAGAGCTCTTCCTCGACGTGGTCCAGCGCGAGGCGCAGGGCGCCCGTCGCCACCGCGGCCTCGCCGAGCAGGGAGAGGGCCACCCGCGGCGGGCGCAGGCAGTAGCGTTCCAGCTCCCGGCGCAGGGGCTCCAGGACTCCGTCGAGCCCGGCTGCCCATCCGCCGACGACCACCAGCTCCGGGTCCATCGCCAGGACCAGCGCCGCCACATCGTGGACCAGCCGCTGCAGGAACCGCTCCACGGCGGCCACCGCGCGCTCGTCGCCCCGCCTGGCCATCGCGAAGACCTCGGCGACGGCAGGCTCGTCCAGGGGGTGCAGGGGCTCGCCGGTGGTCGACAGCAGCCGCTCGGGCGTGACCTCGCGGCCCAGCAGGTGCAGGGCGCCGATCTCACCGGCCGCCCCGCCGAAGCCCCGGTGCAGCCGGCCGCCGATCAGCGAGCCGGCACCGGGACTGAGCCCGGCCATCACGAACACCATGTCGCCGGTGTCCCGCGCGGCGCCCTTCCAGTGCTCGGCGACCGCCGCCGCGTTGGCGTCGTTCTCCACGTGCACGGGGCAGCGGAACGAGCGGCGCAGCCGCTCCCCGAGCGGCAGCCCGGTCCAGCCGGGCAGCGCCGTGCCGAGGCGGACCGTGCCGTCCGCCTCGACGATCCCGGGGCTGCCGACCCCGACCGCCCGCAGGGAGTCCCGCGGGACGCCGGCGCGGCGCAGCAGATCGGCTACGGCCGCCCGCACCCGCTCGAGCCGTTCGTCCGCGGACGCGTCCTCCGCGACCTCCTTGGTGCCCGCGCCGATGACGCGGCCGTCCAGTCCGGACAGCAGCACCGCGATCCGGTGCGAACCGATCTCGATGCCCAGCAGGTGCCCCGCCTCGGCCCGGAAGCGGAACCGCCTGGCCGGCCGTCCTTGGCGTCGCGCGCCTTCCTCCGCATCGGCCTCGACGACGAGCCCGGTCCCGATCAGCCCCTCCACGACACCTTCGACGGTCGGCCGGGAGAGCCCGGTCAGCCGTGTGAGGTCGGTGAGGGTCGGCGATCCGGCCGTGCGCAGCGCGCGCAGCACGACGGCGGAATTGATCCGCCGGAGCAGAGAGGGGTCCCCGCCGGTCAGCTGCCCCAACGTGTGTCCTCCCAGCTAGCGAGCTTGTCAGCCGGATCGTACTGCGCCCCCGGTGCGGCGGCGAGAAGCGGCCCCCCATCGGCCGGAATCAGCTCTTCCTCAGGCCGGCGAGACGAACCCCGACTCGTACGCCATGATCACGGCCTGGGTGCGGTCCCGCGCCCCCAGTTTCGCCAGGATCGCGCTGACGTGGGACTTGACCGTCTCCGTGCCGATGATCAGGTCGGCCGCGATCTCCACGTTGGTGAGCCCCCGCGCCATGAGCCGCAGCACCGCCTCCTCCCGCTCGGTCAGCGCGGCCCGCTCCAGCACCGCCCGGGCCTTCCGGTTCCCGTACTCCGCGGCCAGGGCCCGCACCGCGGCCGGGAAGAGCAGCGTCTCGCCCTCCGCCACCAGCCGCACCGCGTGCACGATCTCCGAGGGACGGGCCCGCTTCAGCAGGAACCCGTCGGCTCCGGCCCGCAGCGCCTGGTAGACGTACTCGTCGTTCTCGAAGGTGGTGACCACGAGGATCTTCGGCGGGGAGTCCACCGTCCGCAGGACCGCACGGGTCGCCTCGATCCCGTCGAGCAGCGGCATCCGCACGTCCATCGCCACCACGTCCGGCCTGAGCTGCCGGACGAGCGGGACCACGGAGGCCCCGTCCGCGGCCTCGCCCACCACTTCGATGTCGGGCTGGGAGTCCAGGACGGCGCGCAGACCCGCGCGCACCAGGGGTTCGTCATCGACGAGCAGTACGGTAACCGGCATCCGGTCAGCGTATTCGCTCCAGCGGAAGCCGGGCGCGCACCCTCCAACTGCCCTCGTACGGACCGGTCTCGGCCTCCCCGCCGAGCAACGCGGCCCGCTCCCGCATCCCGCGCAGCCCGCTCCCGCTGCCCTGCGTCAGGGCCGGCCCCGTCGGCAGCGGGTTCGACACCTCCAGGTCCAGCCGGCCCCCGGCCATCTCGATCCTCACCCGGACGGGCACCGGACCGCAGTGACGCAGGACGTTCGTGAGCGCTTCCTGAAGGATCCGGTACCCCTCCCGGGTGACCGGACCCGGCAACTTGTCCAGCGGGCCGGTCAGTTGCGCGTCCACCGCCGCCCCGGAGGCCCGGGCCGACTCCAGCAGCCGGTCCGCCTCCACGAGCGTCGGCCGCTGCGACGGCGGCTGCCCCGACTCCCGCAGGACTCCCAGCACCCGTTCCAGATCCTCCAGCGCGGCCCGGCCCGTCTCCTCGATCGCGCACAGCGCCCGGTCCGTGAACTCCGGGTCGCCGGCCGCCCGGGCGGCTCCCGCCTGCACCACCGCCACCGTCAGCGCGTGCCCGATGGAGTCGTGCAGTTCGCGTGCGATCCGGTTCCGCTCCAGCAGTTGTTCCGTCCGGGCCTCCAGCGCGGTGAGCCGCTCGGCGGCCGAAGGCCCCAGCAGCCGCTGGGCGATCGCGGTGATCAGCTCCCCGAGCAGGACCACTATGACGATGAGCAGGACCAGCGGCACCGGCACCAGCAACGCGGCGGCCCACCGAGGGGGCACGAAGGGAAGCATGAGGTCCCCGCCCAGCGGATGCCCGATCGCGATCGAGACCAGCTCGACCGTCATGGCCGGGAGCCACACGGTCGGGACCCAGGCGCCTCCCGCGAGGACGAGCCGCACCTCCAGCCAGAGCAGGGTCCGCCACCGGTCGTTCCACCGCTTGGAGGGGACCGCGCTGATGGTGCCCTCGGAGCGGTCCCAGTCGTGCGGGGTGAGCAGGAACCGCGCCTGCAGCCCCTCGACCAGCCGCACCCAGGGGACCAGCCCGAGCGGAATCGCGATGAGCAACGGAACCCACGGCTTCTCCGGCCCTATGAACATCCAGAGGGCCACCAGCAGGATGGGCACGCAGAGGTGCAACCAGCGTGAGTAGGTCACCGGTTGGAGCGGGGCTCGGAGCAGTCGGTACATGCATTCATCGTGACAGCCGGCGCCGCGCGGGCGTCTCCCCCACGTGGGGGAGACGGCACCCTCGCATGGGGGAGGAAGGCGGGTGGGGCCGGCGGCGAATCTTGAGCCATGAACAGCATCGAGATCCGAGAACTCACCAAGGCATACGGCACCCACCGTGCGGTGGACGGCCTCACTTTCGACGTCCTGCCCGGACGGGTCACCGGCTTCCTCGGACCCAACGGCGCCGGCAAGTCCACCACGATGCGCCTGCTGCTGGGCCTGGACCGGGCCACGTCCGGTACGGCCACCATCGGCGGGCGGCGGTTCACCGACTTCCCCGACCCGCTGCACCGGGTGGGCGCGCTGCTGGACGCGCAGGCGGCCCACGGCGGCCGCACCGCCCGAAACCACCTGCGGTTCCTCGCGGCGGCCGACCGGATCCCGATGCGGAGGGTCGACGAGGTCCTGGAGCAGGCCGGGATAGCCTCCGTGGCCGGGCGGAGGGTCAAGTCCTTCTCGCTCGGCATGCGCCAGCGCCTGGGCATAGCCGCCGCGCTGCTGGGCGACCCCGGGGTGCTGCTGCTGGACGAGCCGGCCAACGGCCTCGACCCCGAAGGCATCATCTGGATCCGCGAGCTGATGCGAGGTCTGGCCGCCGAGGGACGCACCGTCCTCGTCTCCAGTCATCTGATGTCGGAGACCTCGGCACTCGCCGACCACCTGGTCGTGCTCGGCAACGGCAGGCTGCTCGCCGACACCTCGATGGAGGAGTTCATCGACGCCCGCAGCACCCCGAGGGTGCGCCTGCGCACCTCCGACCCGGTTCGGCTGCGGGCCGCGCTGGCCCGGGACGGCTTCGAGCTGGTGACCGGGGAGAACGGGCGGTGGACCGTCGAGGGCATACAGGCCGACCAGGTCGGCAGCCTGGCAGCCCGGGAAGGCGTGCCCGTGCTGGAACTCGCCGACGACCGGGCCTCGCTGGAGCAGGCCTACCTGGACCTCACCGCCGACCACGCCCAGTTCACCGCAACCCGCTGATCCTTCCCTCCCCTTACCCACTCAGGAGGTTCGCCATGAGCTCCGCTGTGCCCACCCTGCCCGTCCTGCACTCGGAATGGATCAAGCTGCGGTCCCTCCGCGGCACCATAGGGGCCTACCTCGCCATCTTCGTCGCCACCGCCGGGATCCAGGCGCTCACCGCCGCGGCGATAGGCCAGTCCGAAGAGGGCAGCATGGGTGACGACAGGCTGCTCGCGGCCTACTACGGGCTCAACTTCGGCCAGATAGCGGCGATCGCCTTCGGGGCGAACGCGCTGTCCGCCGAGTTCCACAACGGAGCCCTGCGCACCTCGCTGGCCGCCGTGCCGAACCGCACCCGCTTCTACCTGTCGAAGATGGCCATGGTGGGGGCACTCGCATGCGTGATGGGGCAGATCACCGCCTTCTTCACCTTCGTGGCCGGCCAGGTGTTCATGGGGCCGTACGCCATGGAGCTGGGCGACCCGGGCACTCTCCGGTCCGTGTTCGGCTGCGGGATGTACCTGACGCTCATGACGCTGTTCGCGGCTGGGCTGACGGCCGTCCTGCGGAGCGCGGCGGTCGTGCTCAGCCTGCTCATACCCTTCGTGCTGCTGGTGTCCTTCGTCATCGGAGCCCGTGCCGAGGGCGCGGCCCAGCTCCTGCCGGACCGGGCCGGGCAGATGATGATGCGGATGGAGGCCGGTGACCTCGTCGGGCCCTGGACGGGACTCGGTGTGATGGCGCTGTGGGCGGCGGCCGCGGTCGTCGCCGGGTGGGTCTCGGTGCGGCGCCGGGACGCATGACGCCAGGCCAGTTGTCAGTGGTGGTCGGGATACTGACGGTATGACCACGGCAGAGCATCTCGACATGATCGACCGGCTCCGGGTGCGGGAGTTCCCCACCGAGCCGGTCTGGTCCGGCGGGCAGAGCAGCGGCCCGGGTTACCACCTCGTCCCGGTCGGCAGAACCGCGGACTTCTGGGAGGACGGCGGTGCGGGCCGTACCGAGGCGGCCGACCAGATCAACGCCGAGTACGGGGCGCTCACCCAGTCGCTCTCCGACCGGTGGGGAGATCCGCAGGTCTTCAGCGTCGGGTCGCTGCTGGGACGGGGGCTCGACGGGGAGGAGATACCGGAGCCGTGGGACGAGCTGAGCAACAGCACCGACCACGTGCACCTGTGGCGGGCCGGGGAGCAGTGGCTGGTGGCCTACGTGGCGCAGCGGGCCGAGGGGGACCCCTACCTGCTGATGGCAGGGGTCACCGTGATCGACCCGCCCTAGCGGTCCGGGAACTCGGGAGTCTCGGCGGCGGCGCGGAGGCGGGCGTACTCCTGGGCCATGGACTCGGCGGTCCAGTGGGCGTTGAGGCCGCTCGGGTTGGGGAGGGCCCAGATGCGGGTGGAGCCGATGGTTCGCTCCTGGGGACCGATCTGCGCCTTCCGCTCGCCGAAGGCGGTGCGGTAGGCCGTCACTCCGACCACCGCCAGCCACTGGGGGCGCAGGAGTTCCACCTTGGCCGTCAGGATGCGGCCGCCCTCGCGGAACTCCTCGGCGCTCAGTTCGTCCGCGCGGGCGGTGGCCCGGGCCACGACGTTGGTGATGCCGAGGCGGTAGGTGAGGAGTTCCTCCTGCTCCGCCGGAGCCAGCCGGCGGGGGGTGAAGCCCGAGAGGTGCAGGACGGGCCAGAAGCGGTTGCCGGGGCGGGCGAAGTGGTGGCCCGTCGCGGCGGAGAGGAGGCCGGGGTTGATCCCGCAGAACAGCACACGCAGACCGCCCGCGACCACGTCCGGGAGGACGCGGTCACGGGCGGCGGTCAGCTCTTCGGGGGTCAGAGGATCGACCCCGGCGCGTACCCGGCGGCCTCCGGGTGCTGCTTGGCGATCGCCTCGATCCGGGAGACCACGGTCGCGACCTGGTCACCGGCGGCGCCGGTGAAGGACAGCTTGTCGGCCATGAGGGCGTCGAGCTGGGCCCGGTCCAGCGGCATCCGCTCGTCGGCGGCCAGCTTGTCCAGCAGCTCGTTGCGCTCGGCGCCCTGCTCGCGCATGGCGAGCGCGGAGGCCACCGCGTGCTCCTTGATGACCTCGTGGGCGGCCTCGCGGCCGACGCCGGCCCGCACCGCGCCCATCAGGACCTTGGTGGTCGCGAGGAAGGGCAGGTAGCGGTCCAGTTCGCGGGCGACGACGGCCGGGAAGGCGCCGAACTCGTCAAGGACCGTCAGGAAGGTCTCCAGCAGGCCGTCGAAGGCGAAGAACGCGTCCGGCAGGGCGACCCGGCGGACCACGGAGCAGGAGACGTCGCCCTCGTTCCACTGGTCACCGGCCAGCTCGCCGGTCATCGAGGCGTAGCCGCGCAGGATGACCATCAGGCCGTTCACGCGCTCGCAAGAGCGGGTGTTCATCTTGTGCGGCATCGCGGAAGAGCCGACCTGGCCGGGCTTGAAGCCCTCGGTGACCAGCTCGTGGCCGGCCATCAGGCGGATCGTCTTGGCGATCGACGAGGGGGCGGCGGCCAGCTGCACGAGCGCGGTGACCACGTCGTAGTCGAGCGAGCGCGGGTAGACCTGGCCGACCGAGGTGAAGGCCTGGGCGAAGCCGAGGTGGGCGGCGATCCGCTGCTCCAGGTCGGCGAGCTTGGCGGCGTCGCCGCCGAGCAGGTCCAGCATGTCCTGGGCGGTGCCCACCGGGCCCTTGATCCCGCGCAGCGGGTAGCGGCCGAGGAGGTTCTCCAGGCGGTCGTAGGCGACGAGCAGCTCGTCGGCCGCGGTGGCGAACCGCTTGCCCAGGGTGGTGGCCTGCGCGGCCACGTTGTGGGAGCGGCCGGCCATGACCAGCTCGGCGTGCTCGCCGGCCAGCTTGCCGAGGCGGGCGAGGACCGCCACCGTGCGGTCGCGGGCCAGCTCCAGCGAGAGCCGGATCTGCAGCTGCTCGACGTTCTCGGTGAGGTCGCGCGAGGTCATGCCCTTGTGGACGTGCTCGTGACCGGCGAGGGCGTTGAACTCCTCGATGCGGGCCTTCACGTCGTGCCGGGTGACCTTCTCGCGCTCGGCGATGGAGGCGAGGTCGACGGTCTCCAGGACGCGCTCGTAGTCGGCGAGGGCCGCGTCGGGGACCTCGATACCGAGGTCCTTCTGGGCGCGCAGCACGGCGAGCCACAGCCGCCGCTCCAGCGTCACCTTGTACTCGGGGGACCACAGGACGGCGAGCTCCGCGGAGGCGTAGCGGCCGGCCAGGACATTGGGGATGCGGGGCTTGGCAGTCACGTGGAGGGATTCTACTTGGGCTGCCGCTGTGCGTTTACGCAGGTAGGGCCCCCGCTCGCGATTGTGGCTTGCTACGAGAGCGGTGCGTCCCCGTACGGCAGCAGCTCCGGGCGCTTGGCCGGGCGGCCGTCCCCGGAGGAGCGGCCCGTCAGACGGCGGCCGATCCAGGGGATCAGGTGCTGCCGGGCGAAGCTCATGTCCTGGGACCGGCGCACGGTCCAGCCGGGGGGCGCGGCCACGGGCAGTTCCGTGCGCCAGTCCTCCTCGGCGGGCAGGCCCAGGGTCTGCCAGACGGCCTCGGCCACCCGGCGGTGCCCCTCCGCCGTCAGGTGCAGCCGGTCCACGTCCCACATCCGCTGATCGCCGAGCACGGAAGCCCCGTACAGGTCGACCACCAGGGCGCCGTGCCGGGCGGCGAGCTCCTCGATGATGATGAAGAGCTCCTCCATGCGGGGCCGGAAGCGTTCCATCACCGGTCCGTTGCGCCCCGGAGAACGCATGAGGACGAGGTGCTTGCAGGACGGCGCGAGGGTGTCCACCGCCGCCTCCAGGTGGCCGCGGACCCGGCCCATGTCCACCTTGGGGCGCAGCGCGTCGTTCAGACCGCCCACCAGGGTCACCACGTCGGCGCCCATCGCCGCCGCCACCGGGGCCTGGTCCTCGGCGATCTGCCCGATCAGCTTCCCGCGGACCGCGAGGTTGGCGTAGCGGAAGCCCGGCTCGCGCGCGGCGAGGCGGGCGGCCAGCAGATCGGCCCAGCCCCGGTAGGAGCCGTCCGGCAGCAGGTCCGACATGCCCTCGGTGAAGGAGTCGCCGATCGCGACGAAACTGGTGTAAGAGGCATTCATCTCCATGGCGGAGTGATGTTACCGCGCGGTACCCCGGCCCCGCAGGGCCGGGGACCACACCCCCCCCACGGATCAGGCGGACGCGGGCCTGCCGAACAGCTCCCGCAGCACGTCCTCCATCGTCACCAGGCCCGTCATGGCACCCTCCGCCCCGAGCACCGCCGCCAGGTGCGTACGGCTGCGGCGCATGGCGGTCAGTACGTCGTCCAGCGGGGTCTCCGCCCGCACCTGGGCGATCGGCCGCAGCACCGACACCGGGAACGGCTCGTTCCGTGCGTCCCCGTCCGCGTCCAGGGCGTCCTTCACGTGCAGGTAGCCCAGGATCCCGTCCTGTTCGTCGATCACCGGGAACCGGGAGTACCCGGACTCGGCCGACAGTCGCTCCAGGCCGGCGGGGGTGATGCCCACGCGGGCCGAGACCACCTGGCCCGCCGGCAGCACCACATCCGTCACCGGCCGCCGGCCCAGTTCCAGGGCGTCGTGCAGGCGCTCGCTCGCCCGGTCGTCGAGCAGACCCGCGTCACTGGAGTCCTTCACCATCCGTGCCAGCTCGTCGTCCGAGAAGCTCGCCGCGATCTCGTCCCTCACCTCCACCCGCAGCAGTCGCAGCAGGACGTTGGCGAAGGCGTTGATCGCGAAGATCACCGGCCGCAGCGCCCTGGTGAGGGTCACCAGCGGCGGTCCCAGCAGCAGCGCGGTGCGCACCGGCTCGGACAGCGCCACGTTCTTCGGCACCATTTCGCCGAAGAGCATGTGCAGGTACGTCGCCAGCGACAGCGCCACCGCGAAGGAGATCGCGTGCGTCAGCCCGTCGGGTACCCCGACGAGGTCGAACAGCGGGGTCAGCAGGTGCGCGATGGCCGGCTCGGCCACCACACCCAGCACCAGGGTGCACAGCGTGATGCCCAGCTGCGCCGCCGCCATCAGCGCCGACACGTGCTCCAGGCCCCACAGGACGGCGCGGGCACGCCGGTCGCCCTGCTCGGCGTACGGCTCGATCTGGCTGCGCCGGACCGAGATCAGCGCGAACTCCGCGCCGACGAAGAAGGCGTTGACGACCAGGCTCGCCAGCCCGATCAGCAGCTGGATGACGGTCATCGGGCCTCCTCCGTTCCGCCGGCGCGCTCGGCCGGGGCGTGCAGCAGCACCCGCGCCGCCCGGCGTCCGCCGGCGTCCACCACGTCCAGGTGCCAGCCGTCCAGGTCCAGCTGGTCGCCGACGGCCGGGATCCGGCCCAGCTCGGTCGCTATCAGACCGGCCAGGGTCTCGTACGGACCGTCCGGCACCCGCAGGCCGATCCGCCGGAGCTGGTCGGTGCGCGCGGCTCCGTCGGCGGAGTAGACGAGGCGCCCGGAGTCGTCCGTACCGGCCGGGGCCAGGTCCGGGGTCTCGTGCGGGTCGTGCTCGTCGCGGACCTCGCCGACGACCTCCTCGACGATGTCCTCCAGCGTGGCCACACCGGCCGTGCCGCCGTACTCGTCGATCACCACGGCCATCGTCTGCTTGCCGGACAGCCGGTCCAGCAGCCGGTCCACCGTCAGCGACTCCGGTACGAGCAGGGGCTCGCGCAGCAGCTGCGACACCGGACGGCGGCGGCGCTCCTCGGCAGGCAGCGCCAGCACGTCCTTGATGTGGACGGTGCCGACCACGGTGTCGAGGCTTCCCCGGTAGACCGGGAAACGGGACAGGCCGGTGGCGAGCGTCGCGTTCGCCACGTCCTCGGCGGTGGCCTGCACGTCGAGGGCGGTGACCTGGACGCGCGGGGTCATCACGTTCTCCGCGGTCAGGTCGGCCAGGTTCAGGGTCCGCACGAACAGCTCGGCGGTGTCCTTCTCCAGGGCGCCCTGCTTCGCGGAGTGGCGCGCCAGGGCGACCAGCTCCTGCGGAGTCCGCGCGGAGGCCAGCTCCTCGGCCGGCTCCATGCCGAGACGGCGCACCATGTGGTTCGCGGTGGTGTTGAGGTGGCTGATCAGGGGCTTGAAGGCCCGGCTGAACACGCGCTGCGCGGTCGCCACGCGCTTGGCGATCGCCAGCGGGGAGGAGATCGCCCAGTTCTTGGGCACCAGCTCGCCGACGACCATCAGCACCACGGTCGACAGGACGGTGCCGAGGACCAGGGCGGTGGAGGAGGCGGCGCCGGCGGACAGGCCCATCGCCTCGAACGGGCCCTTGAGCAGGGTGGAGATGGACGGCTTGGAGATCATGCCGATGACCAGACCGGTCACGGTGATGCCGAGCTGGGCGCCGGAGAGCTGGAACGTCAGGGTGCGGACGGCGGCCAGGGCGCTGTCGGCCCCGCGCTCACCGCGCTCGACGGCCCGCTCGAGCTCGCTCCGTTCCACGGTCGTCAGCGAGAACTCGGCCGCGACGAAGACTCCGCAGGCGACGCAGAGCAGCAGTGCCACGACGAGCAGGAGCACCTCGGTCATCGGTCGATCACCTCCGTCCCATGATCGGCCAGGAGGAGGGGGACCGCGCGGTGTCGCGGACGCTTGTGTCGGGGACTGGGAGGCTCGCCCATGGGCGGACGCTCACACCTTTCACTCAAGAGGGACCTTTTCCCACATGGTAAAGGACGGGCAAAGAGAGCGGATCATTCTTTTGGCGGAGCGCGGGCGGATGATGGGATCCGGACATGAGTGATCTTCGGATCGGACCCGCGTCGGCCGCCGACCTCGGCCCCGTGCTGGACTTCTGGAAGGCCGCCGCCGAGGGAACGAGTATCAGCGACGACCTCGCCGGGGTCGAGCGCCTCCACGACCGCGATCCGCAGTCGCTGCTGATCGCGCGGCGCGACGGAGAGCTCGTCGGCACGGTGATCGCGGGGTTCGACGGCTGGCGCTGTCACCTGTACCGGCTCGCGGTGCACCCCGGCCACCGGCGCCAGGGGATCGGGACCGCGCTGCTGGCCGCCGCCGAGGAGCGCTTCGTGGCGCTCGGCGGGCGGCGGGCGGACGCGATGGTGCTCGTCCGCAACGCGCGCGCCCACCTGGCCTGGGAGGCCGCGGGCTACGGACCCCAGGACCAGTGGAAGCGCTGGGTCAAGCCGCTCGGCGGGCCGACCCGATGACGCAGTAGGAGGTCGGCAGGGCCGGACCGCGCTCGGGCAGCCGCAGGCGGCGGTGCGAGACGATCCGGAAACCGGCGGCCTCGATGGCGGCGAGCGGGTCGCGCGCGGTGTGGCAGCCGCCGAAGAGGTGGGGCCAGACGGTCCGGTCCAGGGCGCGCTGGACGGCCGCCATGGCGGGGCCGGGCGCGCGGCCGTGCTCGAAGAAGCGCAGCTCGGCGCCGGGGCGCAGGACTCGGTGCAGTTCGGCGAGGGAGCGGGGCAGGTCCCGTACGGTGCACAGCACCAGCGAGGCGACGGCGGCGTCGAAGGCCTCGCTCTTGACCGGGAGGGCCTCCGCGGCGCCGGGTACGACGTCCACGGGGACCTCGCAGCGGAGCGCGGCGGAGGACGCGAGGCGGCGGAGGGTGCGCTCCGGTTCGACGGCGACGACCTCGGAGACGGCGCGGGGGTAGTGCGGGAAGTTCAGGCCGTTGCCGGCGCCGATCTCGATGACGCGGCCGGAGACGCCGTGCAGCAGCTCGCGGCGGAGGGGGGCGATGCCGGCGCGGGTCTCGGCGGCTTTGCTCGCGCGGGCGTAGAAGCGGGCGAAGACCGGGTGGTGGACGGGGTCGTGGGGCGGGGTGGGGCGGGGGCGCGGCATGACGGACCTCCCGGGGGCGGATGTTCGGGTACCTCCAGCGTGCCCGGTCGGCAGGGCCTCATCCCTCGCGGTCCGAATGCCGGGGCTCGGCCGGCCCCGGGCCCGCGCCGCCGACGCCGGCGCGGCCGAAAGAACGGGGCTCCGCCCCGGACCCCGCGCCTCAAACGCCGGCGGGGCTGGACTGTGCCGGCGGGGTCGAAGATTGGGGTTCCGCCCCCGGCCCGGCGCCTCAAGCGCCGGCGGGGCTGGACTGTGCCGGCGGGGTCGAAGATTGGGGTTCCGCCCCCGGCCCGGCGCCTCAAGCGCCGGCGGGGCTGGATTGCGCCGGCGGGGCTGGATTGTGCGGCGGGGCCCCGGGGGTCAGGCGTTCGTGAGGGTGTAGGCCGGTGGGGACCAGGTGGTGAGGAAGGACTGCGCCGACCAGGTGCCCGAGAGGGGTGGGGCCAGCCAGGTGGGGGCCGATGCGCGGAACTCGTCGGGGGAGAGGGTGCCCGAGCCCTCGGGGACCGCGCCCAGGAGGGGCAGGGCCGAGGCCGTCGGGAGGTCCGCCAGGTTGCAGCGGGCCGCCAGGTCCGGGTCCCGCGGCCAGCTGCCGACGACCACGCCGAGCGGGGTCAGGTCGCGGGCCCGCAGGGCTTCCGCGGTGAGGGTGGTGGAGTTGAGGGTTCCGAGGCCGGCCTGGGCGACGATCACGGTCGGCGCGCCGAGCAGCCGGGCCGCGTCGGCCAGGGTGTTGCCCTCATCGTCGAAGTGGACCAGCAGCCCGCCCGCACCCTCCACCAGGACCAGGTCGTGCGTCTCGGACAACTGCCGCGCCGCCTCCGCGATCTCCGCCGGGGAGAGGGCCGGCAGCCCCGCGCGGCGGGCCGCCCTGTGCGGGGACAAGGGCTCCGGGTAGCGGGCCAGTTCCACCGCGGTGACGGCGGAGCCGGCCAGGCGGACCGCCTCCGCCGCGTCCCCGGGCTCCTGCGGACCGACGCCCGTCTGCGCGGGCTTGAGTACCGCCACCGAGCGGCCGGCCGCGAGCGCGGCGGCCGCGATCGCCGAGGTGACCACCGTCTTGCCGATTTCGGTGCCCGTCCCGGACACCATCACTACGGACATCTCAGCCTTCCTGCGCCGCCGCGCACACCGCACGGCAGATACGGGTCACGTCCGCCTCGCCGGTGACGAACGGCGGCATCACATAGATCAGGTCCCGGAACGGGCGCAGCCACACGCCCTCGCGCACCGCCGCCCGGGTCGCGGCCGCCACGTCGACCTCGTGGTCCAGCTGCACCACGCCGATGGCGCCGAGGACGCGTACGTCCCGTACGCCGGGGATCCCGGCCGCGGCCGCCAGGCCTTCGCGCAGCCCCGCCTCGATGCGCTTGACGTCGGTCGCCCAGTCCTGCCCGAGGAGGAGTTCGATCGAGGCGAGCGCCACCGCCGAGGCGAGCGGGTTGCCCATGAAGGTCGGCCCGTGCGCGAGGACGGGCACCTCGCCGCGGGAGATCCCGTCGGCGACCCGTTCCGTGCACAGGGTCGCCGCGAGGGTGAGGTAGCCGCCGGTCAGCGACTTGCCCAGGCACATCACGTCCGGGGTGATCCCGGCGTGGTCGGCGGCGAAGAGCGCGCCGGTCCGGCCGAAGCCCGTCGCGATCTCGTCCAGGATGAGGAGGACGCCGTACTCGTCGCACAGCTCGCGCAGCACCCGGAGGTGGGCGGGGTGGTGGAAACGCATCCCGCCCGCGCCCTGTACCACCGGCTCCACGATGACGGCGGCCAGTTCGTCGGCGTGCGCGGCGATCAGGGACCGCAGGTGGTCGGCGTACGCCGGGTCCACGGGCGTGTCGAAACCGCCGGGCGGCGCGTCCGCGAAGACCTGCCGCGGCAGGTGACCCTGCCACAGCTCGTGCATGCCGCCCTCGGGGTCGCAGACGGCCATCGGCTGCCAGGTGTCCCCGTGGTACCCGCCGCGCCAGGTCAGCAGCCGGGTCTTGCCCGTCCGGCCCACCGAACGCCAGTACTGCAGGCACATCTTGACCGCGACCTCGACGGACACCGAGCCCGAGTCGCAGAGGAAGACGTGTTCCAGTCCCGGCGGGGTGATCTCGACGAGCTTCGCGGCGAGCCGGACGGCGGGCTCATGGGTGAGCCCGCCGAACATCACGTGTGACATCCGGCCCAGCTGCGTGGTCACGGCCTCGTTGAGCACCGGGTGGTTGTAGCCGTGGATGGCCGACCACCAGGAGGACATGCCGTCGACGAGCTCCTCGTGGCCCTCCCCCTGGGCGGGCTCGGCGAGGCGCAGCCGCACCCCCGAGGCGGAGGCGATGACCAGCGGCTCCTGCCGGCCGGGCATCGGACCGTACGGGTGCCAGACGTGCTGCCGGTCCAGTGCGAGCAGTTCCGCGCCGGACGAGGGCGCGTCGAGCGGGTCGGGCCGGTCAGGCATTGGGAGCGATGTCCGTCCCCGCGCCGCGGCGGCGTACGGCCACCAGCTCCGGCCGGACCTCGCCGGCCTCGGCCTGGGCCGGTACGGGCTTCGCCTCGGCGGGTCCGTGCCCGGCGCAGCCGCCGCACGCCGAGCCGCAGCCCGCCGCCGTGGCGTCGTCGGCCGGGGCCGCGCCCGAACCGCAGACCGGGGCGCCGCCGTTCGAGCCGCAGCCCCCGCCGGCGGCCGCGGCCGCCGCGTCGGAACGGTGCGCGGGAAGGGTCGACGTACCGGCGCCCTCCACCTCGAAACCGGCGTCCGCGATCATGTCGAGGTCGGCCTGGCCGGCCTGGCCCTCACTGGTCAGGTAGTCGCCCAGGAAGATCGAGTTGACCACGTGCAGGGCCAGCGGCTGCAGCGAGCGCAGGTGCACCTCGCGCCCGCCGGCGAGGCGGACCTCGACGTCGGGGCAGACGAACCGCGCCATCGCCAGGATGCGCAGGCAGCGCTGCGGGGTGAGGTTCCACTCCTTGGCCAGCGGGGTGCCCTCGAAGGGGATCAGGAAGTTGACCGGGACCGAGTCCGCGTCCAGCTCGCGCAGCGAGAAGACGACGTCGACCAGGTCCTCGTCGGTCTCGCCCATGCCCGCGATCAGACCGGAGCACGCGGACAGGCCGGCGGCGTGCGCCTTCTGTACCGTGTCGACCCGGTCCGCGTAGGTGTGGGTCTTGGTGATCGCCCCGTACGTCGCCTCGGACGTGTTGAGGTTGTGGTTGTAGGCATCCGCGCCCGCGTCGCGCAGCCGCTCCGCCTGGCCGTCCGAGAGCAGGCCGAGGCACGCGCAGACCTCGACGCCCTCGTTCTGCTCCTTGATCGCCTCGATGGTCCTGCCGACGCGGTCCACGTCCCGGTCCGTCGGCCCGCGGCCGCTCGCGACCAGGCAGACCCGCTTCGCGCCGCCCGCGACACCGGCGGCGGCGGCCTGGGAGGCCTCTTCCGGCTTCAGCCACGTGTACTTGAGGATCTCGGCCTTCGACCCGAGGCGCTGCGAGCAGTAGGAGCAGTCCTCCGGGCACAGCCCGGACTTCAGGTTGACCAGGTAGTTCAGCTTGACCCGACGCCCGAACCACTGGCGGCGCACCTTGCCGGCCGCGGCCACCACGTCGAGCAGTTCGTCGTCAGAAGTCGCCAGTACGGCGAGCGCTTCTTCGCGGGTCGGCAGCTCGCGCCGCAGCCCCTTGTCCACCAGGGTGTTCAGCAGGTCCATGCCCCCGATCCTGGACCACAGCACCCATCCCGGCCAAGGAGAGATCGCACAACATGGCCGGATGGGTGTGTGTGTATCACCACACCTGGCGCACTGGTCACGGCCGCTAGGGTCGGGCAGGTCTGTGGACTGCCGACAAAACACGAGGACATGCCGATGCCCCAGCACACCCCCGAGCCCGAGGATGTCTTCGCCTGGATCGATGCCGCGGAGAGCGCGCGGGAACAGGCCGGGCTGGTGCGCACGCTCCGCCCGCGGCCGCCGGTGTCGCCGCTCCTGGACCTCGCGAGCAACGACTACCTCGGCCTGTCCCGGCACCCCGAGACGATCCGCGGGGCACGGGAGGCGGCCGAGCGCTGGGGCGCCGGAGCCACCGGTTCCCGTCTGGTGACGGGTACGACGGAGCTGCACGCGGAGCTGGAGCGCGAGCTCGCCGACTTCTGCGGTTTCGAGGCCGCGCTGGTCCTCTCCTCCGGGTACGCGGCCAACCTCGCCGCCGTCACCGCGCTGGGCGACTGGGGGACGCTGGTCGTCTCCGACGCCGGCAACCACGCCTCGATCGTCGACGGCTGCCGGCTCTCGCGCGCCGAGACCGCCGTGATCCCGCACTCCGACCCGGACACCGCGCGCAAGACGCTCGCCGCGCACGACGGACGGGCGCTGCTGGTCAGCGACTCGGTGTTCTCCGTGGACGGGGACGCCGCCCCGCTCGCCGGGTACGCCGCCGCCTGCCGCGACGAGGGCGCGGCCCTGGTCGTGGACGACGCCCACGGACTGGGCGTGCTCGGCGAGGGCGGCCGCGGCGCGCTGCACGCCGCCGGGCTCGCGGGCGCGCCCTACGTGGTCGCGACGCTGACCCTCTCGAAGTCCCTGGGCAGCCAGGGCGGAGCCGTACTCGGTCCGGCCAAGGTGATCAGGCACCTGGTCAATACGGCGCGCACCTTCATCTTCGACACCGGGCTGGCCCCGGCCGCCGCGGGCGCGGCGCTGGCGAGCCTGCGCCTGCTCCGGAGGGAACCGGAGCGGGCGGGCCGCGCCCGCGAGGTGGCCGACCGGCTGTACGGGCGGCTCACCGCGTCCGGCCTGACCGCGGCCCGGCCGGACGCGGCCGTGGTGTCGGTACGGGCCCCGTCGGCGTCGGCGGCACTGCGCTGGGCCGCCGACTGCCGCGAGGCAGGTCTGTCCGTGGGGTGCTTCCGCCCGCCGTCGGTGCCGGACGGCATCTCCCGGCTGCGGTTGACCGCCCGGGCCGATCTCACGGGGGAGGAGATCAACCGGGCGGTCGGGACGATCCTTCGGACCGCGCCCGCCGGAGCCACGGACCGTTAGTCGGAGCTACGCGCGTCCGCCCGTACGGAGGCGAGGAAGCCGTTCCAGGCCGGCCCGGTGAAGAGCACGGCCGGGCCGTCCGCCCGCTTCGAGTCGCGGACGGCCAGCAGGTCGCCGCCGAGGGCGGCCGCTTCCACGCAGTTGTTCATTCCGGTGCTGCGGCTGCTCCGCCGCCACCGCGCGCTGATCAGAAGTCCGCCGCTGGATAAGGGGGTTGCGGACACGGGGGTGCCTCCTTACGCGTCGTCAGCAAGGCTGCTGATGAGATCCGACGAGTCCTGGGGCGGGAGGGCGTGTTCCTGGATGGTGCGGAACGCGGCGCTGTACGCCTCTAGGTCTTCCTTCCGCTCCAGATAGAGGCTACTCGTCAAATGGTCGAGTACCACCACATCCAGATCAGCGATGTCCGGAAATGAAAAAATCACGAACGGTCCTGTCAGGCCGAGATGGCCGCCGACGCTGAACGGCAGGACCTGCAGACACACTTGGGGCAGCCGGGACACCTCCACCAGGTGCCGCAACTGCTCGGCCATCACCCCGGGCCCGCCGATCTGCCGGCGCAGCACCGCCTCGTCCAGGACCGCGCTCAGCTCCAGCGGCGGATCGGCCCGCAGCACCGACTGCCGCGCCAGCCGTACGTCGACCAGCGCGTCCACCTTCGGCTCCGGCAGCCCGCCCAGCGCGGCCCGGGTCACCGCCCGCGCGTACCCGGAGGTCTGCAGCAGTCCGGGCACCACGGACAGTTCCACCGTGCGGGCCGACCGGGCGCCCGCCTCCAGGCTGATGAAGTCCCGGTACTCCTGCGGCAGCAGCCCCCGGTAGTCGTGCCACCACTGGCGGCCCCGCCCGGTGTCACCGGCCGGACCGGGGCCGGCGGCCGAGGCCGACAGGGCCTCCAGCAGGGCGCGCTGCTCCGGGCTCACGACCTCCCCGTAGACGTCGAGGAGCAGCCGGATGTCCTCCGGCTTCACACCGCTGCGGCCTGTCTCGATGCGGCTGATTTTCGACTGGTGCCAGCCCATGATCCGGGCGGCCTCACCACTGGTGAGTCCGGTCCGGTCACGCAGGGCACGCAGTTCCTCGCCGAGCTTGCGCCGACGCACCGCGGGACCGTGCTGCACACCCGCCTCCCTTCCACCGGCACAGCTCGCACCAGTCTGCCGTCCAAATACGCTCTTCCGTAGCAGAGTTCACCGCATCGAGCGACAGATATATGCAGATCTTGGGGGAACGGCGGGTGTGGCGGCACGATGGGTGGCACTCTGGCGTCCAGCACAGATCCGGGGCGGTTCCGCCCCGGTGGGAAAGGGACCGTCGCCATGGCAGACCACCAGGAAGCATCCGTCACTCTGCCGAGCGATCCCGCCTCGGTCGCCGCCGCCCGCCGCTACGTGGCGGACGTGCTGAGCGAATGGGGACTCCCCGAAGACGCCGAGACCGCGGACAGCGTCCGGCTGATCGTCTCGGAGCTCGCCACCAACGCCGTACAGCACACTTTCGGCCAGTCGCCCACCTTCACCGTCGACATCCGGCTGGAGCGGCAGGAGTGGCTGCGCGTCGGGGTGACCGACAGCCACCCGCGCTGGCCCAAGCGGCTCCCGGCCGCCGTCCAGCAGGACAACGGCCGGGGCATGGTCATCATCCGCTGGCTCGCCGCGGAGGCGGGCGGCCGGCTCTCGGTCGCGCCGACCGAGGAGGGGGGCAAGACGGTGTGGATCGCGCTGCCCTGGGCCGTCGGGGCGCCGACGGCGGCGCGGAGCGCGACCGGCTGCTGACCGGGCTCAGGCGGTGCCGCGTTCCACCGCGCTGCGCTCGATGCACAGCTCGTTGCCCTCGGGGTCGGCGAGCACGACCCAGCCCAGGACGCCGTCCTCGTCGCGGCGGTCGTCCACGAGCTTCGCGCCGAGCCCGATCAGCCGCTCGACGGTCTCGTCCTGGGTGCCGGTGGGCGGCTCGATGTCCAAGTGGACCCGGTTCTTGACGGACTTGGCGTCCGGCACCCGGATGAACAGCAGGCCGGGCACCCCGGGCCGCCCCGGCTCCAGCAGGATCTCGTCGTCCCCCTCCACGTCGTCGGGGTGGATGGGGAAGCCGGTCACCGCGGACCAGAACTCGGCGACCCGGTAGGGGTCGAGGGCGTCGAAGGTGATGTGCCGGACGGGATTGACGAACATGTGTCTCCTCGGTGGGGATTCCGTAGCCGAAGGCGCATGCGAATCCGTATACGGAACCGGGTTCCTGAGGCAGCGGAGTTGAACCGGGTGCCTGCCCGAAACGTGGGTTAACGCAGCGGAAAAGCGCGGGCCTTAGCGTGGCGGCCACGTTCGACCGCCAATGATCACCCATGATCCGGTAAAGCGGCGGTGGTCGGGACGGAAAGCCTTCTCCTGTGTTGGGCAAGACATGCTTGGCTCGGATATGCGCAGGTCAACGAAGTGTTGAAGGCGGCTAGGGTCGCCCCGGCACGCTGTTGATCTTGTCCCGGAAACTTGGTGATGACGAGTGCATCTGACACCGCACGAGCAGGAAAGACTGCTCATCCACGTGGCTGCGGACGTGGCCGAGAAGCGAAGGGCGCGCGGGGTCCGGCTCAACCACCCCGAGGCGATCGCGCTGATCACGTCCCACATCCTCGAAGGGGCCCGCGACGGGCGGACCGTGGCCGAGCTGATGGCCTCAGGCCGCACCGTCCTGCGCCGCGAGGACGTCATGGAGGGGATCCCCGAGATGATCCACGACGTCCAGGTCGAGGCGACCTTCCCGGACGGCACCAAGCTCGTCACCGTCCACGACCCCATCGTCTGAACAGGAGTGCCCGCATGATCCCCGGCGAGATCGCCTACGGGGACGGCCCGGTGCGCCTCAACGAGGGCCGCCCCGTCACCCGCCTCACCGTGCTCAACGCCGCCGACCGCCCGGTCCAGGTCGGCTCCCACTACCACTTCGCCGAGGCCAATCCCGGCCTCGACTTCGACCGCGCCGCCGCCCGCGGGCTCCGCCTCAACGTCGCCGCCGGTACGGCCGTCCGCTTCGAGCCGGGCATCCCGGTCGCGGTGGAACTCGTACCGCTGGGGGGCCTGCGCACCGTACCGGGACTGCGCGGGCAGACCGGAGGGCCGCTCGATGGCTGAGATCTCCCGCCAGGTGTACGCCGACCTCTTCGGGCCGACCGCCGGAGACCGGATCCGGCTCGCCGACACCGAGCTCTTCGTCGAGATCGAGCAGGACCTCAGCGGCGGACCCGGCCGGGCCGGGGACGAGGCCGTCTTCGGCGGCGGCAAGGTGATCCGCGAGTCCATGGGCCAGGCCCGCACCACCCGGGCGGAGGGCGCCCCCGACACCGTGATCACCGGCGTCGTCGTCCTCGACCACTGGGGCATCGTCAAGGCCGACCTCGGCATCCGCGACGGCCGGATCTGCGGCATCGGCAAGGCCGGCAACCCCGACACCATGGACGGGGTCGACCCGGCACTCGTCATCGGCCCCGAGACCGAGATCATCGCGGGCAACGGGAAGATCGTCACCGCCGGCGCCGTCGACGCCCACGTGCACTTCATCTCCCCGACGGTCATCGACGCGGCGCTGGCCTCGGGGATCACCACCCTCGTCGGCGGGGGCACCGGACCGGCCGAAGGCACCAAGGCCACCACCGTCACGCCCGGACCCTGGCACCTGGCCCGGATGTTCGCGGCACTGGAGGCCTACCCGGTCAACATCGGCCTCCTCGGCAAGGGCAACACCATGTCCCGCGAGGCCATGCACTCCCAACTGCGCGGCGGCGCCCTTGGATTCAAGATCCACGAGGACTGGGGGTCCACCCCGGCCGTCATCGACGCCTGCCTGAGCGTTTGCGACGAGACCGGCGCCCAGGTCGCCATCCACACCGACACCCTCAACGAGGCCGGCTTCGTCGACGACACCCTCGCGGCCATCGCGGGACGGACCATCCACTCGTACCACACCGAAGGCGCGGGCGGCGGGCACGCCCCCGACATCATCACCGTGGTCTCCGAGCCCAACATCCTGCCGAGCTCCACCAACCCCACCCGGCCGCACACCGTCAACACCGTCGAGGAACACCTCGACATGCTGATGGTCTGCCACCACCTCAACCCGGCCGTCCCCGAGGACCTCGCCTTCGCCGAATCCCGCATCCGGCCCTCGACCATCGCCGCCGAGGACGTCCTGCACGACCTCGGGGCCATCTCCATCATCTCCTCCGACTCCCAGGCCATGGGCCGGGTCGGCGAGGTCGTGCTGCGCACCTGGCAGACCGCCCACGTGATGAAGAAGCGGCGCGGCTTCCTCCCCGGCGACGGACCCGCCGACAACCAGCGGGCCCGCCGCTACGTCGCGAAGTACACGATCAACCCCGCCGTGGCCCAGGGGCTCGCCCGCGAGATCGGCTCGGTCGAGACCGGCAAACTCGCCGACCTGGTCCTGTGGAACCCGGCCTTCTTCGGCGTCAAACCCGAACTCGTCATCAAGGGCGGCCAGATCGCCTACGCGCAGATGGGCGACGCCAACGCCTCCATCCCCACCCCGCAGCCCGTCATGCCCCGCCCGATGTTCGGCAGCCACGGGCGCGCCCCCGCCCTGAACTCGCTGAACTTCACCGCACAGGCCGCCCTCGACAACGGGCTGCCCGAACGCCTCGGACTCGGCAAGCAGTTCACCGCCATCGAGAGCACCCGCAAGGTCGGCAAGGCCGACATGCGCAACAACGACGCCATGCCGAGGGTCAAGGTCGACGCCGACACCTTCACGGTCACCATCGACGGGGAGGTCGTCGAACCCGCACCCGCGGCGGAACTGCCCATGGCCCAGCGGTACTTCCTCTTCTGATGGAGTGCAGCCTGACGAGAGGCCTCCTGCCGTGAGCCTCGCCGCCCTGCTCGTCCTCGCGGACGGCCGCTTCCCCGCCGGTGGGCACGCCCACTCCGGCGGGGCCGAGGCCGCCTGCAAGGCGGGCCGCATCCACGACGCCGCCACCCTGGAGGAGTTCTGCCGGGGCCGGCTGCACACCGCCGGACTCACCGCGGCCGCGCTGGCGGCGGCCGCCGCCCTCGGGCTCGACCCGGCGGAACTCGACGCCGCCGCCGACGCCCGGACCCCCTCGCCCGCCCTGCGCACCGCGGCCCGCAGGCTCGGCCGGCAGCTGCTGCGCGCCGCCCGGGCCACCTGGCCCGCACCCGAACTGGAGGCGCTGGCCGCCGCCTTCCCGCGCGGCGCCCACCAGCCCGTGGTGCTCGGCGTCACCGCCCGGGCGGCCGGGCTCGGGCCGCTCGACGCCGCGCACGTGGCGGCGTACGAGAGCGTCGGCGGACCCGCGACCGCGACGGTACGGCTGCTGGGCCTGGACCCCTTCGAGGCGAGCGGGGTCCTGGCCCGGCTCGCCCCCGAACTCGACGCGGTCTCCGCGCGGGCGGCCGGGGCCGCACTGCGGGCCCGGACCGAAGGGCCGGAGGCGCTGCCCGCGGCCTCCTCGCCGCTGCTGGACATCTCGGCGGAGATCCATGCCGACTGGCCGGTACGCCTGTTCGCTTCCTGACCCACCGAAGGAGACACCCCCCCCATGCACCTCGACCACGCCGTGACCTACCCCCACCGGCACACCCACAGCGCCGCCCCGCTCCGCGCCGACGGCACCCGCCGCGCCCTGCGCATCGGACTCGGCGGGCCCGTCGGCTCCGGCAAGACCGCCACCGTGGCGGCCCTGTGCCGCGCGCTGCGCACCGAACTGTCCATGGCCGTCGTCACCAACGACATCTACACCCGCGAGGACGCCGAGTTCCTGCTCCGCGAGGCCGTCCTGCCGCCCGAGCGGATCACCGCCGTCGAGACCGGAGCCTGCCCGCACACCGCCATCCGCGACGACATCTCCGCCAACCTGGAGGCCGTCGAGGAACTGGAGGACACCTTCCGGGAGCACGGCCGACTGGACCTGATCCTCGTCGAGTCCGGCGGGGACAACCTCACCGCCACCTTCTCCCGCGGTCTCGTCGACGCCCAGATCTTCGTCATCGACGTGGCCGGCGGGGACGACATCCCCCGCAAGGGCGGCCCCGGCGTCACCACCGCCGACCTCCTCGTCGTCAACAAGACCGACCTCGCCCCGTACGTCGGCTCCGACCTCGGCCGGATGGCACGCGACGCCGCCGAGCAGCGCGGTGAACTGCCCGTCGCCTTCCAGTCGCTCCGCGGACCCGAAGGGGTGGCCCCGGTGGCCGCCTGGGTGCGCGAGCGGTTCGCCGCCTGGACCGTACGGTGACCAGCGCACCCCCGCTCTCCCCGCCGCGGGTCCCCCCGCACTCCGTCCCCGTGCCCGCGTCGGGCCTCCGGGCCACCGCCCGGATCCACGCCGTGGCCGACGGGCGGGGCGGCACCGCCCTGCCGCTGCTGGCCGGCGAGGGGCCGCTCGCGCTGCGCCGCACCCGGGGGTCCGGGGCCGAGGCCCGGGTCATGCTGGTCGGCGCGATGAGCGCGCCGCTGGGCGGGGACCACCTCACCGTCGAGGCCGCCGCCGGGCCCGGCGCGCGCCTCGCCCTCGCCTCGGCGGCGGCCACCCTGGCACTGCCCGGCCGGGGCGGCGAACCCGCGCGGTACGACGTACGCCTGACCCTGGAGGACGGGGCGTCGGTGCGGTGGCTGCCCGAGCCTCTGGTCTCGGTGCGCGGCAGCGAACTGCGGGTGCGCACCCGGGTCGCGCTGGCCCCCACCGCCCGGCTGCTGCTGCGCGAGGAGCAGGTGCTCGGACGCGCGGGGGAGGCCCCGGGCCTGCTGAGCAGCCGGCTCACCGTCACCCGGGGCGGCCGTCCGCTGCTGGACCAGGAACTCACCTGCGGGCCCGGTGCGCCCGGCGGCTGGGACGGCCCGGCGGGACTGGCCGGCCACCGGGCGCTCGGCCAGCTCCTCGTCGTGGACCCCGACTTCGCCGGGGACCCGCCCGCGGCCCGGGTGCTGGGGGAGTGCGCGGTGGTGACGCCGCTGGCCGGGCCGGCGGTCCTCGTGACGGCCCTGGCCCCGGACGCCCTGCGGCTGCGCGAGGTGCTCGACGCGGCCTGCCGCACGTACCACGGGTGAACGGGGGACGAATCAGGCACCGCTCAGCGGTACACGCCTTTCCGGTTATCGGGTTGGCAAAGAAGTCGATCGAGCTCTGTCGCCGGTCCCGGATCAGACGACAGGATCCCCCTGCACGCCGACGACCGACCCCGACCAACCCGGCCGCCCACGGCGGCACCTGACGCAGGGGGAACAACCACGTGATACGCAACGCGACGCTGGGGAGCGCCGCCACACTGATCACCGGCACACTGGCGGCGAGCCTGCTGCTGGCCCCGCCGGCCGCCGCGGCCGCGACCGACAACGGCCCGAAGCTGCCGGAGGTGCTGGGGGTTCAGATCGCCGCCGCCCGCGCCGCCCGTACCGGGATCGACTGGAAGGACTGCCCCGCGGACTGGGGCCTGGAGAAGCCCATCCAGTGCGGCTGGGTGAAGGTCCCGCTCGACTACGCGAAGCCGTACGGCAAGACCATCGAGATCGCCGTCGACCGGATCGGCAGCACGGGCACCCAGCAGGAGCGCCAGGGCGCGCTCGTCTACAACCCCGGCGGCCCCGGCGGTTCCGGCATGCGCTTCCCGCGCCGGGTCACCACCAAGAGCCCGCTGTGGGTCAACGCCTCCAAGGCGTACGACTTCGTCGGCTTCGACCCCCGCGGTGTCGGCCACTCCGCGCCCATCTCCTGCATCGACCCGCAGGAGTTCGTGAAGGCCCCCAAGGCCGACCCGGTCCCGGACGGCGAGGCCGACAAGCTCGCCCAGCGCAAGCTCGCCGCCGAGTACGCGGACGGCTGCAAGGAGCGCAGCGGCGAGATGCTGCCGCACATGACCACGCCGAACAGCGCGCGCGACATGGACGTGATCCGCGCCGCCCTCGGCGAGGCGAGGCTGAACTTCCTCGGCGTCTCCTACGGCACCTACCTCGGCGGGGTCTACGCGAGCCTCTTCCCGACCCACGTGCGCCGCATGATCGTGGACAGCGTGGTCGACCCCTCGCAGGACAACATCTGGTACGAGGCCAACCTCGGCCAGGACGTCGCCTTCCAGATGCGCTGGAACGACTGGCAGGACTGGGTCGCCAAGAACGACGCGGTCTTCCACCTCGGCGACACCCGCGCCAAGGTCGAGGCCAAGTGGCAGGAGCTGCGCAACAAGGCGAAGGCCAACCCGATCGGCGGGATCGTCGGACCGGCCGAGCTCATCGGCTTCTTCCAGGGCGCCCCGTACTACGACTCCTCCTGGGTGCCCGTCGCCCGGACCTGGGCCGCCTACGTCGCCGGTGACGAGCAGGCGCTCGTCGACGCCATCGCCCCGGACATGACGGACACCAAGGGCAACGCGGCCTCGGAGAACGGCAACGCCGTCTACACGGCGGTCGAGTGCGCCGACGCCAAGTGGCCCACCAGCTGGGCCAAGTGGGACCGGGACAACTCCAAGCTCCACGAGAAGTACCCGTTCCTGACCTGGTCGAACGCCTGGATGAACCTGCCCTGCGCGACCTGGAAGGCCAAGCAGAGCACCCCGATCGCGGTCGGCGCCAAGCGCGTCCCGCCGATCCTGATCGTCCAGTCCGAGCGGGACGCGGCCACGCCGTACAAGGGCGCCGTCGAGCTGCACCGCCGCCTCGCCGGCTCGCGTCTGATCACCGAGCAGAACGCCGGCTCGCACGGTGTCACCAGCCTGCTGAACCCCTGCATCAACACGCGGGTGGACACCTACCTGCTGACCGGCAAGGTCGACGCGCAGGACGTGACGTGCGCCCCGCACGCCACGCCCGTCGCCCCGGCCCAGGCCGCCGCGCTGTCGCTCGACCACGGAACCGGCAGCGCGTGGCCGACCCGTGAGGAGCTGCCGGCCGTCCGCTAGACCGGACCGTCCGTACGGGAGAAGGCTCAGCGCGCGGAGCGCCGGGCCTTCTTCCGTTGGTCCTTCTTGCGCTCGGCCTCCTCCTCGGCCTTCACCTCGGCCGCGTACCGGTCGACGTACTCCTGGCCGGACAGTTCGAGGATGGCGTACATGATCTCGTCGGTGACCGCGCGCAGGATCGCCCGCTCGCCCTCCATGCCGGCGTACCGGGAGAAGTCCAGCGGCCGGCCGAAGCGGATCGTCACCCGGCGGATGTTCGGGATCTTCTGCCCGGGCGGCTGGATCTCGAAGGTGCCGACCATCGCGCAGGGGATCACGGGCACCCCGGCGCCCAGGGCCATCGCGGCCACGCCCACCTTCCCCTTGTAGAGCCGCCCGTCGTGCGAACGCGTCCCCTCGGGGTAGATGCCGAGCAGCTCGTCCTTGGCCAGCACCGCCAGCCCCTCGCGCAGGGCCGCCTGCCCGGCGTTCTTGCCGGACCGGTCCACCGGGATCTGCCCGGCGCTGCGGAAGAAGGCGGCGGTGAGCCGGCCCTTGACGCCGGGACCGGTGAAGTACTCGGCCTTCGCGAGGAAGGTGATCCGCCGCTTGAGGATCGCGGGCATCAGGAAGTGGTCGGAGAAGGACAGGTGGTTGCCCGCGACGATCGCGGCACCCTCCGCCGGGATGTTCTCCAGGCCCTCGATCCGGGGCCGGAACAGCAGCCTCAGCAGAGGACCGATCAGCACGTGCTTGAGCAAGTGGTAGAACACCAGGCCGCTCCCGTCGATATCCCGTTGTCACCGTCAGTTTACGGACGGTGAGTCACGGGCTGGAGGGGGCGGTGGGAACCAACCTCAGACATTGCGCGAGGCGGCCATCCCGGCGGTCAGCAGCCCCAGCACCACCCAGCCGAACCACAGCCAGCCGTTGCTGCCGAGGGCCACGGAGTACGCGGCAACGGCCACCAGTGCGGCGAAGGTCATGACGGCCATCGCCTTAACGGATCCGGTCATGCCCCATGGTCGCGCGCGACAGGGCTGTTCCGCTACTGGCCACGCGCTTGGAGCGAGGCGAGATACGAGTTGTACGCCTCCAGCTCCTTGTCGCCGTTGCGGTCCTCGGCCCGGTCGGAGCGCTTCGCCGCCCGCTGCTCGGAGTGGTACCACTGGTAGACCAGGGCGATCAGGACCAGCACCGAGGGGATCTCGCTGAAGGCCCAGGCGATGCCGCCGCCCCACTGCTGGTCGAGCAGCGGGTCGATGTCGAGGGAGGCCGCCGGGTTCGCGTACGTCTTGATCATCGGCTCGCCGGCCATCATCAGGGCGATGCCGAAGAAGGCGTGGAAGGGCATGCCGGCGAAGAGCTCCAGCATCCGCATCACGTACCCGGGACGGTGCGGACCCGGGTCGACGCCCATGATCGGCCAGAAGAAGACGAGGCCGACGGCGAGGAAGTGGACCATCATCGCGATGTGCCCGGTGCGGCTCCCCATCAGGAAGTCGAAGAGCGGGGTGAAGTACAGGGCGTAGAGGCTCGCGATGAACAGGGGGATGGTGAAGGCGGGGTGGGTGATCACCCGCATGTACCGGCTGTGCAGCAGCGCCAGCAGCAGCTCGCGCGGGCCCTTGTGGCCGCGTGGGGCGGGCGGCAGCGCGCGCAGCGCCAGGGTCACCGGGGCGCCCAGCAGCAACAGGATCGGGGTGATCATGCTGATCACCATGTGCTGGACCATGTGCACGCTGAACATGACCATGCCGTAGTCGTTCAGCTTGGTGCACATCACCAGGACCACGGTCAGCACGCCCGCGGTGAAGGCGATCGTCCGGCCCGGCGGCCAGGCGTCCCCGCGCCGGCGCAGCCGCAGCACCCCCCACCCGTACAGGGCGAGTCCCGCCAGCGAGCCGATCAGGAAGAAGGCGTCGAAGGAGAACTCCAGCCCGCGTCCGAGAGTGAAGGGCGGCAGGTCCATGTTCATGTCCATGCCGTGCCCGCTGTGATCCATCTCTTCACTCCCTTGACCGTGGCGCCCCACCACAGTAGTGCCGCCCCCGCACGCGCCTGCGCGCGGGGGCGGCCGTAACGGGCATACGGTCACAGAACCGTCTGGGCCTCGTCGTAGCGGTCGGCCGGCACCGTCTTGAGGGTCGAGGTCGCCTCGGCGAGCGGCACCATCTCGATGTCCGTGCCGCGCAGCGCGGTCAGCATGCCGAACTCGCCGCGGTGCGCGGCCTCCACGGCGTGCCAGCCGAAGCGGGTGGCGAGGACCCGGTCGTACGCGGTGGGCGTGCCGCCGCGCTGGACGTGGCCCAGGATCACCGGCCGGGCCTCCTTGCCCAGGCGGTGCTCCAGCTCGACGGCGAGCCGGTTGCCGATGCCGGCGAACCGCTCGTGGCCGTACATGTCGACGCCGCCCTCCTCCAGGTCCATCGACCCGGGGCGCGGCTTGGCGCCCTCGGCGACCACGACGATCGCGAAGCGCTTGCCCGCGGAGAAGCGCTCGCCGACGATCGCCGTCAGCTCCTCGATGTCGAAGGGGCGCTCCGGTACGACGATCGCGTGCGCGCCCGCCGCCATGCCCGAGTGCAGGGCGATCCAGCCGGTGTGGCGGCCCATGACCTCCACGACCATCACGCGCTGGTGGGACTCGGCGGTGGTCTTCAGCCGGTCCAGGGCCTCCGTGGCCACGCCGACGGCGGTGTCGAAGCCGAAGGTGACGTCGGTGGAGGCGATGTCGTTGTCGATGGTCTTCGGGACACCGACGATCGGCAGTCCGGCCTGCGACAGCAGGTTCGCGGCCTTCAGGGTGCCCTCGCCGCCGATCGGGATGATCGCGTCGAGGCCGAGGTCGGCGACGTGCCCGCGGGCACGCTCCACGCCGTCGCGCAGGTGCGCCGGCTGGACCCGGGAGGAGCCGAGGATGGTGCCACCGCGGGCCAGGATGCCGGCGACGGCGTCGAGGTCGAGCTTGCGGTAGTCCGCCTCCAGCAGGCCCTTCCAGCCGTCGAGGAAGCCGATCACCTCGTCGCCGTGGTCGACGACGGCGCGGTGCACGACGGAGCGGATGACGGCGTTGAGGCCGGGGCAGTCGCCACCGGAAGTGAGCACACCAATGCGCATGGCAGGGAGAGACCTTTGCAACGTGGGCCGACGACCGGACCACGTCGTCCGGTGGGAACTACGGCCACCCTACAAGCGGTGGAGCAGTGGGCTGAACCATCCTCCACATGCTGGTCGTACTCGTCGTACGAAACCACGTCGGCCCGGTTCCCCCTAGGGAAAACCGGGCCGAACACATGATGACGGGGCCGCCCCGATGAGCGGTCCGCCAGGCGCTACGCGGGCTGCGTCGCGGCGGCGATGCGCTCCGCGCGCAGCGCCTCGTACCACCGGTCGTCTATGGCCGGCAGGGCGTTCACGTCGAGGGCCAGCTTCAGCAGAAGGTCCGCGATCTGCGGGTTGCGGGCCATCACGGGACCGTGCATGTAGGTGCCGAACACCGTGTCGTTGTACGCGCCTTCGGTGCCGTCGCCGGTGCCGTTGCCGCGGCCCATCGTGACCCGGGCGAACGGCCTGGCCGTCGGGCCGAGGTGCGTGACGCCCTGGTGGTTCTCGAAGCCCGTCAGCTGCGGCAGACCCAGGCGCGGGTCGATGTCGGCGAGGACGTCGCCGACGCACCGCTCGCCCTCACCGCGCAGGGTGACCACGTCCAGCAGGCCGAGGCCCTCCTGGCGCTGGCCCTGGTCGTTGACGAACTCCTTGCCGAGGATCTGGTACCCGGCGCAGACGGAGAAGACGATCGCCCCGTTCGAGACGGCGCGCTCCAGACCGCCGTCGCGCAGCAGCCGCTCCGCGGCGAGGCGCTGCGGCCGGTCCTCGCCGCCGCCGATCAGGTAGATGTCGCCCGAGGTGGGGATCGGCTGGTCGCTGCGCACGTCCACGCGCTGCACGTCCAGGCCGCGCTGGCGGGCCCGGCGCTCCACGACGAGGGCGTTGCCCTGGTCTCCGTACGTGCTGAGCAGGTCGGGGTAGACCCACACCAGACGCAGGCTGTTGTCGCTCATGCTCTTGTCCTCTGCGTTTCTGACGGGCCTAGTTGCCGACGCGGCGGCGGACGTCCTGGAAGGCGGTGTAGTTGGCGATCAGCTCGATCTGGCCGGGCGGCGCGAGCTGCACGGCCTCGTCGAGGGTCTCGCACACCCGGAAGTCCAGGCCCGCGACCTCGAGGCGGACCGCGAGGTCCAGCTTGCGGTCGCCGATCACGAAGATCGGGTGGCCGGCCAGGCGCGGGTAGTCCACGTCCCACAGCCAGGAGGTGTCCGTGCCGTCGGCGCCGCGCGCGTTCACCGAGAGGATCACCGGGGTCGGCGGCGGGTCGATCAGCGAAAACGTTTCGAGCCAGCCCGCCGGGTTCTTCGCGAGCAGCAGCCGCAGCTCACGGCCCTGGAAGCTCACGACGTCGTAGCGGCCGGCGACGGCCTGCACCTGGTACATCCGCTCCAGCGCGACCTGAGGCGGCACGCCGAAGACGGCGGCGACGGCGGCCGAGGTGGCGGCGTTGGCCTTGTTGGCGCGGCCGGGCAGCTGGAGGTGGATCGGCCAGGCCGAGCCGTGCGGGTCCAGCACGTGGTCCCCGGAGAGCACCCAGGTCGGCGTCGGGCGGCGGAAGCCGCACTCGCCGCAGAACCAGTCGTCGCCCGGGCGCTGCATGACACCGCCGCAGGAGGGGCACGACCAGGCGTCGTCCTTCCACTCCTGGCCGGCCGCGACCCACACCACGTTCTGTGAGGAGGAGGCGGACCACACGATCAGCGGGTCGTCGCAGTTCGCGACGATGACCGCCTTCGAGCCCTGGAGGCCCTCGCGCCACTTCTCCGCGAGCATGCGGGTCTCGGCGGCGCGGTCCAGCTGGTCGCGGGAGAGGTTGAGCAGGGCGATCACCTTGGGGGTGACGTCCCGGGCCACTCCGGCCAGGTACTTCTCGTCGACCTCGATGACGCCGTACTTGGCGTCCGAGCCGCCTGCCAGGGCCGAGGTGATGCCGGCCGGCATGTTGGCGCCGAGGGCGTTGGAGACGACCGGACCGCTGGCCCGCAGGGCCTCCGCGATCAGCCGGGTCGTCGTGGTCTTGCCGTTCGTCGCGGAGACGAGGACGACGTCGAGGTGTTGCGCCAGCGCGCCGAGAAGATCGGGGTCGAGTTTGAGTGCGACCTTGCCACCGATCACCGATCCGCTTCCGCGTCCCGCGGCCCGCGACACCGCCGCCGCGGCCTTGCCCGCCGTCACGGCCAGCTTGGCCCGCGGCGAAAGCGGCTCCGTGTTGCCTGCCATCGTCCCTTGTCCTCCTTGCGTCGGTCGGCCCCAGCCTATCCAGTACAGGCCGCAGCCTTGACCGCGGCGCCCCCCGCCCCGCCGCGGATCTCCTCATATAGTCGCCCGTCGTACGCTTACGGCCATGCGACAGCGCCCCATTCCCGGTACCACCGGACTCGTCCGCACCATGAGCCTGCTGGGTACTCCGGTGCTCCACTCGGCCTGCGCGGAAGTCACCGAATTCGGTCCGGAGCTCGACCGGCTCATCGAGGACATGTTCGCGACGATGTACGCCGCGGAGGGCGTCGGCCTCGCCGCGAACCAGATTGGCGTCGGACAGCGGGTCTTCGTCTACGACTGCCCCGACGACGAGGACGTCCGCCACGTCGGGCACATCGTCAACCCGAGGCTGGTCGAGGCCGACGGGGACGAGTTCCTCGGGCCCGAGGGCTGCCTGTCCCTGCCGGGGCTGGAGGCGGGGACGCCGCGGTTCGACCGGGCGGTCGTCGAGGGGGTCACCTCGGGCGGGGCGCCCGTGCGGATCGTCGGTACGGGGTTCTTCGCGCGCTGCCTGCAGCACGAGTGCGACCACCTCGACGGGACCGTGTACGCGGACCGCGTGACGGGACTGAGGGCCCGTCGCCTGCGGCGCGCCATCCGCAGGGCCCCCTGGTCCTCGCCCGGCTAGCCGCCACCCCCGCCTCCCTTTCGGCTGCGCCAAACCCAGCCTCGCCGGTGTTTGGGGGGGTCCCCCCGGACGGAGTCTGGGGGAGGGGCGGGCAGAGGCCGGTGCCCGGCGGAGCCGGGTTCCTGGGGCTCCGCCCCAGACCCCGCTCCTCAAACGCCGGAGGGGCTGGATTGGCCCGGCCGAGGCCCAAAGGGGCCTGGCGAGGCTGACAGCTAGAAGCCCGGGCCGTCTACGCGGTTGCCGGCGGAGGAGAGGCGGCCCCAGAGGAGGTCGGTGAGGCCGGCGACGAGCTCCGCGCGCTCGCAGGGGCGTTCGCCGAGCCACCAGTCGCCGGCCGCGTGCATCATGCCGACGATGCCGTGGCCCCAGACCCGGGCCAGGCGTTCGCCGCCGGGGCCGAGGTCCACCCGCTCGCCGATCACCTTGGCCAGTTCCTCGCCGAGCCTGCGCAGCAGCGGCGCCGAGTGCAGGCCCACGTCGAAGCCGCGCTCCGCGCTGTGGGAGTCCTCGGCCGGGTGCATGAGGAAGCGGTAGACCTGCGGGCGGGCCTCGATGGCGGCGAGGTACGTGTCGAGGGTCGCCTCCACCCGGCGGCGCCGCTCTGCGGGGGCGTCGAGCGCGGCCCGCAGCGAGTCGAGCAGCGCGTCCGTGTGCCGTACGGCGAGTGCCTGGTAGAGGCCCGCCTTGTCCCCGAAGTGCCGGTACAGGATGGGCTTGGTGATGCCGGCCTCGGCCGCGATGGCGTTCATGGAGGCCTTGGGGCCGTCCCTGAGCACGACCCGGTCCGCGGCTTCGAGCAGTTCCCGCCTGCGGCGTTCGGCCGCTCCCGGTTCGCCGGTCTGCTGAGTGGTCTCCATGACGTGTTTCTCTCCCCGCCCTTGCGATGTGCGTGACGCCCACGCAACGTAACACCCGGTACACCCCGGGGATCGAATCGGCGGCCGCCGCTGTCGGAATCTTCCGTGCTTGACAGGCCTTACTCGCCGGTAACAGACTGTGGCTTCGTGGTGGTTACCGCTAGTAACCTCCGCAGGGACGAGTACAGACAGGTGGAGGGGACATGGCGGAGTTCACCATGGAGCTGAACGACGACCAGAAGCAGGTACGGGACTGGATCCACGGCTTCGCCGCCGATGTGATGCGCCCCGCGGCCGCCGAATGGGACGAGCGCGAAGAGACTCCCTGGCCCGTCATCCAGGAGGCCGCGAAGGTCGGCATCTACTCGCTGGACTTCTACGCCCAGCAGTTCTTCGACCCGACGGGCCTCGGCATCCCGATGGCGATGGAAGAGCTGTTCTGGGGGGACGCGGGCATCGCCCTGTCCATCGTCGGCACCGGACTCGCGGCCATCGGCGTCGTCGCCAACGGCACCGAGGAGCAGATCGGCACCTGGATCCCGCAGATGTACGGCACCCCCGACGACGTGAAGGTCGCCGCCTTCTGCTCCTCCGAGCCGGACGCCGGCTCCGACGTGGGCTCGATGCGCACCCGCGCGGTCTACGACCAGGCCAACGACGAGTGGGTGCTCAACGGCACCAAGACCTGGGCGACCAACGGCGGCATCGCCAACGTCCACATCGTCGTGGCCGTCGTCGACCCCGAGCTCGGCACCAAGGGGCACGCCTCCTTCATCGTGCCGCCGAACACCCCCGGGCTGTCGCAGGGCCAGAAGTTCAAGAAGCACGGCATCCGCGCCTCGCACACCGCCGAGGTGGTGTTGGAGGACGTACGGATCCCCGGTTCCTGCCTGCTCGGCGGCAAGGAGAAGCTGGACGAGCGCCTCGCGCGGGCCCACGAGCGCGCCCGCAGCGGCGGCGGGGAGCGCGTGAAGAACGCGGCCATGGCCACCTTCGAGGCCTCCCGGCCGGCGGTCGGCGCGATGGCCGTGGGCACCGCGCGCGCCGCGTACGAGGTCGCCCTCGACTACGCGAAGACCCGCACGCAGTTCGGCCGCCCGATCATCGACAACCAGGGCGTGGCCTTCCAGCTCGCCGACATGCGCACGCAGATCGACGCGGCCCGGCTGCTGGTGTGGCGGGCCTCCTGGATGGCGGTCGCGGGCCGGCCGTTCGACTCGGCCGAGGGCTCGATGTCGAAGCTCTTCGCGAGCGAGGTCGCCAAGAAGGTCACCGCGCAGGCGGTCCAGATCCTCGGCGGCAACGGCTTCACCCGCGAGTACCCGGTGGAGCGCATGCACCGGGACAGCGCCATCTACACCATCTTCGAGGGCACCAGTGAGATCCAGCGGCTGGTGATCGCCCGCACGATCTCCGGCATGCCGATCCGCTAGCCGCCGGCCTCGGCCGGGGGTGCGGGGCCGGCCCCCGCACCCCCGGCAAGGGGCTCAGCGCAGCGACGTGAGGCAGGCGCTGGTGAACTCGTCGGGGCCGTACTTCGGGTCGGCGATGTAGTCCAGCGGGGCGCAGTGCGCGCCGGGGGTGTCCAGCAGCGCGGTGACCTTGTACTGGGCCCGGGACGAGCCGCAGGACACGACCTCCAGGTCCTGGTCGGTCCAACTGCCCTCGTTGCGTACGCACTGCCCCACGGAGAGCCGCTCCGGGCCGTCGACCACCAGGCCGATCACGAGCAGCGCCTGGACGGCCAGGAAGACGAGCAGGACCGGTGCGAGGAAGAGCAGCGCCGGGGGCCGGCGCCACAGCGGCCTGCCCGGGTCGAGCGGCGGGCGGTAGCCGCCCGCCGGGGGCCCGAGCCTGCGGAAGGCCGCCCGCGGGCCGAGGTTCATCAGCAGGGTCACCGGCGTGATGAAGAAGGACAGCGGGCCCCACCAGCCCTGCCACAGGGTGTCCGAGGACATGCGGCGGTAGGTGGCGAGTCCGCAGTCGCGGCAGAACGGACCGCGCAGGCTCAGGAACCGCATCAGCACGATCAGGCCCTGGTGGCCGCGTACGGTCGCGGGCGCGGCCGGCCAGGCCCCGCACAGGGTGCAGCCGTACCGGCCCGGCTGCGGGTGGGCGGCGTACGCACCGTACGGCTGCTGCGGTCCGGTGAACGCGGGGCCGCCGGCCCCGGTCGGCTGCTGCGGTACGTGGGGGCCCGCCGGGCTGTACGGGCCTCCGGCGCCCTGCTGCGGCGGTGGCGGAGTGGCCACGGGGATTCTCCTCGGTCGCGTGGTGATCACCGGCGCGGTGATCACGGCACCCTAGCCCGTGTCCTCAAGGGCGCAGCAGCCGGGCGAGGACCCGCCCGAAGAGCAGCCGGCCCGCCGCCGCGACCACGGGGTCCAGGGCGCGGGGGAGGCCGCGCACGCGCAGTTCCTTGTGCCAGTGGACCTCCGTGCCGCCCGCGGCGAGGGGCCGGACCTCGATCTCCGCCCAGCCCGTCACGGACCGGCCGCGCTTCTCCAGCCGGACGCGCCCCGGCGAGCCGTCCACCGGGGGCTGCCAGAGCACGACCTCCATGGGATCGTCGAAAGTGATCCTGCCCACACCCGTGCGGGCGGTGAAGACCGTTCCGACGTGCGTCGGGGACGCGGTGTCGATGATCGTCCGCGTGAAGGGGACCTGCGCGCCGTGGCGCTCCCAGTCGGTGAGCCGCAGCCAGGTCTCGGCGGGCGGGCGGGACGTACGGTGAACGATCCGGATACCGGGCATGAGCGCATGGTAATCGGGCATACACACCCTGAACTGGACGGCGAATATGGGTTCCGTCCGGGGGTGGCGATCGGCAATACTCACCAGCCACCGTGGATCGCGGAATCGACCGGGTGACCACCGGCCCTCCCGCCCCACTTTGCGAGGAGGTGCGCCATGTGCTCCCACCAGCCCCCCTGCCCATCCGCCGACAGCGCCCATCACGACGCCGCGCGCATCGTGGCCTCCCACCCCGAACAGGGCTGGAGCCTGCTGTGCAACGGGGTCGTGATGTTCGACGACACCGGTGAACTGCTCCCCGACAGCCGCACGGTGGAACCCCGCCGCCCGGCCCTGGTCTGAGCGAGGAGGCAGCATGCGCCAGCAGCTGATCCGCAAGCCCGTCCCCAAGCCCGCCCCACGAGACCTGGACCTGCGCACACCGTCGGGCAGACCCCTCCCGTACTGACGGGAGCCCCGACGAAGCCGATCCAGTACGCACAGCGTCCACCGGCCGCCGCTCAGCCGGTGGACGTCGCCGCGCCGCCCAGGAACGCCGTCTCGTACGCGGCGTCGCCGATCGCGGCCCGGGCCTGCCGCTCGCCCTGGTCCCGCAGGGCCGTCAGCGAGGGCGAGCCCATCTGCGGCCGGCCCACCGTGCGCCACCAGGCGTGCCCGGTGCCCAGCAGCCGCGCCGCCAGTTCCCCGTCGCCCAGCCCGGCCACCGCCGCGGCCAGCACGTCCAGGCCCAGTGCGATGCCGAAGCGGTCGCCCAGCAGCCGTTTGCCGGAGAGCATCGCCCGCACGTGCCGGGCCGCCTCCCCGTGGTCGCCCAGGCCCAGCGCGGCCACCGCCAGGATGTAGTCCGCGTAGGCCCGCAGCCAGCGCTCGCCGAGCTCCGCGCACGCCTCCCGCAGGGCCCGTGCCTCATCGGTCGCCTCCTCGAACCGCCCCTGGTCGCACAGGGCGTAGCCGGTGGCCAGCTTGCACAGCAGCCAGCCCGGACCGCTCGTCCGCCCGCCGTGGCCCGCCCTGGCCCGTGGACCCGCCAGCCCCAGCGCCCCTACGGGGTCGCCGGGCATGAGGACCGCCACCGCCTGCAGATAGGCCGCGCGCAGCTCCCGTTCGGGGTCCGCGAGCCGGGCCGCGTCCCGCGTGCACTCCTCGGCGATCCGCCCGGCCGTGTCCATGTCGCCCTGGAGCAGCAGCGTGAGCCCGAGGGCCCACTGGGCCTGGTTGTACGCGGCCCCCGTGGGCGGAGCGGCCCGCAGGGCCCGTTCCAGGAAGCCGCGGCCCTCGTGCAGGTGCCCGCAGGCGAACCAGTGGAACCACAGCGCCCCGGTCATCTCCAGGGCCGCCGTCGGGTCGGCGGTGAGCAGGTGTTCCAGGGCCGTGCGCAGCTGCGCGTGCTCGGCGGTGATCCTGCGGTACCAGTCCACCTGCCCCGGGCCCAGCCAGCCCCGGTCGGCGGCCTGGCAGAGCGCCGCGTACCAGTGGGCGTGCCGGTCGCTCACGAGCCGCGCCTCGCCGAGCTCGCCCAGCCAGTCCTGCCCGTACTCGCGGATCGTGTCGAGCATCCGGTAGCGGGCGCCGGCGCCCCGCTCGTCGGTGCGCAGGACCACCGACTTGGCGGCCAGCCCCGCGAGGACCCGCTCGACCCGCGCGGCGGGCAGCGGGCCTCCCGCGCAGACCGCGCGGGCCGCGGCCACGTCGAAGTCCCCGGTGAAGACCGAGAGCCGGGCCCACAGCAACCGCTCCAGCGGTTCGCACAGTTCGTGGCTCCAGCCGATCGTGGTCCGCATCGTCTGGTGCCGGGTCGGCAGGGCGGCGCGGGCGCCGGACAGCATCTCGAAGCGTTCGCCGATCCGCTCGGCCGTCTGCTCCAGCGTCCACAACCGCAGCCGGGCGCCCGCGAGTTCCAGGGCGAGCGGGATGCCGTCCAGGCGCCGGCACACCTCGGCCGCGAGCGCGGTCCGTACGGGGTCGGTGAAGACGGCCGCCGCCTGCGGGGTCGCGGCGAGGGCGCGGGCCCGGAAGAGGGCGAGGGCGTCGCTGTCGGGTCCCTCGCAGGGCAGTGGCCGGACCTCGACGACCTCCTCGGTGGGGGAGCCGAGCGGCTCCCGGGAGGTGATCAGGACCGTCAGCCCCGGTGCGGACTGCAGGAGTTCGCCGACGAGGTGGCGGCAGGCGGCCACCAGGTGCTCGCAGGTGTCGAGGACCAGGAGGAGCCGTCGGTCGGCCATCCACGCGCACAACTCCTCGTCGAGCGGGCGCGGGGAGTGGTCGGCGAGGCCGACGGCGTGCGCGACGGTCGCGGTGAGCAGGCCGGGATCGCGCAGCGGCGACAGCTCCACCCACCAGACGCCGTCGGGCCGGGACTGGCGGCGATCGGCGACGGCCCGCAGGGCGAGCCGGGACTTGCCGACCCCGCCCACCCCGGTAAGGGTGATCAGCCGCCGCTCGCGCAACAGGTCGCCGAGGAGGCGGAGTTCGCGTTCCCGGCCGACGAAGCTCGCCGGTTCCGGAGGCAGGTTCCCCGGCGTGCGGGAACCCGGTGGGGGGTCGTCGTCCGCGGATTCTGCCTGATTGTCATTGACCGAGTACTCACCGAACACGGATGTATTGTGCGTGAGCTTCTTATCCGACCGTGCCGTTCGGGCCGGATCGGTGCCTTAATTTCACGCCACCAGGGTGATCCGCCGTTCCGCGGAGAAGGCGCCCCAGTTGCCGTCGGGCAGCCTGGCCCGCAGTTTTACGGCCCATTCGGTGCCGGTGGGCTCCGCCACCGTGAGCCGGTGCTCCACCCGGCCGCTGGGTACGGCGCCCGCGCCGAACTGGATGACGGTGGTGGCGCGTCCGTTGACGTACAGCTCGTACTCGGTGGTCTCGCGGCCGGTGTCCGGGGCGGTCCAGGCGAGCGTGACCGCCCCGGGTGAGGCGGTCGCGATGAACGCGGCGGGGGCGGTGGCGGGCCCGTCGCCGGAGGCGGGCGGGGTCGTCACGTCCACGGCCGGTCCGTCGGGGGAGGAGTTGTCCGCCCCGTCCCGGGCCCGGACGGTGAAGGTGTAGACGGTGTCCGGCTGGAGGCCGCTCAGCGCGGTGCCGCTCTCGCCGGGGCCGGCGGTGTGGATCCGGACGCCGCCCTGGTAGACGTCGTACGCCGTCACGCCCGTGTCGTCCGTCGCCGGCGTCCAGGACACCCAGGCGGCCCGGGGGCCGGTCGCGCGGCCGGTGGTGGCGGCCGGGGCGGTGGGCGCGGCGCGGTCCTCGGCCTTGGCCGCCGGGGTGGTCGCGCGGGCGGCCGGGGCGGGCTCGGAGAGGTTCCCGGCGGCGTCCTCGGCCCGGACCGTGAAGGCGTAACCGGTCTGCGGGGCGAGGCCGGTGACGTCCACCATCGTCTTCTCGGCCGGGAGTTCGCGGACCAGCCGGTCGCCCTCGAAGACCCGGTAGCCGCTCACCCCGTCCCGGTCCGCCGCCGCGTCCCACATCACGTGCACGGTGGTGGCGCTGCCGGCCTGCGCGGTCAGTCCGGCCGGGGCGGGCGGAGGCCGGGTGTCGGGCGCGGTGCAGGCGGTCAGGCCCGTGAGACCGGTGAGGCCGCCGAGGGCCAGGCAGAGGGCGAGCGTGGGGGCGGTGCTGCGTCGCACGGGGTGCCTTCCTCCGCTCCGTAAAGGTCTAGACATATATGGCACGGAGGGCGGGAGCCCGGCAAGACCCCTGCAGCCGGTCGCCGGCGATGTGCCCCGGTTCGTCTTCTTCCGATCCTGTCTGGCATTATTGCCAGCTCTTTGCAATAACAGATGATTTTGAACAGGGATGTGCAGAGCATGACGGCCCGGACAGTACGGGGAGTGGCCGGCGCGACGCTGGCCGCCGCACTCATCACGTGCGTGGCGGCCTGTTCCGGCCCCGGCGCCACCGGCGCGGCCGCCGACGCGGTGGTGGTGGGCGTAGCGACCGAGCCCGAAAGCCTCAGCCCGCTGCTGGGCTACGGCAAGGACGGCAACTCGAAGATCTTCGACGGGCTGCTCACGCACGACGCGGACATGCAGCTGAAGCCGGCCCTGAACGAGGCCCTGCCGGAGGTCTCCGCCGACGGGCGCACGTACACCTACAAGCTGCGCACGGGCGTGAAGTTCAGCGACGGAGCGCCCTTCTCCGCCAAGGACGTCGTCTTCACGTACCGGACGATCCTCGACGCGAAGACGAACAACGCCTCCAAGACCGAGCTGGACGCGATCGAGGGCGTCGAGGCGCGCGGCGAGGACACCGTCGTCTTCACCCTGAAGTACCCCTACGCCCCCTTCGCCGAGCGGACCGTGCTGTCCATCGCCCCCGAGCACATCGCGGCCCGCCAGGACGTCAACAGCGGTGACTTCACCACCAGGCCCGTCGGCACCGGCCCGTACGTACTCGCAGGCTGGTCCAGGGGCGAGAAGCTCAGCTTCAAGGCCAACCCCGGCTACTGGGGCGGCGAGCCCGCGGTGAAGAGGTTCACCATGGCCGTCGTCAAGGACGACGACGTACGCGCCACCCGGCTGCGCTCCGGCGAGCTGGACGGGGCGATCCTCCCGCCGAACCTCGCCAAGGGCTTCGAGAAGGACGCCGCGCGCCTGGGGGCACCTCCCAGCGGTAGCTGGGGGATGTACGCGGCCAAGACCTTCGACTACCGCAACGTGACCCTCCCGACGCACCACCCGGTCACCGGCGACCTGGTGGTCCGGCAGGCGCTGGACATCGCCGTGGACCGCACGGCCATGGTCGACAAGCTCCTGGAGGGCGCGGGCAAGCCCGCCTTCGGCCCGGTGCCCACCGACAGCCCGTGGTTCACGGCCGGGACCGAGCGCCGTCACGACCTCGACCGGGCGAAGAAGATCCTCGACGACGCCGGCTGGAAGGCGGGCGGGGACGGCATCCGCGTCAAGGACGGGGTCCGCGCCTCCTTCCCGCTCTGGTACACCTCCGGCGACAAGATCCGCCAGGACCACGCGCTCGCCTTCGCCTCCGACGCGAAGAAGGCCGGCATCGACGTCAGGACGCAGGGCGGGACCTGGGAGGTCATCGAGCCGCGGATGAAGACCGACGCCGTCCTCGCCGGCGGCGGCTCCCCGGCCGACCCCGACTTCGACCAGTACCTCCTCCTCACCTCCTCCCTCGGCGGCGACAGCTTCAACAACATGGCCCGGTACGACAACCAGAGCGTCGACCGCGCCCTCGACGAGGCGCGCAGGAGCGGCGACCCGGCCGTGCGCAAGGCCGCGTACGACACCGTGCAGCGCGAGCTCGTGAAGAACCCCGGCTACGTCTTCCTCACCCACATCGACCACCTGTACGTCGTGAACGACCGCTGGGAGGGGCTCACCACCCAGGTCGAGCCGCACGACCACGGCCTCGGCTCCGGCCCCTGGTGGAACGTCGAGAGCTGGAAGCCGAAGGCCAAGTGACCCTCCCCTGGGGGCCGATGGCGCGCATGGTGGGGCGGCGGGCCCTCCTCGCCGCCCCGGTCCTGCTCGCCGTCACCTTCGGTGTCTTCGCCATCGCCGCGCTCTCCCCCTTCGACCCCGTGAAGGCCTACGCCGGCACCGCGGGCCTCACCGCCTCGCAGGCCGGACTCGACCAGCTCCGCGCCAACCTCGGCGCCGACCAGGCGCTGGTCCCGCGCTGGTGGGACTGGCTCGGCTCGGCGGTCACCGGCGACCTCGGCACCTCCTCCGTCATGCGCCAGCCCGTCGCCGACGTCATCGGGGAGCGGGTGGGCTGGTCGGCGCTGCTGGCCGCGTGCGCGTTCGCCGTGGCGGTGCTGGCGGGCACGGTGCTCGGGGTGCTGGCCGCCCGCCGGCCGGGCGGCCCGCTGGACCGGCTCGTGTCCTCGCTCGCGTACACCCTGGAGGCCGCCCCGGCCTTCTGGCTCGGCCTGCTGGCCATCTGGTTCTTCTCGGTCCGGCTCGGGGCGCTGCCCTCGGGCGGGCTGACCGACGCCGGCAGCGACACGGTCACCTTCGGGCAGGTCGCCTCGCACCTGGTCCTGCCCGCGCTGGTGCTGGGCGTCTCCCAACTGCCGTGGTTCTTCCTGTACGTCCGCCAGGGCGTGGCCGACGCGCTGGCGGAGGACCCCGTACGCGGGGCCCGCGCGCGCGGTCTCGCGGAGCGGAGCGTCCTGCTCGGGCACGGGCTCCGCTCCGGCATGCTGCCGATGCTGACGCTGATCGGCTCCCGGGTACCCGAGCTGATCACCGGTGCGCTGCTGGTGGAGACCGTCTTCAGCTGGCCGGGCATCGCGGCGGCGACCGTACAGGCGGCCACCTCGGTGGACTTCCCGCTGCTGGCCGCCCTCACGGTGCTGGCCACGGCGGCGGTGCTGGCCGGAAACCTGCTGTCCGACCTGCTGTACGGGCTGGCCGACCCGAGGGTGGGCTTCGATGGCTGAGGTGAAGTGGCGGCCGGCCGGGCGCACCCGGCGCTCCACCCGCACCCTGCGCGTGCGCACGTCGGCCCTCGTGATGGCGGTGATCGTGCTGGCGGTGCTGATCGTTCCGCCGCTGGCGCAGCTGGACCAGCAGGCGGTCGACCTGTCGGCCCGGCTCCGACCGCCCTCGTGGGCGCATCCCTTCGGCACGGACGACGTCGGACGCGACCTGCTGCTGCGGTGCGTCTACGGGCTGCGGGTCTCCCTCCTCGTCGGCCTGGTCGCCGCCCTCGTCGCCACCGTGATCGGTACGGCGGTGGGCGCGGCCGCGGGCGCGCTGGGCGGCTGGACGGACCGGGTGGTGATGCGGGCCGTGGACACCCTGTCGTCGATCCCGCACCTGCTCCTCGGCATCTTCATCGTGGCGCTGTTCCGGCCGGGCGTGTGGCCGGTGGTGGTCTCCGTGGCCGTGACGCACTGGTTGTCCACGGCCCGCGTCGTCCGCGCGGAGGTCCTGTCCCTGCGCGGCCGCCCCTACGTGGACGCGGCCGTCTCCGGCGGCGCCTCGCGGTGGCGGGTCGCCGTACGCCACCTGGTGCCGGGCGTCCTGCCCCAGGCGGGCCTGGCCGCGGTGCTGATGATCCCGCACGCGATGTGGCACGAGTCCGCCCTGTCGTTCCTCGGCCTGGGCCTCCCCGCCCACCAGGCGAGCCTGGGCAACCTCGTGCAGAGCGCCCGCGGCTCGCTGCTCGCCGGCGACTGGTGGCCCACCCTCTTCCCCGGCCTCCTCCTGATCGTTCCGACGCTGGCCATCGCCGGCCTCGCGGGCGCCTGGCGCGAGCGCCTGAACCCCCGCCGCCGCTCGGAGCTGACCCTGTGACCGCGCCGCCCGTGCTCAGCGTCGAGCAGCTCTCCGTCCGCTTCCGCATGCCCGCGGGCCGGTACGTCGAGGCCGTCAGCGACGCCACCTTCTCCCTGGCGCCCGGCGAGTGCCTCGCCCTCGTCGGCGAGAGCGGCTGCGGCAAGTCCGTGCTCGCCTCCGCCCTCCTCGGCCTGCTCCCGGGCAATGCCGAGACCGCCGGATCGGCCCGGCTCGCCGACGGACTGGACGTGCTCGCCGCCGACGAGCGCACCCTGGCCCGGTCCGTACGGGGCCGGCGCATCGGCCTGGTCCCACAGAGCCCGGCCGCGCACCTCACCCCGGTCCGCACCGTCCGCGCCCATCTGGAGGAAACCGTTCGCGAACTGGCCGGCCGCGCCGGCCGGGCCCCCGCGGCCGGCGGGTCCGACCGGCCCGCCCCTCGCAAACGGTTCGGCAAGGCCGCCCTGCGCGCGGCGGCGGAGGCGGCCGGGGAGCGGGCCGCCTTCCCCGCCACCCACCTCGACCGCCACCCGCACGAACTCTCCGGCGGACTCGCCCAGCGGGCCGCCACCGCCCTCGCCCTCGTCGGTGACGCGCCGCTGCTCCTCGCCGACGAGCCGACCACCGGCCTCGACCGCGATCTGGTCGTGCGGACCGTCGACGAGCTGCGCGCCCACACCCGTGAGGCCGGCCGTGCGCTGCTGATGATCACGCACGACCTCGCGGCGGCCGAGCGGATCGCCGACACCGTCGCCGTCATGTACGCCGGGCGGATCGTCGAAATCGGCCCGGCCGGAGCCTTCTTCGGCCGTCCCGGTCCCCGTCACCCCTACGCCCGGGGCCTCCTCGACGCCCTCCCCGAACGTGCCTTCGCCCCGGTCCCCGGGACGCCGCCCGAGCTGGGCGCGCTCCCGGCGGGCTGCGCCTTCGCCGCCCGGTGTGAGGCCGCCGACCAGATCTGCCGCAGCCGGCGGCCCGTGCTCACCGAAGGGGTGGCCTGCCACCGTGCTTGAGCTCAAGGACATCACCGCGGGCTACGGCCGCCGCGCGCCCGTGGTCCGGGGCGCGCACCTGACCCTGCGGCCCGGCGAGTCCCTCGGCCTGCTCGGTCCGAGCGGCTGCGGCAAGTCCACCCTGGCCCGGGTCGCTGCCCTGCTGCACCGCCCCGACCGCGGGACCGTGGCGTTCGACGGCCGTCCCGTGACCGGCTTCTCCCACCGGGCCCCGCGCTCCCTGCGGACCGCGGTCGGCGTGGTGTTCCAGCAGCCCCGGCTCTCCGCGGACCCCCGCCTGCGGCTACGCGACCTCGTCGCCGAACCGCTCCGCGCGACCGGCCGGCGCGGGGAAGCGGCTTCGGCGGTGCACGAGTTGGCGGAGCGGGTCGGCCTCGGCGCGGACCTGCTCGCCCGGCGCCCCCACGAGGTCAGCGACGGCCAGCTGCAACGCGCCTGCCTGGCGCGGGCCCTGGTGCTGCGTCCGCGCTGGCTGGTCTGCGACGAGATGACCGCGATGCTCGACGCCTCGACCGCCGCGGCCCTGGTCGCGGTCGTCGAGGAGTACCGCGCCGAGAGCGGGGCCGGGCTCCTCGCCGTCGGTCACGATCCGGTGCTCCTCGGCCGCTGGTGCGGCCGCACGACCCACTGGCACGAGATCGTCAAGGACTGACCACCCGTCACGGACGGTCAACACCCGTACGGCGGACACGCGTTTCGCCCGAAGGCACCCCCTCCTGCGCCACCATGGCGGCGAGTAAGGAGGTTTCGATGGTGATTTCCCTCTCCGTGGTCGTCCTGCTCCTCATCCTCGCCTGGATCTTCCTGCGCAGCGGCGGACTCAAGTTCTCGCACGCCGTCGTCTGCGTGCTGCTCGGCTTCTACCTCGCGAGCAGCAGCATGGCCGCGACCATCCACGACGGACTGACGGCCACCGCGAACGTGGTCTCCAGCCTCCGCCCCTGACCTTGATCGACTGTTGCGCCTTCGTGAATCATCCGGCGCATCCATGGACTCCTCGGGCACTGCGATCTAGCGTCTGGCCGCGGCGCGATGTCAGACGCAATGTCAACAAGACCGAAGAGACAGGGAGGAAGTCCGGATGTTCCGAAGAGCGCTGAACTGCGCCGTGGTGCCGGTCGTCGCCGCCTTCACGGTGATGTACGGCGGCTCGCCGGCCCAGGCCGAGGAGATACCCAAGGCCCCCGGCCACCGCCTGATCAGCCACTACGACGGCAGCCCCGCGACTGCCGCACCGCTGCCCGGCCAGGCCCCGCCGCAGCACCCCCACCTCGCGCCCAACGGCCGCAGCGGCATGCACTCCGACGCGGCCGGCAGTGCCACCTCGCCCTGGTCCGGACCGCTCGGCAAGAACCCCCGGGTGACCAGCGAGAAGATCGCCGCACTGGGCGGCGAATGCGCCACCGCCACCTTCGACACGGGCGGCAGGCTCGTCACGGTGTGCGGCACCTTCTCGGGCTTCAAGGTCAAGCTCCTGGAGCCCCGTACGCTCGCCACGCTCGCGGAGTACCAGCTCCCGCAGCGCTCTTCGACGGTCGAGGCGATCACCTCGCTCGACTTCGCGAAGATCTTCAAGGACACCTCGGGCGGTGCCTACTTCTACCTGGACGCCCAGGACCGGGCCGTGCTGGCCGACTCCCGTCAGCACATCCTGCGCCTGGCCCACTCCCAGAATCCCGACGGGAGCTGGAGGTTCACGGTCGACAACGACTGGGACCTCACCGGCCAGGTCCCGCACGACTGCGTGACCTGGACCAACCTGTGGCCCAGCGGCACCTGTGACCCCGTGACCTCCGTCATGCCCGACTGGGACGGCCGCATCTGGTGGGTCACCCGCCAGGGCCGGGTCGGCACCGTGGACCCGGCGACCTCGGTGATCCGCTCCGTCCGGCTGCCGGGCGAGGAGATCCAGAACTCCTTCTCGGTCGCCCAGGACGGCGTCTCCATCGTCTCCGACCACGCGCTCTACAGCTTCCGCGCCGCCGCCGACGGCACCCCCGAGGTGCAGTGGCGCCAGACGTACGACCGCGGGACCGCCGCCAAGCCCGGCTCCGTCAACCAGGGTTCGGGAACCACCCCGGACCTCTTCGGCAACGGCTACGTCGCCATCACTGACAACGCCGACGACCGGATGAACGTCCTGGTCTACAAGCGGGGCGCGGACGTCCCCGCCGACCAGCGGCCGGTCTGCAAGGTGCCGGTCTTCGGATCCGGCGCCTCGACCACCGACAACTCCCTGATCACCTGGGGCAACAGCATCGTCGTCGAGAACAACTACGGCTACGAGAACCCCACCACCCTGCTGCTGGGCAAGTCGGTCGTCGGCGGCGTGACCCGCATCGACGTCCGGGCCGACGGCAGCGGCTGCGACACGGTGTGGGAGAGCGCGATCCGCGCTCCCTCCGTGGTCCCGAAGCTCTCCACCGCGAACGGGCTGCTCTACTTCTACGAGAAGGAGCCCAACTTCTGGGGGATCGACGGCTGGTACCTCACGGCCGTGGACTTCCGCACCGGTGAACGCCGCTGGCGGCAGCTGGTCGGAACCGGCCCGCTCTACGACAACAACTGGGCCCCGATCACCCTCGGCCCCGACGGCACCGCGTACGTCGGCGTCTTCAACGGAATCGTCGCGGTCCGCGACAGCTGACCGACGGACTGCCGGCCTCCGGAGTTCCCCGGAGGCCGGCGGGCGAACACATCACGCCGAGTCTGCGCATGAAGTCCGACAATTCGCGGGACCAACCCCGGCTTACCACCGGTCACGCCCCTACGCTCATCCCGGAAGCGCCCGTGTCCTTCCACCACCACGGGCGACGGCGGGCCCTTCGGCCCTCACAGGGGGAATGATCTCGTGACGCGTTTACGCCAAGCCTCGGTCGCACTGTGCGCCCTGTCCCTGACCTTCGTCACCGTATCCGCGAGCGCTTCGGCGGACACCCGGGGGTCCGTGTCCGCGGACGCCGCGGACGCCGCTGAATCGGGGTCCGCGACGGACTCCCGCCCCGGCATCCTGGGTACCTGGTACAACCAGCTCGGCTCGACCATGGTCGTGACGCGGGCCGCGAACGGCGGGTTCACCGGTACCTATGAGTCCGCGGTCGGCAACGCCGAGAAGCGCTACGTCATGACCGGCCGCTACGACAGCGCGCCCGCCGACGGCACCGGGACCGCCGTCGGCTGGACCGTCGCCTACCGCAACGCCCACCGCAACGCCCACTCCGTCGCCACCTGGAGCGGCCAGTACGCCGGCGGCGGCCAGGAGCGGATCGTCACCCAGTGGCTGCTGAGCTACGGCACGACCCCCGCCGACCAGTGGAAGTCGACCATCCTCGGTCACGACGAGTTCACCCGGGTCAAGCCCTCCGCCGCCGACATCGAGAAGGCGCGCCGGTCGGGCGTCACCTCTGCGAATCCGCCGGCCTCCGACGGGGAGTGATCCGGCCGCTCGGCCGAGCGTGTGATCCGCCCGCAGCGATGAGGTTCCCGTGGTGGGCGGGTCGCGCACGTCTCCGCCCAGCCAGGTGATCTTGGCGAAAAACCCCTGTTGGCCTGCAACTTCTGTTGTGGGAGTGTGGTTTCAACTCCGGTTCGCGTGGCCTTCGGGACCCGTGCCGTGATCACTTTCGGCACTGACCAGCCGGGGCAGGGGGTTCGTTTCGTGTTGGGCAAGATCTTGACGCTGGCGCTCGGCGCGTTCGCAGTGGGAACGAGCGGCTACGTCGTCACCGGCGTCCTGCCACAGCTGAGTGCGGAACTGTCGGTCCCGCTCTCCACGGCGGGACTGCTGACCACGTCCTTCGCCGTGGCCTACGCGATCGGCTCGCCGCTGCTGGCCGTGGCCCTGGGCGGATGGCGCCGCCGCCCGCTGATCGTCGCCGCCCTGCTGGTGGCCGCGGCGGGCAACGCGCTCGCCGCGGTGGCACCGGACTTCGGCGTCCTGATGGCCGCCCGGATCGTCACCGCCGTGGGCGCCGCGGTGTTCACCCCGGCCGCCACCGCGGTCGCCGCCGAGCTGAGCGGGCCCGAGCGCCGGGCGCGCGCGGCGGCCTGGGTGTTCGGCGGCCTGGTGACGGCCACCATCGTCGGCGTGCCCGCGGGGACGCTGCTCGTCGGACCGCTCGGGTACCGGGGGGTCTTCTGGCTGGTGGCCGCCTTCTGCGCGGCCTCCGCGGCGGCCGTGGCGGTGGCCGTGCCCGCGGTGGCGGCGCCCCCGCGGGTGACGCTGAGCCAACGTCTCGAAGTCGCCTCGGACGCGAGGGTGCTCACCGTCCTGGGGATCACCCTGGCCGCCAGCCTCGGGGTGTTCACCGTGTACACGTACGCGGCCCCGGTGCTGGCCGAGACCGTCGGCGCGCACGGCACCGGGCTGAGCCTGCTGCTGTTCGGCTACGGGATCGGCGGTGCGATCGGCAACGTCCTCGGCGGCGTCGCGGCCGACCGGTACGGCTACCGGATGCCGCTGCTGGTGGCCGTCTCCGGCAGCGTGATCGCACTGTCGGCGCTGTCCGTGGTGCACAGCACGGCGATGGCCGCCGCGCTGCTGTTCCTGTGGGGCGTGTCGAGCTGGGGGTTCAACCCGCCCGTCCAGCGCCGGCTGCTCGAACTCTCGCCGGGCGCCGGCAGCCTGCTGCTCGCGCTCAACGCGTCGGCGCTGTACCTGGGCATCGGACTGTCCGGTGTCCTCGGCGGCGCGGTGCTCGACCACGTCGGCATCGGCGCGGTGACGCTCACCGGAGCGCTGCTGTGCTGCGTGGCGGTCGTGCTCCAGGTGCTTTCCGGCCGGCGTTCCGCTCTGCAGCCGTCCCGGTAGCTCTCTCCCTCTCGGCAAAGGACGACGCCCGTGCGCGAATTGAACAATGTGGTGGGAATCCTCACGGGGGCCTCGCGGGGCGTCGGCGCGCACATCGCCGAGCATTTGGCGAAGGCCGGTGTCCGATTGGCACTCGTCGCCCGCTCCGAGGAAGGTCTGCGGGCGACCGCGGAAAGGGCCGGCCGTTTCGGACCCAAACCGCTCGTGGTGCCCGCCGACGTCTCCGACGAACAGGCGCAGCGGCGGGTCGTCGAAACGGTTCGCCGTGAACTGGGCCCGCCCGGACTGCTGGTCAACAATGCCGGCATCGAGCACATCACCCGGTTCCAGGACGCCTCGGTGGAGAGCATCAGAAGGGTTCTCATGGTGAATCTCTTCGGTGCCGAGGCGATGACCAGACTGGTGCTGCCGCACATGCTCGAGGCCGGGCGCGGGCACGTGGTCAACATCGGCTCCGTGGGCGGGCGTACGGCCTATCCCTACGCCACGATCAACTCCTCGGCCAAGCACGGTCTCGTCGGCTTCACCTGGTCCCTGCGCGAGGAGCTGCGGGGGACCGGGGTGGGGGTGTCGGCGGTGTACCCCACGCTGATCGCCGACGTGGGCATCTCCGCGGGCTGGGAGGCGGGCCGGCGGCCGCCGCTGCTCGGCCGGGTCGGGCCCGACGAGGTCGCGCGCGCGGTGCTGAAGTGCGTCAGGGAGAACAAGGTGGAGATCACCGTGGCTCCCGTGATGGAGAAGGTCGCGGACGTGGTCAGCGCCCTCTCGCCGCGGCTCACCGCCTGGATCGCCCGGAACGGCGGCATCTATTCCTACCTGCGCAAGGTCGCCGATGCGCAGGCCACACCGCGATAACACTCTGAACCGGCATGATCCGCCGGTTGATACGGGGGACTGATGTCCGAGAAATCCACTGCGCCCCTTCCCGACCAGGACGAGGGCCTGAACCAGATCCGAGACCTGCTGGCCGAGGTCAACAGCGACTACGACCGCCGGGTCGATCCGCAGGAGCCCTTGTTCCTCGACTCGCTGGACTCCGTCCGATTGAAGACCGCCATCGACACCGCCTGCACGGTCGACCTCCCGCTGGAGATGTTCTTCGGCCACTGCACGCTCGAAACGCTCGCCGGGGCGCTGCTCAACCACGGTACGGACGGCGGGTCCGTCCCGCAGCTGGTTCCCGCACCGGAGCGCGCCCACGAGCCCTTCGGCCTCACCGACGTCCAGCAGGCGTACTGGCTGGGCAGCCGCGGATTCGACCTCGGCGGGCGCTCCGCCCACTTCTACGTCGAGCTGGACCTGCTCGCCGCTGACCGCGAACGCGTCGAGGAGGCCTTCAACACCCTGATCGGCCGCCACGGCATGCTCCGGGCGGCGCTGCTGCCCGACGGCCGCCAGCAGGTGGCCCCCGAGGTGCCCTACTACCGCTTCCGCCACGGCGACCTGAGCGGGCTCCCGGAAGCCGACGGCCGATGTCGTCTCGACGAGACCCGCGAGGAGATGGCCGCCCAGGTCTTCGACCCGCACACCTGGCCGCTGTACGACATACGCACCCACCAGCTGGACGCGGGCCGGCTCCGCCTCCACATCAGCATCGACCTGCTCTTCGCCGACGCCGGCAGCATCCAGGTCCTGCTGGCCGAGTGGATCCGCCTCGTCCTCGACCCCGACTCCCTCGGCCCGGCCCCCGCGGTGACCTTCCGCGACTACCTCGACGGCGTCGCCGCGGACCGTACGCAGCCCGGCCACGAGACGGCCCGCGCGTACTGGTCCGACCGCCTCGACTCGCTGCCGCAGGCCCCCGAACTGCCCGTCCGCACCCTCGCCGACACCCGGGCCCCGGCCTTCGTACGCCGCGAGCGCCGCCTGCCCGGCCGGGTGTGGCGGCAGATCAGGGACCGCGCGAACACCCTGGGCGTCACGCCGTCCGTCCTGCTGTGCGCCGCCTACGCGCAGGTGCTGCGCACCTGGAGCCGGACCTCCCGCTTCACCCTCAACCTGACGCTCGCCGACCGGCCGCGCCGGCACGCCGACATCGACCGGGTGATCGGCGACTTCACCGGCACCATCCTGCTGGAGTGCGACCTCGGCGGCGCCCCGGACCTCGCCACGGCCGCCGGCCGGCTCCAGACGCAGCTGCGGCAGGACCTGGCCCACGCCCGGTTCAGCGGGGTCGAGGTGCAGCGCGAGCTGGCCCGGCGCGGCGACGGCACGCAGGCGCGGATGCCCGTCGTCTTCACCAGCCTGCTGCGCGAGCAGGACAGCCTCGGCTCCCTCGAAGGCATGGTCTTCGAGACCGTGTACGCCATCTCCCAGACCCCTCAGGTGTACCTCGACAACCAGGTCGTGGCCCGCGGCAGCGATCTGCTGATCAGCTGGGACGCCGTCGAGGAGATGTTCCCCGAGGGCGTGCTCGACGACATGTTCGCCGCGTACCTGGACCTGGTCGAACGCATCGCGGAGCAGGAGACGCCCGCCCCGGTCACCCTGCCGTCCCGGCAGCTCGCCGTGCGCGCGGCGGTGAACGACACCGCCGGCCCGCTGCCCGGCGAGCTCCTGCACGCGGCCGTCGGCCGGCGGGCCGCCGCGCACCCCGAGGCACCGGCCGTGATCACCGCCGGCGCGACGCTCACCTACGGCGAACTCGACCGCCGCGCCGACCAGATCGCCCGGCGGCTGCGCGAGCTCGGTGCGGCGCCGAACACCCTGGTCGCCGTCCTCATGCACAAGGGGTGGGAGCAGGTCCCGGCCGTCCTCGGAGTGCTCCGCGCCGGCGCGGCCTACCTGCCGGTGGACGCCGGCCTGCCGCAGGAGCGCATCGACCAGCTGATCGGGGCGGGCGGGGTGACGGTGGCCCTCACCCAGCCCGGCGCGTACGTGCCGGCGGGCGTCACGGGCCTGGCCGTGGACCGGCAGCCGTGGGCGGACGTGCCGGACGGACCGGTCGAGGCCCCGGCCACCGGCCCCGACGACCTCGCGTACGTCATCTTCACCTCGGGATCGACCGGCCGCCCCAAGGGCGTGATGATCAGCCACCGTTCCGCGGTGAACACGGTCGACGACATCAACGCCCGCTTCGCCGTCGGCCGCGGTGACCGGATCCTCGGACTGTCCTCGCTCAGCTTCGACCTGTCCGTGTACGACGTCTTCGGCGTGCTCGGAGCCGGCGGCGCGCTGGTGCTGCCGGAGCCCGGCGAGACGCGCGACCCCGGGCGCTGGGCCGCGCTCGCCGACGAACACCGGGTGACCCTGTGGAACACCGTCCCGCCGCTGCTCGAACTGCTCGTGGAGCATTGCGAGCAGCAGGGCGGCGGGTTCCCGCGCTCACTGCGCACGGCCCTGCTCAGCGGCGACTGGATCCCGCTGACCCTGCCCGGCCGGGTCAGGGCCGTCGCCTCCGGCGGGCCCGAGCTGATCAGCCTCGGCGGCGCGACCGAGGCGGCGATCTGGTCGATCTGGCACCCGATCGACCGCATCGATCCCGAGTGGCGCAGCGTTCCCTACGGCACCCCCCTGCGCAACCAGACCTTCCACGTGCTCGACGCCGATCTCACCGACAAGCCGGACCACGTCACCGGCGATCTCCACATCGGCGGCGTGGGCGTGGCCCGGGGCTACTGGGGCGACCCCGAGCGCACCGCGGCGCAGTTCATCGTCCACCCCGTCACCGGCGAGCGCCTCTACCGGACCGGCGACCTCGGCCGCTACCTGCCCGACGGCACCCTCGAACTGCTCGGCAGGGACGACTTCCAGGTCAAGATCGGCGGCCACCGGATCGAGCTCGGCGAGATCGAGGCCGTGCTCGGCAGCCACCCCGGGGTCAAGGCCGCGGTCGTCGTGGCCCAGGACGCCAAGCGCCTGATCGGCTACGCCGTACCCGAGAGCGGGGCCGCCTTCGCCGACGACGAGCTGCGCACCCACCTCGGCGCCAAGCTCCCCTCGTACATGGTCCCCGCCGTCGTCCTGACCCTGGACCGGCTCCCCACGGGAGCCAACGGGAAGCTCGACCGGCGCGCACTGCCCGTGCCGGAGCCCGTCACACCCGGAGCCGAACCGCCCGCGACCCCGGCCGAGGAGGCCCTGGCCCGCGCCTGGGCCTCCGTACTCCCGGTGAAGACCGTCGGCCGCCACGACAACTTCCACGCGCTCGGCGGGGATTCGCTGCTCGGCGTACGCGCCGTGGCCAAGGCCGCCGAACAGGGGATCCACCTCACGCTGGCGGACTTCTTCGCCCACCCGACCGTCGCCGGGCAGGCGGGGCTCGCGACCGACCGGCCGACGGCCGCCGCGGACCAGGGCGAGATCACCGGGCGGGCCGGGCTCTCGCCCAGCCAGCTCTGGTTCTTCGAGCAGGACTTCGCCGAGGCCGACCACTGGAACGGCATGTGGCCGGTCTTCGAGCTGGACCGGCGGCTGGAGCCCGGTCCGCTGCGCGCGGCCCTCGCCACCGTGCTCGCCCACCACGACGGGCTGCGCGCCCGGTTCCGCACCGAGGAGCAGGGACCGTACGCGGAACTGCCCGGCGTCAGGCCGCCGGCCGACTCCAGGGTCACGGAGGTCGACCTCGGCGGGACCGCGGACGCCGACGTCGAGGCGGAGATCGCCCGGCACGTCGCGCTCCGCAACGGCGAGCTCGACCTGGCCGACGGCATGACCGTCCAGCTCACCCAGTTCGACCTCGGCCCGCTGCGCCGGCCCCGGCTCCTCGTCAGCGCCCACTGGCTGGTCATGGACTACTACTCCTCCCGGGTGTTCTACGAGGACCTGCGCACCGCCTACTTCGCCGTCGAGCGGGGCGACGAACCGGTCCTGCCGCCCAAGACCGCCTCCCTGCCGCAGGCCGCGGCCCGGCTCCACGCGTACGCGGCGAGCGAGGAGGTCACGGCCGAGCTCCCGTACTGGAGCAGGCTCGCCGACCTCGCACCGCGGCCGCTGCCCGTCGACCACCGCCTCGGCCCCAACACGCAGGCCTCCGCCGTCCGCCACTTCACGGAGGTGACCGGCGAGACCTTCGACGCGGTGGTCACCGGCCTCCCGCGCACGCAGGACGCCGAGATCCGCGAGGTGCTGCTGACCGCGCTGGCCCGTGCCGTGACCGCGTGGACGGGACAGCCGGAACTCGTCGTCGAGGTCGAGGGCCACGGCCGCCAACGGGCCTTCGGCTCGCTGGACATCTCCCGTACGGTCGCCCGGTTCTCCACGCTGTCGCCCCTGGTGCTGCGCCCCGGCGACCTCGCCTCCGTACGCGGGCAGATCCGGGAGGTGCCCCACCAGGGCGTCGGCTACGGCCTGTTGCGCCACCTGCATCCCGACCACGCGGTACGGGCGCGCATGGCCGAGGTCCCCGTGCCCGAGATCGGCTTCAACTACTGGGGCGACGTCAGCGAGTACTTCACCGGTGACGCCCGCCCGGTGGTGGACTCCTTCGGTTACCACCGCAGCGACCTCGGCCACCGGACGCGGACGCTCGACCTGATGGCGATGGTGGCGGACGGCACCCTGCGGCTGGTGTGGACGTACAGCTCCCACCTGCACACCGAAGCGACGGTCCGGGCCCTGGCCGACCGCTTCGTCGAAGAACTCCACACCCTGGCGCGGAGCGCCGGATGAACCGGGAAGAGAAGATCATGGAACACCCGCGTCCCGAGGACCTGTTCGGCGCCGTCACCGTGCCCGAGGTGCTGGAACTCGCCGCCACCACCCCGCGCGGGATCACCGTGGTGAACCGGCGGCTCGAACAGGCCCCGATGCCGTACGCACTGCTAGCCGCCGGTGCGCGGCGGGTGGCCGGCGGGCTGGTCCGGGCCGGCGTGGCCGAAGGGGACCGCGTGGCGATCGTCTCCTCCACCTCGCCCGGTTTCCTGCTCAGCCTGTTCGGCGCCTGGCGGGCGGGCGCCGTGCCCGTCATCCTGCCCCTGCCGCACCGGCTGTCGGACCTGCCGGAGTTCGTCGCCGAGATCAACCGGCGGCTCGACCACGTGGACGCGCGCTGCGTGGTGGTGGCCGACGCCTTCGGTGACTTCGTCACCGGCCGGATCACCGGCGGCCGGCCGGTGCTGACCTGCGGTGAACTGGCCGCCGAACGGGAGGAGATCAGCGGACCGGTCCGGACCCGGCCCGAGGACCTCGCCTACCTGCAGTTCACCTCGGGCACCACCGGCCTGCCCCGGGCGGTCGCGCTCACCCACCGGCAGATGCTCACGAACGCCGCGGTCTGCTGCGAACGGCTCGAACTGGTACGGGACCGCAGCGTGCACGTCAGCTGGCTGCCGCTCTACCACGACATGGGCCTGATCTCCGTGCTCTCCGGCATGGCCTACGGGATCAAGCTGGTGCTGCAGCCGCCCGAGGACTTCCTGGCCCGCCCGGACTCCTGGGTGGACGCCCTGTCCCGGTTCCGCGCCACCAGCACGGTCGCCCCGAACTTCGCCTACGGCCTCGCCGCCCAGGGCATGCGGCTGCGCCCGCGGGACCTCGACCTGTCCCACCTGGAGGTGTGCGGGGACGGCGCCGAACCGATCCGGGCCGCCACCCTCGAACAGTTCGTGGAGGCGGGCGCCGCGTACGGGCTCCGGCCGCAGGCGATGACCCCGATGTACGGACTGGCCGAGGCCACCCTGGCCGTCGCCATGGGAGAGGCGACCCGGCCGCTGGTCTGGGACCACGTGTCCCGGGAAGGGCTCCAGACGGGCGCCGTCGCGACCGCCGTGCCCGCCGGCGCCCCCGACGCCCGCGCGCTGGCGGTCTGCGGACCACCGGTGCCCGGAGTGCGGATCGAGATCAGGCAGGAGGACGGCAAGCCGCTGGAGGAGCGGCGGGTCGGCGAGATCTGGGTGCACAGCCCCTCCCTGATGCAGGGCTACTGGGAGGACCCCGAGGCGACCGCGGCCGTCCTGCGCGACGGATGGCTGCGCACCGGCGACCTCGGCTACCGGACCGAGGACGGAGGCCTGGTGGTCTGCGGCCGCGTCAAGGACATGATCATCGTCTCGGGCCGCAACCTGTACCCCGAGGACTACGAGCACGTCGCCGCCAAGGTGGAGGGCGTACGGCCGGTCTGCGCGGCCTTCGCGCTGCCGGACACCGAGCGGATGATCGTGGCCTTCGAGACCGCCAAGGGCTTCGACGACCACGCGGAGCTGGCGGCGCTGGTGATGAAGCGGCTGCGCGAGCACCTCGGGCACGCCCCCGACAAGGTCGTGGCCTTGGACAAGGGGGCGATCCCGCGCACCTCCTCCGGCAAGGTCCAGCGCGCCCTGACCCGGGAGCGCTACCTGGCGGGGAAGCTGCCGGTCCTGGTGGAACTCGCCCGCTGACCGCCGCCGCCGGCCACGGCCGCCGATCGCGGCCGCCCCCGTACGGGACGGCCGCGATCGGCGTCTCAGCGCCGCGGCGGGATCAGCGGCGGCGGCGCACCACGATCCGCGCACCCCGCGAGGGGATCAGCGTGACGTGGTGCGCCTTCTGCTCCTCCGGGGCGGCCCGGTCGGGCCGGATCTCGTACCGCACGAGCACCTCGCGCAGGGCCACGGTCGCCTCGAGCAGCGCGAAACCGGCGCCGATGCAGCGGCGGGCGCCCCCGCCGAACGGGATCCAGGTGTGGGCCGGCGGCTGGCCGTCGAGGAAGCGCTCGGGGCGGAACTCGTCCGGCTGGTGGTGGTAGGCCGGGTCCGACTGCACCAGACCGATGGCGGGCATCACGGTGGCGCCGGCGGGCAGCCGGTAGCCGCCGACCGTGAGCGGCCGGGTCAGCTGCCTGGCCACCTCGTACACCACGGGCTTGAGCCGCAGCGCCTCCTTGGCCACGGCCGTGAGGTAGGCGTCGTCGCCCTCGTCCGCGGCCCGCTGGGCCCGCCTCAACTGCGCCGGATCGCGGACCAGTTCGTGCAGCGCCCAGGCCAGCCCCGTGGCCGTGGTCTCGTGCCCGGCGAGGAGCAGGGTGATCAGCTGGTCGCGCAGCTCCGCGTCGCTGAACCCGCCGCCCTCCTCGTTCTCCGCCGCCTGGAGCAGCCGCGACAGCACGTCGGTCCGGCTGTGCAGGTCCGCGGCGCGGCGCCGGTCGGAGATCTCCGCGTACAGCAGCTTGTCGAGGCCCCGCTGGAGGCCGGTGTGGCGGCGCCACGGACCGAAGCGCCGCAGGAGCGGGTAGGGGAGGCCGAGCAGGGTGACCGGGCCGATGTCCGCGATGCCGCGCACGAGCGGGCGCATCCGCCGCAGTCTGGCCTCGTCGGTCACCCCGAACACCACCTGGAGGATCACCTCCAGGGTCAGGGCCTGCATCCGCTCGTGGGAGCTGAAGACGGTGTCCTCGGGCCAGCCGTCCACCTCCGCCCTGGTCAGCTCGCCGACCATCTCCTGGTAGCCGGCCAGCGCCGCACCGGTGAACGCGGGCATCAGCAGCCGGCGGGACCTGCGGTGCTCGGCCTCGTCGGTCAGGAGCACCGAGTGGTCACCGAGGGCCGGCCCCATGATCGCGTTGCCCTCGCCCGCGTGCAGGACCTCGACAGGACCGCCGAAGACGGTCTTGATGTCCTCCTGCTTGGTGAGGATCACCAGATGGCGGGTGGGAGTGGTCAGCCGCAGTGTGAACACGTCCCCGTGGAGGGCGCGGAGGGCCGGAAACAGCCGGTGCCGGTACTGGGCGAACAGCAGGGTCTGGATCACCGCGGGCAGGCGCAGACCGGGCGGCCGCTTCGTCGAGCCGGTCTCGGGTAAGCCTTTGGCGGTCGACACTTCATCAATGCCGCTGGTCATTGCGGAAGTCCCCCTCGGTGAACGAATCCCTGTGTTTCGTTCGCATGCAAATCTGGTCCCGACTCACGCTAGCAGTAGGGCCGTTGGGCAGAAATGGCGGAAGAGCGGTTCCGGTCGTTAGGGTCCCGAGGTGCTCGAACTGATCCTTCCGGCCGCCGTGGCGTGTGCCGAGAGCCTTGCCGACGTATCCGAATCCACGCTTCTCCCGGAGGAATTGGAAGCCCTCGGAGGAGCCCGCCACGAAGGGCGCCGCCGGGAGTTCACCACCGTCCGGCACTGCGCCCGGCGCGCCCTGGCGGAAATCGGCGTACCGCCCGTGGCGGTGCTGCCCGGCGACCGCGGGGCGCCGGTGTGGCCGCGCGGGGTGGTCGGCAGCATGACGCACAGCGCCGGATACCGGGCGGCGGCGGTCGCGCGCAGCACGGACGTACGGGCCGTGGGCATCGACGCGGAGCCCCACGAGGCCCTGCCGCGGCGGGTACGGGGAGCCGTCACCCTCCCCGAGGAACGGGAGCGGCTGGCCGACCTCGAAGCCGACTGCCCGCAAGTCCACTGGGACCGGCTGCTGTTCTGCGCGAAGGAGGCCGTGTACAAGGCGTGGTTCCCGATGACGGGACGCCGGCTGGGCTTCGCCGACGCCTCGGTCGCCTTCGACCCGGCGGCCGGGACCTTCCGCGCCCGGATCGCGGAGGGGGCCGGGGCGGCCCGGGCCGCCCGGGCGGGGGAGCGGACGGGGACCCGGGAGCCGCCCCCGCCCCTCCTGTACGAAGGACGCTGGTCGGCCACCCCCGAGCTGCTCCTGGCCGCGGTCGTCGTGCTGCCCGGCCCGCGAGCCCGGTGATCGGGTACGGCGTTCAGGCACGCCAGGCGGACACCGCGGTGAGGGCTTGCTCCAGGTTCAGCCGGGGGTCGCACAGGGGCTCGGGGCGGGTGGCGAGACCGGTGGTGCCGTCGGCTCCGGCCACGCACTCCAGCACCTCGTCGGGGGTCGCCTCCAGGTGAAGGCCGCCGGCCACCCCGCCGGCGGACTCCACGGCGTATCGGAAGCCCGCGATCTCACGGACGATCGCCTCGACGAGGCGGGTCTTGCGGCCACTCGCAGTGGTGACGGTGTTGCCGTGCATCGGATCGCACATCCAGACCACGGGATGCCCGGCCCGGCGTACGCACTCCACCAGGGCCGGCAGGTCGCGCCGTACCGTGTCGGCGCCCTGCCGGGCGATCAGGGTGAGCCGGCCCGGCCGGCGGCCGGGATCGAGCAGCCCGCACAGCTCCACCAGCTCCGCGGGGGTCATCGTCGGCCCGACCTTGCAGGCGACCGGGTTGTCCACCGTCGAGAGCAGCCGCACGTGAGCCCCGCCGGTGGAGCGGGTGCGCTCGCCGATCCACGGCCAGTGGGTCGACGAGAGGAACGTCCGCCCCGCGCCGTCCCCGCGCACCAGCGGGAGTTCGTAGTCGAGGACGAGGGCCTCGTGGCTGGTCCAGGTGGTGGCGAAGGTCCACCCGGTGTCCGGCCGCAGGGCCGCGTGGACGGAGAGGGCGGCCCGGTAGCAGCGCGTGAGCCCGCGCGGATCGTGTGCGCGGGCCGCCGGGTCCGGTTCCGGCCGGTTGACCATGTGCCCCCGGAAGACCGGTAGTTCACGGCCCCGGTGCCGCTCGGTGGGCCGGGAGCGCGGCTTGGCGTACTGCCCGGCCATCCGGCCGACCCGCACCGTCGGCCTGCCGGTGATCTCCGAGAGGGCCGAGGCGAGGACATCGAGCATGCGGACCTTGTCGCGCACGGCTTCGGGCGTGCTGTCGGCCGGGTCCTCCGCGCAGTCCCCGGCCTGCAGGATGCCCACGTTGCCCAGCGCGGCCTCGGCGACGAGCCGGCCGAACCGGTCGATGTCGCGGGGGCCGACGAGCCCCGGTGCCGACCGCAGTTGCCCCACGGCGGCGCCCAGGGCCTCGTGAGCCGCCCAGTCGGGTTGCTGGGACGCCGGCAGCGCGGCGATGTGGTTCAGGGCTTCGGGCGGGTACGGCTCCCCTCCGTACCACTCCGGTTTGTCGATGAGAGATGTGCCGTGCGGCATGGTGGTCCCCCTGGAAGTGGTGCTTCATGCGGTTGGTTCCCCGGCGGGCAGGTGCGGCCCGGCCGGTTTGACGGTCAGGCGCCGCACGCTGGAGCTGCACAGGGCGAAACCGGTGGCCGCGACGACCAGTACGGCGCCGGCCACCAGCGTGGTGTCGAGGCCCACGTGGAGCGCGACCGGCCCCGCGGCGACCTCCCCGACCGGGATGGCCACGAACGAGCCGAGCGCGTCGTAGGAGTAGACCCGGGCGAGTCGTTCCGGAGGGATGTTCTCCTGCAGGGACACGTCCCAGGCGACCGCCAGTTGTTCCAGGGCCACACCGTTGACGAACATCGCGGCCAGCAGCACGGCGATGTGCGAGGTCGTCCCGAGCGCCAGCAGCGGCACGGCCTCGAACGCGCCGACGGCCGCGCCGATCCGCAGGGCGTGCCGGGGCCGGGTACGGGCCGCGACGAAACCGCCCGCGAAGGCGCCCGCCGTCTGCGCGGCGAGCAGCAGCCCCCAGGTCGTCCGTCCGAAGGACTGGTCGGCGATGGTGGGGCCGAGCACCTGCAGCCCGCCCGCGACCACCGCGTTGATGACCAGGAACTGGAGCACCACCACCCACACCCAGGTGCGGGAGGTGAACTCCGACCAGCCCTCGCGCAGTTCGGCCAGCGGCCGGGCCGGCCCCGCGGCCGGCGGCGCGGTCCTCGCGGCCCGGATCCCGGCGAAGCACAGCCCCGCCAGCAGGAACACGGCCGCGTTGACGGCGATGCCCCAGCCGGGGCCCGCGAAGCCGACGACGAGCCCGCCGGTCGAGGCACCCAGGACCATGCCCGCGTTGACGGCCATCCGCACGACCGCGTTGGCCGGCCGGATCATTTCGTGCGGGACGGTCTGCGGTACGAGGGCGGCCGCCGCCGGCAGCGACACCGCGGCCACCATGCCGTTGATCACGCTGATGACGACGAGCACCGGGATCGAGGCGAAGCCGAACAGCACGCTCGCCGCGATCACCGCCTGGGCCAGTCCGGCGGCCACGCTCGACCCCTGGAGCACCAGCCGGCGCGGCAGCCGGTCGGCGATCACACCGCCGAGCAGCAGCAGCGCCACATTGGCCACCGACCGTGCCCCGACGACGATCCCCAGGTCGATCAGCGAACCGGTCAGGTCGAGCACCGCGAACGAGAGCACGATCGGTGCCATGGCGTTGGCGAAGTAGGTCGCCATCCGGCCCCCCGCCAGGCAGCGGAAGTCCCGCTGCCGCAGCGGCGCCAGCAGCGTGGGCGCGCGGGTGCCGACGACGCTCACCGCCCGACCGTCGCACTCTCCACGATCAGCACGCTGTTGGAGGCAGCGCCCTGGTGCGTGTTGATGAGTTCACCGGGCCGGGGAGTGGCGTGCCGGACGTAGACGCCCGACAGCTCGCGGCCGTACATCATCGGCCCCAGCACGCAGGGCACGGCGGCGCTGCGGATCTCGCCGGTCGTGTCGTGGGCGAACTCCAGGGTGACGAGGTCGGCGTCCACCACCCGCTGGAGGATGTGGTCGCCCTGCGCCGCGGCCGCCAGGAGCAGCTCCCGCCACTCCTCCTCGGTCACCGAGCGGCCGAGCGTCACCCCGGCGCCGCCGTAACCGTCGCCGGGCTTGAGCACCAGGGAGGTCCGGTCCTCGCCGAGGGCGTCCGCCCGGGCCATGGTGGTGTGCGGGATGTGCCGGCGTACGAACTCCCGGTCCGCCGGATCCAGCAGGGGCAGGTCCTCCCGGATCCAGGCCAGCACCCGCTTGTCACTGACCGGACTGGTGGCCTCCGGGGTGTACATGGCGACGGTGCCCGCCCGCAGCGCCCGGTGCAGCGCGTCGAGCCCGGCGCCCGCCTGCTCGACGGGCATGAACAGCCGGAACACGCCGTCCGCGATCCGCTCGCCGGCCCGCAGCCGCTGCCGGTCGTCGAGGGTCAGCCGGTCCAGCGGGTACCCGACGACGCTGACGCCGTGCGCCTTGCCCCGTACCCCCATGGGGGCGAGGAAGCTGATGAAGTCGTCCAGGTCGGCGAGGGAGTCGAGGCCGTCCTCGCGGAAGACGGGGACGAGCAGGCAGCTGCCGTCGGCCAGGCCGAGGAAGGACACCAGCTCGGCGAAGAACGCGTCGACCGCCGACGGCGGGGTGCGCAGCGGGCCCGCCGGGCCCGCCGGGCCGTCCGGTCCGCCGGGGAGCAGGTCGGCGTAGACCTGGTGGAACTGGGCGGCGATGAGGTCGGCCTCGATGGCCCCGCCGATCGCCCCGTCGATGTTGAGCTCGACGACCTTGGGCACGCCGCGCTCGACCATGACGTCGGCGCGCAGGGAGGTCAGCAGCCGTTCGGTGAGCGGCTGCGCCGGATCGAGGAGCGGGAACTGCTCCCGGGGCATCGAGAGGGCGTCCAGCAGTTCGCCGGCCGTCCCCGCCCGGCGCAGGCACGCGTCGAGCGCCAGGCCCGCCGCGCGGTCCGCCACCGCGCCGACCAGTGCGTGGGCCTCGGGGCCCAGCATCAGGGGCCGGGTCGGGCACCAGGAGTCCGCGACGCGCGGCACTCCGGCGTTCGCCCGGCGCCAGTGGTCCCGGCCGAGCGCGGCGATCTGCCCGCGCAGCTCCTCGGGAAGAGTGTCGTACAGGTCCACCACGCGTGCGTCGGCCATCAGAGCGACACCCACTTCGCGTAGCGGGGGAGCAGCCCCAGCTCGGCCTGCCGGTAGGTGTGCACGATCTCGGCGACCACGGCGTTGTCCGTGTCGAACGCGGTCCCGTCCACGCATTGGACCGGGCGTACGCCGCCCGCGGTGCTCGCCACGCACAGGGCCTCGCAGGCCGGCAGGCCGGCGGCGGTGAGCGGGCTCCGGTCCACCTCGTACCCGAGGTCGTGGGCGATCTCGATGACGGAGGCCACGGTGATCCCGTCGAGCGCGGCCGGGGAGTCGGGCACCAGGAGGGTGCGTCCGCGCACCCCGAAGACGTTCTGCACGGTGCACTCGGCGACGAAACCGGTGTCGTCGAGCAGCAGCGCGTCGTCGTAGCCGCGCCGCTGGGCGTCCATCCAGGCGATCCTGGAATTGACGTAGCCGGCGGAGACCTTCGCCTTGGTCGGGAAGGCGTGCGGGCTGAGGCGGGCGACCGGCGACAGGGTCAGCCGGGGCCGCTGCCCGCGGACGACCTCGTCGAAGGACGAGACGTCGAAGGCGAGGACGGCCACCTGCGCCTGCGCACCGGGCGCGGCGAGGCCCAGCACCCCGTCGCCGAGGAAGGCGACGGGACGCAGATAGGCCCGGCGCAGACCGTTGGCGGTCAGCGTCTCGTGGCAGGCGGCGGCCAGTTCGGCGGGGGACTGGGCGAGCGTCGTCCCCACCAGGCGGCACGACTCGGCGAACCGGGTCATGTGCTCCTCCAGCCGGAAGACGTGGTGGCCGTCGTCCCCGGAGGGGAAGGCGGAGACGCCCTCGAACACGCAGAGTCCGTAGTGGAGGCTGTGGTTGGCGAGGGTCAGCGCGGTGTCCCCGGCGGGCACCACGCCGCCCTGCCACCACATGAGCTTCGCTGGTTCGTTCATTCCTCAGTCCTTGTCGTGCCGGGCGACCGCCCGGCACATCAGGTCGCCCACCTCGGCGGTACGTGCGGTGCCGCCCAGGTCGGGTGTCAGCAGGTCTCCGCACAGCACCTCGTCGACGGCGCGTTCCACGGCGGTGTGCGCCTCGGCCAGACCCATCCGGTCCAGCATCAGCGAGTAACTCAGCACGGACGCCAGCGGGTTGGCGTGTCCGGTGCCCACGAGGTCGGGCGCGCTGCCGTGCACGGCCTCGTACACGCCGAGGAACTCCGTGTCCTCGGGGTCGTAGCTCGCCGAGGGCGCGACGCCCAGTCCGCCGGCCAGCATGGCGGCCTCGTCGCTGAGGATGTCCCCGAAGAGGTTGCCGGCCACCACCACGTCGAAGCGGGCCGGGTCGCGGATCAGCTCCATCGCGGCGGCGTCCACGTACAGGTGGTCGCACTCCACGTCCGGGTAGGACGCGGCGATGGCGCGGAACCGGCTCTGCCACAGCGGGCCGGCGCTCGGCATCGCGTTGCTCTTGTCCACCAGGGTGAGCCTGCGGCGGCGGGAGCGGGCGAGCGCGAAGGCGGCCGTGACCGCCCGGTCCACGGCCCAGCGGGTGTGGACGCCGACCTCCATCGCGACGTGCCCGGGGCGGCCGCCCCGGACCGTGCCGCCCACGCCGACGTACACGTCCTCGGTGTTCTCCCGCACGATGACGAGGTCCACGTCCTCGACCGAGCGCACGTGCTTGAGGGGGCAGTGCGCGAGCGTGCGCAGGCGCACCGGCCGCAGGTTGACGCTCAGTTCGAGCTGCTGGCGCAGCCCGCCGATGATCCGGATCGCGTGCCGGTTGTCGGGGATCCGGGCGTCGCCGAGCGCGCCGAGCAGCACCGCCCGGTAGCCGTCGCGGATGGCCTGGACGTCGATGCCGGCGTCCCCGTGCTCCAGGAACCAGTCGGCGCTGTAGGGCAGCACCTCGGTCTTCAGGCCGGTGCCGAAGACGTCCTCGACCACCGCGTGCACCTTCAGCACCTCGGCCATGACCTCGGGGCCGATGCCGTCTCCCGGGATGACCGCGACGGTGCTCACGAGGCCGACGCCTCCGCCCGGACCTGGGCACCCGCGTAGGCGACGAGGCCGCCCGCGGTGAGCAGCTCCCGCTCGAAGGCGGAGGGCGGGGTGATCGGCGCGGAGGTGCCCCGGGTGACGTTGACCAGCTCGCCGCGCTCGTCGTCGACGACCAGCCGGTCGCCCTCCCGGATCTCGTGGGCGAACTCCCCGACCTCCACCAGCCGCAGGCCGATGTTGAGGGCGTTGCGGAAGAAGATCCGCGCGAAGCTGTGGGCGACGACGAAGGGCGCGCCGGAGGCCTTGATGCCCATCGGGGCGTTCTCGCGCGAGGAGCCGCAGCCGAAGTTCATCCCGCCGACGATCACCGAGCCGCTCAGGTCGTGCCCGGTCCGCGCGTAGTGGTCGAGGAACGGCTGGTTGCCCGCGTGGGCCATGATGTGCTTCTTGTACTCGGCCGGGTCGGGGATCTGGCAGAACACGCCCGGCAGGATCACGTCGGTGTTGACGTGGTCGCCGAAGACCCAGGCGAGGCTTCCGCCGCCCCCGGCGCCCGCCGTGCCCGGTGCCGCCGCGGGGAGCCCGTCCGCACCGCCCGTGAGCGGGGCCCGGCCCTCACGCGCCGAGTGGAGCGCGAACAGCTCGTCGATGCCGCGCCGCAGCGCCTCCTCGTCGGCGTAGTAGTCGCTCCGGTCGCCGATGGGGGCGAGTACGCCGCTCAGCGCGGCCCGCGCGGCGATGGCGGGGCTGGCCAGGATGACACTGGCGTCGACGTCCCCGCACCGCCCGCGGAAGTTCCGGTTCGAGGTGAAGATCGCGACCTCCCCCTTGCCGAGCACACCGGACTTGATGCCGATGCACGGACCGCAGCTGGAGGACTCCACGTAGCAGCCGGCCTCGATCAGCACGTCGATCAGTCCCTCCTTCATCGCCGCCCGGTAGGCCTGCTGGGAGGCCGGGATGACGATGGTGCGCACCCCCTCGTGGACCCGCTTGCCCCGCAGGACGTCCGCGACGACCCGCAGGTCCTCCAGGTGCCCGTTGGTGCAGGAGCCGATGAAGACCTGGTCGACCGGTATCTCGCCGTTCTCGTTGGCCCTGCGGGCCAGCGCCGCCACCCCCGTCATCAGGTCCTCGCGGCCCGCGTACGCGGTCCAGTGGCGCAGGACGTGCTGGAGCTGGTGCGTGCCGACGGCGTTGTCCGGGGAGAACGGCAGCGCGACGGTCGGCTCGATCAGGCCCAGGTCGATGTCGATCACGTCGACGTACTCGGCGTCGTCCTCGTCGATGGTGAACTCCGGGTAGTCCACCGCGTCGCCGAGGTAGCCGGCGAGCACCCCGTCCGTGGGGAACAGGCCGTACTTGGCGCCCATCTCCACCGCCATGTTGCTCAGCGACAGCCGGTCGGTGATCGCCAGGGAGGCGAGGCCGGGGCCGCCGAACTCCAGACTGCGGTAGACCGCGCCGTGCACGCCGATCAGCCCGCACAGGTACAGCGCCACGTCCTTGCCCTGCACGTGCGGACGCAGGCTCCCGCGGAAGCGGACCAGGGTCGCCTCGGGCACCCGCATCCAGACGCTGCCCCGGACCAGGGCCATGGCCAGGTCGGTGGAGCCGATGCCGGTGGCGAGCGAGCCGATCGCGCCCGCGGTGCAGCTGTGCGAGTCGGCGCCTACCGCGACGTCGCCGGGGCGGATCAGGCCCTGCTCGATGAGGATCTTGTGCTGGATGCCGCCGTCGTAGCCCACGTCGAAGACCTTGATGCCGTGCTCGCGGGCGAAGCGCCGCAGCTCGACGAGGATCGAGGCCATCGAGGCGGTGTGCGTGGGGACGACGTGGTCGAAGACGAAGGCGGTCCTCTCACGCTGCGCGGCGAGGCCGGCGGTGATGTAGTCGTCGTCGAAGCCGGAGTCCCGGAGGATGTCCAGGGCCCACTTGACGGTCATCTCGCTGCCCCAGCACAGGTCGAACGGCAGGTCCACGACCTCGCCGGTGCTGACGGGACGGCCGAGTTTGTGCTCGAAGAGCTGTCGTACGAGAGTCATCGCAGAACGCGTCCATCCTGGTCGCCGAGAAGCTGTTTCTTGAGGCAGTCGAAGACGGTGACGTACGGCTCGATCCGCCGGTGCGCGGCGGGCGAGGAGAACCGGATCCAGCCGCGCACCGGTGCCGGGCGGCAGCCGCGCAGCCGCTTCGCGTCCGCCGAACCCATGCCGTAGGCGATGCGCCGGGCGCCGCCCGTGACGGCCCGTTCGACGAGGTGGTAGAAGACGAGGTTGAAGTAGGCGTAGGAGGCCCCGACGGCCGTGGCGTCGAAGCCGAGGAACTTGGGGTGCAGGACGCCGCCGCCCTCCAGGCACAGCAGGAAGCCCGCGATGTCGGGCCCCTCGGCCTGCCGGCCGCGCACCACGTACAGCGCGGGGCCCAGCCGCGGGGCCCCGAGGAGCGCGGTGAACAGCCGCTCCATCGCGGCCCGTTCGACCGGCAGCCCGTACTTCTTCTGCTGTTCCTCCGACAGTTCGGCGCAGCGGGCGATCACCGCCGGGTCCGGCTCGCTGATCTGCTCGACCCGCATCCCGGCCTCCGCGAACTTGCGGATCTCGGCGCGGGCGACGGTACGCCGCTTGCGGCCCAGGGTGCCCAGGTACTCCTCCAGGGTGGTGTGCGACCCGGTGTCGAGGTCGTACTCCAGATCGGAGAGGAACCCCAGGTAGCCGTGGCCGGCGAGGGCGCGGTGCAGTTCCCCGTCCCCGCCGGACTGCCACAGGAAGGACTGCGAGGGGATCTCCTGCGCCGCACAGAACTCGTCGACCCCCGCGAGGAGTTCGGCGATCGCGCGCTGCCGGTCGACGCCTGGCAGGGTGAGGACGTCACTGGCGTACCCGTACGGACTGGTCATCACCAGCGCCGGATAGCCGGCCGCACGCGTGTGCCCGGCCTCCGTGCGCACGACGGCGGCGAGCAGCGCCGCGGCCTCGGCGGACTCCTCCTGCGACCGGTCCCGCGCCAGGGCCTGCCGCAGGTGGTCCCTCTCGTAGTCGCCGAAGAGCGCGCCCGTCGGATCGTGGTACGGAAACGCGTCCGGGTCCCGGACCAGCAGGCCCTGTACGCCGGCGACGGTGCGCGCCCCGTCCCGCAGCAGGAAGAGGACCAGCTCGAAGCCGAAGCACTCCTCGACCGCGCGCAGCCAGTCGTGGGAGAGGTACACCTGCGTGTCGGGGACGAGCGCGTCCCACTCCTCGCGGCCCACGCCGGATGCCGACCGTACGACGACGACCTCAGTGCCCATGGACGTCCACGCCCTTCGTGGCGACCGCGATGAGGCGCTCGGCCCGGTGGTCGTAGGGTCCGCCGGCGTAGTCCCCGTGGAAGCGGACGCCGGTGAAGCCGGCGGCCGCGAGCATCGCCCGCAGTTCGGCGGCGCCGTAGAGGTGGAGCGTCATCGAGCCCCGGGCCGCGTGCGAGCCGTCTATCGAGTACCAGTCGCTGCGCAGCCGGCTCCAGTCGTCGAGGACGGTGTCGCGCTGGAAGAGCAGCCTTCCGTCCTGCTCGGAGCAGGAGACCCGCTCGTCGAGCCGCGCGAGGATCTCCTTGCCGACGACGTCGACGAGCAGGGTCCCGCCCGGGGCCAGGCTGGTGTGCGCGTTGGACAGCACCTGGACGTTGTCCTCGTGCCGGTCCAGGTAGCCGAAGGAGGTGAACATGTTGACGATGGCGTCGAAGGCCTCCGGCTCGGCGAACCGGAGCATGTCCGCCTCGACGAGCCGGGCCTTGACGCCCGCGTCCCGGCAGCGCGTCCGGGCGCGGTCGAGCAGGGGCGCGCTGAGGTCCACGCCGGTGACCGCGTGGCCGGCCCGCGCGAGCGGCACCGTGAACAGGCCCGGTCCGCAGCACAGGTCGAGGACGCGGGAACCGGAGGGGAAGCGGAACAGCGGGCAGTGCTCCACGATCCGTTCGGCCTCGGCGGCGCGCTCCGCGGAGAACAGGTGCGGGTAGAAGTCGTCCCAGAACGCCTGGTCCGCGAACCAGCCGGAGGTGTCGGCGGCGTGGGCGGCGGCGGCGGCGGTGCCGGTGTCGTGCTCCGCGCTCATGCCCGTACGGCCGTTCGCGCGCGGTGGATCTCGATCACCTGGGCCTCGGTGACGCTGGACTTCGTCAGCACGGACGCCGCCTTGACGTCGAGGAGCACCGCGCCGAGGACCTCGTCGTCGTACGCGAGCCCGTGGGCGTCCAGGACGTGGGCGATGATGCCCTTGCCCGAGTGCTTGCCCATGACGATCCGCCGGGTGTGGCCCACCAGTTCGGGCCGCAGCGGCTCGTAGGCGGTGGAGTCCTTCATCACCGAGGACACGTGCAGGCCGGACTCGTGCGAGAAGGCGTTGCCGCCGACGATCGGCTTCATGGGGCTGACCCCGATGCCGGACAGGTCGGCGATCAGGTTCGACATGGGCTTGAGCCGGGACAGGTCGACGTCGGTCTCGAACCCGTACAGCTGGGTCAGGGCCACCGTCACCTCCTCCAGGGAGGCGTTGCCCGCCCGCTCGCCGAGGCCGTTGATCGTGCACTGGACCTCGTCCGCCCCGCCGAGGATGCCCGCGACCGTATTGGCCGTGGCGAGGCCGAAGTCGTTGTGGCAGTGGAGCGAGAGCGTCACGCCGATCCGCGAGCGCAGCCGCGAGATGAGGGTGCGGAAGGCGTCGGGGGTGGTGGAGCCGACGGTGTCCGCGACGCCGACCAGGTCCGCGCCGCTCTCCTGGGCGAGGACGAGGACCTCTTCCAGGTAGTCGTAGGAGGTCCTGGTGGCGTCCTCGGAGCCGCAGCCGACGTACATGCCGAGGCCCTTGGCGTACTGGATGCCGTCGGCCATCTCGGCCTTCAGCCGCTCGCGCACCGCGCTGTCCGTACCGCCGAACTTGACCCGCATGTGCACGTCGGAGGTGGGCACGAAGGTGTAGACGGCGTTCGCCCCGCACGCCTTGGCCAGGTCGATCTCGGTCCGGTTGGGCCGGCAGAACGCCACCACCCGGGCGCGCAGGCCCAGGGCGGAGATACCGCGCACGGCGTCCTGGTCGGCCTGCGAGGAGGCCGGGAAGCCGGCGTCGATGACGTCGACGCCCATCTCGTCGAGGAGGCGGGCGATCTTCACCTTCTCCTCGACCTGGAAGGCCACGCCGCAGGTCTGCTCGCCGTCGCGGAGCGTGGTGTCACAGACGAGGATCTTCCTCGCCGCGGATGCGGTCCCGGTCATGCGCCCTCTCCCAACAGGTACTCGCGGCACTTGGTGCCGATGACTTCGCCGGAGAACCGGGGCCGGCGCCCGTAGACGACCCAGGTGGTGGTCACCGCGCCGATGTAGCGGTCCAGGCGCAGCGTGCCCTTCGACTTCTCCAGGTACTCCAGGTGGGTGAGCCCGGAGTCGTAGGCCCCCGCCAGCAGTTGGGCGCCGACCATGGGCTTGGACGCCACCGGGACGACCTCCTCCCACTGCGACACGTCGACGTAGCCGGCGGTCGCCGGGACCAGTCCGAGGGACCGGGGCCGCTCCACGTCGGCCCGGCTCAGCAGCACCAGCTCCTTGGTGGGGTACACGAAGGTGTCCACCACGTGGACCTCGCTGAAGTACCGCTCGGTGAGCAGGTGCACCTCGGGGTGCGCGCTGCACTGCACGAGGTAGTCGGACTCGCCGCGGCGCACCCGCTCCAGGCCCTCGTGCAGGTCGATGGTGAGGTCGATCCTGGCGTCGCCCTCGATGTCCTGGAAGCCGAAGTAGTGCCGCAGGGCGTTCTCGTGGCAGCTTCCCTCGGGTCCGAGGGTGGTGAACGTCAGGGTCATCGCCGTGCCTCCACAGTCGTCGCGGACGCCGGAGCGTCGATGATCTCGTCCTCCAGGCGGCACGCCTCGTCGATGAGCAGGGTCGCCAGGGACCGCATGAACTCGGGCGAGAGGTTCAGCCGTTCGCCCCGGGCCGCGTACGCCTCGCGCACCGCGGTGACCCGTTGCGGCTGCATCATCGGGATGCCGTTGGCCCGCTTGACCCCGGCCACTTCGCAGCAGATCGCCAGGCGCGCGGCCACGAGCTCCGCCAGCTGCCCGTCCAGTGCCTCCAGCCGTTCCCGGAAGGGCCGCAGGATGTCTTCGGGGGTCGCGTTCACCGGGAGGCCTCCCTCGCGAGGGCGCGGGCCGCGCCGCGCAGGGACGGGAGTCCGTATCCGCCCTCCTGGACGAAGACGGTGGGCAGCCGCTGCTCGGCCAGCAGTGCGGCGACGGGCCCGAACACGTCCGGCGGGAGCGTCCAGGAGCCGTGCGGGTCGCCCGCGAGCACGTCGTAGCCGACCGAGACCACCAGGGCCTCGGCGTCGTTCCGGAGCAGGTGCGACAGGGCGTCCTTCACGAGCGCCAGGAACCCCTCCGTGCCGGGGTCGGACTCCACGCCGAAGAGCCCCGGCCCCGGCTCGAAGGCGTACGGGAAGTCCTTGGTGTGGCTGGAGTGCACCGAGGCGAACGGCAGCGCGGGATCGCCCTGGACGCAGGCGAGCGTGCCGTTGCCCAGGTGGTAGTCGACGTCGAGGATGCCGACCCGGGCCACGCCCTCCTCGCGCAGGGTCCGGGCGGCGACGACGGCGTTGTTGAGGAAGCAGTAGCCGCCGTACCAGCCGGGGCCCGCGTGGTGGCCCGGGGGCCGCACCAGGGCGTAGCTGTTCTCGCCCCGGCGGGCCGTCAGCTCGGCCGCCCGGACCGCGGCGGCCGCGGCGCCCAGGGCGGCGGGCCAGACCCCGCGGGTGACCGGGGTCTCCTGCTCCAGACCGGGGGCCGAGAACGCGCTGTCGAGCACCGCGTCCCGGCCCTCGGGCACCCCGTCGCGCAGGTGCTCCAGCAGGGCCGCCTCGTGCACCGCACCGACCATCCGCTCCGCGCGGGCCGTGGCGTCCGCGCCGAGCGGGGCCGCCACCGCGCCGCCGTCGAGCAGACCGGCCAGGATCCGGTGGATCCGCTCGGGTGTCTCCTTGCTGGCCACCTGGGCGCCGCCCGGCTCGACCGTGAAGGGCAGCGCCTCGGACTCCTCGGGTACCACCACGTGCAGCGTCATGACAGGTCCTTGATCACGCGCGGGCCGATGACACGGAAACCGGAGCGCTCGTAGAACGCCAGGGTCCGCGGGTAGGGGGGGAACTGCTCGGCCGGCAGGCACACTTCGACCCGCCGGACGCCGTCCGCGGCGCACCGCGCGTCCAGCGCCTCCAGCAGCAGCGCGGCGACCCCCCGGGACCGCAGCTCCGGTGCCACCCACAGCTCCTGGACGTGGCGGTACGGGGCGGCGAGCCGCAGCGCGGTCTGGGTGGTGTACCCGAGTACGCCGACCACGCGCCGCTGCCCGTCCCGTGCGACCAGCACGCCGGAGCCGTCCTTGCCGGCGATGGCCTCGTCCACGGCCGCACCGAGGCCCGGGATCGTGTGGGAGGGGTCCCCGCGCAGCTCCCGCAGGAGGGCGGTGACGGCCTCGGCCACCGCCTGCGCCTCCACCGGCTCGGCCGGACCCGTCTCGAACTCCACCGTGCTCATCCCTGATACCTCGCAGCCGTTCCCGATGTGACCTCGCGCAGCTCCTCGACGCCGAGGACCCGCAGCAGCGCACGGGCCTTCAGCCGCGTCTCCTGGAACTCCTCCTCGCCGTCCGAGAGCACGATGAGCGCCCCGCCCACGCCGATGCGCACGCGGTCGCCCTCCCAGACGATGGTGCGGATGACGATGGACTGGTCCGCCGTCCCGTCGAAACCGAAGAACCCGAGGCTGCCGGAGTACACCCCGCGCTCCTCCGGCTCCAGCGCGTCGAGGAGCTCCACGGTCCGCTTCTTCGGCGCGCCGGTCATCGACCCGCCGGGGAAGAGCGCCTCCACACAGTCGACCGCGCCCCGGTCGGCGCGCAGCCGGCCCCGCACCGTGGTGACGAGCTGGTGCACGGTGGCGTACGACTCCGCGGCCATCAGCTTGGGCACGTGCACCGTGCCGGTGTCGCAGACCTGGCCGAGGTCGTTGCGGAGCAGGTCCGCGATCATCAGGTTCTCGCTGCGGATCTTGCGGTCCGTCTCCAGCGCCCTGCGGGCCGCCTCGTCGGCCACCGGATCGGCGTGCCGGGGAGCGGTCCCCTTGATCGGCTTGGCCTCCACCTCGCCGTTGCCGGCGACCGTGACGAACCGCTCCGGCGAGGAGCTCAGGATCGAGCGCTCACCCAGCCGGAGGTACGCGGCGTAGGGCGCCGGGTTGGTCTCCCGCAGCCGCAGGTAGGTGTCCAGCGGGTCGGCCTCGCTGGTGCCGGTGATCTGGTACGTGTAGCAGGCCTCGTACGAGTCGCCGTCGCGCAGCCACCGCTGGACGGTGTCGAAGTGCTCCAGGTAGGTCTCCCGGTCGACGCCGGGTTCCAGTACGGCCGGTGCGGCCTCCCGCCGGGGCCGGGGCACCAGGGCGCGCCGGGCCAGCGCGCGCACCTGCGCGCACCAGGAGTCGTGGTCCTCGGCGGAGAGCCCCACCGTGATCAGGTAGCGCCGGCCGGTCTCGTGGTCGTAGGCCGCGTAGCGGTCGACGCGGAGCAGCTCCGCGTCCGGCCGCTCACCGCTGCCCGCCCGGCCGATGCCGACGCTTCCCTTGACGCCGTAGCCGAGATAGCCGAGGTAGCCGCCGGCGAACGGCACGGGCGAGGCGCCGGCCGGCACGGGGGTGGCCGCGAGACCGGACCTCAGGTGCTCGAAGACGGTGCCGCGGACGCGCTCCACGCTCTCGTGGGTCTCGCGCTCGACGACGTTCGCCCCCGCGTACGCCCGGATCACCTCCAGGCCGTCGCCGGCGCACGAGCCGAGGTAGCTGTAGCGGCCCATCCCGTACGCCGCGCGCGAGCTGTCGAGCCAGAAGCCGTACGGACTGTCGGCGAAGGCGCGCAGGAACAGGTCCTCGGCGCTCAGGTCGACGTCCAGTTCGCTCCAGCGGAGCGCGGGCGTGATGCCCAGGAAGTTGGCGATGATCTCCTCGCCGTACTCGCTGTCCACCGACTCGGGGTGGAACTGCACGCCGTGCAGCGGGCGTTCGCGGTGCTGGAGGCCCATCAGCAGGCCGCCCTCGGACCAGGCCGTGGCGACGAGGTCCTCCGGCAGCGGTTCGGTGACGGTGAGGGAGTGGTAGCGCACCGCGCGGAAGCCCTGCGGGATGCCGGCGAAGACCCCGGTCCCGGTGTGGGTGATCGCGCTGGTCTGCCCGTGCACGACCTCCGGTGCGTGCCGGACCTCGCCGCCGAAGGCCAGGGCCAGGCCCTGGTGGCCGAGACACACGCCGAGGACGGGCACGGTGGCCTGTTCGAGCAGGGCCCGGCAGAGCCCGAAGTCCTCTTCCCTGGCCGCGGTGCCCGGGCCCGGGGAGATCACGACGTGGGTGAAGTCCTGTCGCAGGAGGTCGTCCGCCGTCGCCTCGTCGTTGCGTACGACGACGGGAGGTACGCCTGCCACTTTCCATAACAGCTGGAAGAGGTTCCACGTGTAGGAGTCATAGTTGTCTACGAGAAGGATCCGCAGGTCTATCACGATGTGGTCGAGCTCCTTGACGGCCGGATCGGGCCTTTTGGGCACGGTGATCCGGCTGACCGACTTTTCTATCGGTGGTGATTCATGGGTGAATCGATCGCTCTGAATTGAGCACGCGTCGGCATGTTCAAGAGGAGGGTGCGCATGGCGAAGCCAATGAAAGTGACATGTGAAGCCCCCGTCATGTCTGTCACTGCTCGGATCTTCTCGGATGCGCAGAATGGTCGTGCGGTCGATGCGGCGGTCCGAGAAGGTCGTTCCAACGTTTGATGCTAGTCATGCCGGGCCGAATATGCACCCTCGTGTGACCCAGCCCACTGCGGCCTCGGGCCTGACGGGCGCCCGCTGACGGGCACTTCGTCGGAATCACGCGTTGACAAACGATCCGAATGCGACCATCGGTCCATTGCATTTAAGCCACGGCTACGTGTGGGGGCCAGGGTGTGACTGAAAATCGGCGATCCTTGCCGATCAAGTCGTCGGCAGGGCGGCGTTTTTCGGCCAATGGTCGGCGTGATCGCCCTCACGTAAAAGCCGTTTTTGCCGGGACACGCTTGCTGGTACGTTGATCGGAACAACCCCGTTCGTACAGCCGGTTCACGAGATCGGCTCGACTTGAAAGGGGAGCTCGGAAATTCACGATCCTGACATGTGTGATCGCGCTCAGGGTCCCCGGGAGGCGTCGTGCCCCACAAGGTGATTCTGGCGCTTCTCGCGGTCGGCTCCTTTGCCGTCGGCACCGACGGATTTGTCATCAGCGGCATTCTTCCGCGCATCGCCGGTGAACTGGACGTGTCCGAACCGGTGGCCGGACAGCTCGTCACGGCCTTCGCGCTCAGCTACGCGATCAGCGCACCGGTCCTGATGACCCTGACCGCCGGCCTGTCCCGGCGCGTCATGCTGCGCGGCTCCATGCTGGTCTTCCTGCTCGCCAACGTGCTGGGCGCGCTCGCCCCCACCTACGGGGTGCTGATGGCGGCCAGGATCCTGGCCGGGATCAGCGCCGCCCTCTACATGAACACCGCCGCGGCCACCGCGACGGCGCTCGCGGGGGAGCGGTACCGGGGCCGGGCGGTGTCCCTGATCATCGGCGGGCTCACGGTGGCCACGGCGCTCGGTGTGCCCGGCGGTACGCTGGTCGGACAACTCGGCAGCTGGCGCCTGACGCTGGCGCTGGTGGTGGCACTGGCCCTGCCCGTGTTCATCGGGCTGTTCCTGGTGCTGCCGGCGGTGCCGCAGCCGCCGGTGATCAGCATGCGCGACCGGGTGCGGATCGGCGCGCAGCGCCCGGTCCTGCTGGCCGTGCTGGCCAACCTGTTCGCGGTGGCCGGCTGCTTCACCGTCTTCACCTACCTGGCGGCCTTCACCCGGGCCACCACGGGCATGGACAACGCCGGCGTGAGCATCGTCCTGCTGGTGTTCGGCGTCGCCGGCGCGGTCGGCAACGCGGTCGGCGGCAGGCTCGGCGACCGCATCGGGGCGGAACGCACCTTCACCGCCTCGGTGTCGGGCGTCACGGCGGCCATGGCACTGCTGGCGGTACTGGCGAGCTGGTTCGCCTCCGACTCGACGGTCGTGGTGGCGGCCTTCCTCGCCGTCACGGTCGCCTGGGGAACGCTCTACTGGGCCGAACCGCCCACCGCCATCCACCGCGTGCTGGACCTGGCCCCCACCGCCCCGAGCGTGGCCATCTCCGTCAACAGTTCCGCGTCGTACCTCGGCGTGGCCCTGGGCGGCGCGGTCGGCGGGGCGGTGCTCGACAGGCTCTCGCCGGCCGCCCTCGCCTGGGCGGGCGCCTGCCTGGAGCTGATCGCTCTGGCGCTGGTCGTCCTCCCGAGGGTTTCCGCGGGTCGCGAGGGCCGGGCCGAGACGCCCGCCCACGCGCTGCCGGAGCCCGCGCACAACAAGTGACCTTGAAAAATATGAAACATCGACAATTCATCTCATGTTGGGGGAGGTTGGCCACCCGTGGCTAACGACGACGTTTTCGACCGGCTCACCACCTGCGCCGTGGACGTCTTGCAGGTCAAGCAGGAGTCCGTGACCCCGGACGCGAGCCTGACCGAGGACCTGGGCGCCAGCAGCCTCATCCAGGTGGAGCTGGTCATGGCCGTCGAGGAGGAGTTCGGCATCTCGGTGCCCGACGAGGCGGTGGAGGACATCCACACCGTCGGGGACCTGCACCGGCTCATCCTCTCGCTGGTCGCGTGATGGCAGGCAAGGAGACAGGGGCACGACGCGTCGCGATCACCGGACTCGGTGTCGTGAGCGCCTGCGGCACCGGGGCGGAGGCCTTCTGGGAAGGCCTCTTCCGGACGCCGCCCGACGGCCACCGGGAACTGCCGGACTGGGATCCGTCACCCTGGATGGACGTCCGCGAAGCCCGGCACACCGACCGGTTCACCCAGTTCGCCGTCGCCGCCGCCGACATGGCCCGCCGCGACGCGGGCCTCACGGAGGTGGACGCCGAACGCAGCGGCGTCGTCGTCGCCACCGCGCTGGCCGGCGTCAGCACCTTCGAACGGCAGACCGTCATCCACCACGAGCGCGGCGGCCGCCGGGTCTCCCCGTTCCTCGTGCCGATGATGATGGCCAACGCCGCCGCCGCGACGGTGGCCATGCGCCAGGGCTGGCGCGGCCCGTGCGAGAGCCTGGAAACCGCCTGCGCCGCGGCCACCCACGCCATCGGACACGCCGCACGGATGATCGCCGACGGCACCTGTGACCGGGTGCTCGCCGGCGGCACCGAGGCCGCGATCACGCCCACCATCGTCGCCGGGTTCACCAACATGCGGGCCCTGTCCGCCTCCGGCCGTACCCGGCCCTTCGACGCGGAACGCGACGGCTTCGCCATCGCCGAGGGCGCCGCCGTGCTCGTCCTGGAGGAATGGGACACGGCGGTGGCGCGCGGCGCCACCCTCTACGGCGAGGTGCTCGGCTCCGGCAGCACGGCCGACGCCCACGACATCACCATGCCCGCACCCGGCGGCGGCGACGCCGCCCGGTGCATCCGGCTCGCCCTGGAGGACGCCGGGGTGCGCCCGGAGGACGTACGGCAGATCAACGCGCACGGCACGGGCACCCTGCGCAACGACGAGGCGGAGACCAACGCCATCCTGTCGGTGTTCGACGAGTGCCCGCCGGTGACCTCCACCAAGGGGGCGACCGGGCACGCGTTCGGCGCCGGCGGTGCGCTGGAGGCCGTAGCGGTGCTCCTGTCCATGCGCCACCGGCTGATACCGCCGACCGTCGGCCTCACCACGGTCGACCCGGCGCTCGCCGTGGACGTGGTGACCGGCGAGGGCCGCACGTGGCGGCCCGGCCCCGCCCTGACCCAGTCGTTCGGCTTCGGCGGCCACAACGGCGTCCTCGTCCTCGGCCCTGCCGGATAGCGTTCGGAGCGAAGCGATGGAAGCAGAGCGACACAGCGATCCGGGCGACGTGTTCGCGTGGATCGACGACAGTACGCGGCGCAGGGACCGGGCGGGCCTCACCCGCCGGGTCCAGGTCCGCGGGGCCCGGCCGAACGTGATCGACTTCGGCGGCAACGACTACCTCGGCCTCACCCGCCACCCCGACGTGGTCCGGGCGGTGGCCGACGCCTCCCTGACCTGGGGCGCCGGCTCGACCGGCTCCCGGCTGGCCACCGGAACCACGGAAGTCCACGTCGAACTGGAGCGGGAGCTGGCCGAGTTCAGCGGGGCGGAGGCCGCGCTGGTCTTCTCCTCCGGCTACCTCGCCAACCTCGGCGCGGTCACCGTACTGGCCCGCCCCGGCACGCTGATCGCCTCCGACGCGTTCAACCACGCCTCCCTGATCGACGGCTACCGGCTGTCGGGCGCGGACGTGGTCGACACCGCGCACGCCGATCCGCGGGCGCTGGAGCGGGTGCTCGCCGAACGGGAGCAGCAGCGCGCGGTGGCGGTCACCGAGTCGGTGTTCTCCGTCGACGGTGACCTCGTCGATCTCCGGGCCGTCCTCGACGTCTGCCGCCGCCAGGGCGCCGGCCTGCTCGTCGACGACGCGCACGGGTTCGGCGTCATCGGCGAGCGCGGCCAGGGCGCGGTGGCCGCCGCGGGGCTGACCGGCAGCCCCGACGTGGTCACCACCATCACCCTGTCGAAATCCCTGGGCGCACAGGGCGGAGCCGTGATCGGCCCCCGCCGGGTGATCGACCACGTCATGAACATGGCCCGCAGTTTCCTGTTCGACACCGGGCTCGCCCCGGCCTCCGCGGCCGGCGCCCTGGCGGCGCTCCGGGTGCTGCGCGCCGAGCCGGACCGGCCGGCCCGGACCCGGGCCGTGGCGGTCACCCTCGCCGAGCGCCTCGCGGCCACCGGACTGCCGGTGACCGAGGCACAGGCGGCCGTGGTCTCGGTCCGCGGGCCCTCCGCCGCCCAGACCGCGAAGTGGGCGGAGGACTGCCTGGCCGACGGCGTCAAGGTGGCGTGCTTCCGCCCGCCGTCGGTACCCGACCGGTTCTCCCGGATCCGGCTCACCTCCCGCGCGGACCTGACCGAGGCCGAGATCGACCGCGCGATCGACGTGGTGGTCAAGCACAGCCCCTGGTAAGGGGGTTGTCCTGGGCCGACGCGACGCGACGCGACGCGGCCCGGCCCGGCCCGGCCCGGGCCGAGTCCCCGTCATGGTCCTCGACCCGGCGTGGAGCGCCGCCGAAGCACCGGCCGGCCCAAGGGCGTGGTCCGACCACGGGCGCGTGCGGAGCATCCTCCTCGACGGTCTTTCACGGGAGGCGGGAGGTCATGTGGACGGACAGCGGCCCGTCGTCGCGGTGGCGCCCTGTTCAGCCCCGTTCCACCAGGACCTGGAGCGGGGCCCGGAAGGAGAGCAGCGCCAGCATCTCGGGCGAGGACCGGTCCGCGAGCCTGAGGTCCGGGAGCCGCCCGGCGGTCATCCGCATCACCACATCGGCCTCCATCCTGGCCAGTTCGGCGCCGGAGCAGCGGTGACGGCCCAGGCCGAAGGACAGGTGCCTGCGGACGTTGGCCCGGTGCGGACAGAGCCGCTCGGGGTTCTCGAAGACCTCGGTGTCCGAGCCGGTGGACGAGAGCATCAGCAGCAGCGGCGCCCCGGCCGGGAGGTCCACGCCGGACAGGGTCATTGGCCGGCCGGTGACCCGCCGCCAGGTGGTGATGGGCGGATCGCGCCGCAGCACCTCCTCGGTCCAGGGCGCGACGGTCTCCGGCGCCTCGGCGAACCGCCGCCACAGGCCGGGCTCCCGGAGGGCCCTGCGATACATGGTGCCGAGCATCTGGGTGGTCGTCATCTGACCGGCGATGATCATGAAGTAGACCACCGCGGCCTTCTGGGTCACGCCCAGCGGCTGCCCGTCCGGCAGCCGGTGCGCGGCGAGCGCGCCGAGCAGCGTGGCCTCCTCGGGTGCGGGTTTGGAGACCAGCGCCGTGAGCCAGGCGTAGAACTCGGCGGCCTCACGGGCCAGCGCCACCTCGCGCTCGCCCCGCGGCCGCCCCCAGAACAGTTCCAGGGACGCGTCGCTCCACCGGGCCAGGGTGTCGATGTCCACGTCGATGGCCGATTCCAGACCGAGCAGCCGCAGCATCACCCGGAAGGGCACGTCCCGTGCGAGGGTCGTCGCCAGATCGCACGCACCGTCGGCGGCGAGCCGCCGCTCGACGTCGTCGAGCGCCTCCGTCACGACGCTCTCGACCATCGGCACCGAGGCATTGACGGCCTGGGCGTTGAACAGCTTCGTCATGATGCGCCGATAACCGGCGTGGCTGTCCGAGCTGTTGTTTGCAAGCGTTTGCGGGAGGTCGAAACTGACCCGTGCGAGAACGCGAAGCGTCGGCACCGAGAAGCGTCCGATCGCGTCGATCGCATTGTCCGGCAGGAAATTCTCCGGGTCGAGGAGAATGGAGCGCACGTCCTCGTACCGGCTTATCAGCCAAAGGCCCGTGTTGTCGTCGTACTTCACGGGTTCTTTCGCGCGGAGTGCGGCCATCGCCGGATAGGGGTCGAGCGCGTACCCCTGGTCGAACAGATCCACACTGCCCACGGGCATGGTCACCATCACGTCAATCCCACCTTCCCCCCGGCCGATGGTACCGAGCCGTCGTGATCACGCCGCCTGCCCGCCGGGGACGCGCCCGTGAGACGCATCTCGCGCGGACGGCGCCGGGGCGGGGTCCGCGGCCGGACGGGCCGTCCGGAGGGATCCTCCGGACGGCCCGCACGCGTTCGGTTCGGCGTATCGCCGCCGGGTGCCCGGACGCGTCCTACTGCTGGACGGCGTCGAGCGGGTTGCCGTTGTTGACGCCGGCCTTCTTGGCCGCGTCGATGGCGGCGGCGGACGGCTTCACCTTGGTGAAGGTGTCGTGGCCGACCAGGGTGGACTTCCAGGTGTCGGCCGCGGTGGTGCCGGAGGTCAGCAGCCACTGGGTGTTGATCTTCGCCTCGGCGCCGCCGACGTACTGGCCGCTCCACGTCGTGGCGGAGTGGGCGTTGCGGAAGTTATTCTTCCAGGCCACCGTCCAGCCGAGGGCGGTGCCGGTGCCGTCGGCCGGGGCGGTGTCGTAACGGCCGGTCAGGACGTAGCGGCTCTCGGCGTTGCCGACGGCCGACTCGTAGGTGCCGGTGAGGCCGCCGTCGGCGTTCGCGGTCACGATGAAGGTCGAGCCGAGCTGGTTGTACCAGGTACCGGTGATGCCGGCCTCGGCGGCCGGGACCTGGGCCTTCGCGTCCTTCGTGGGGTCCGCCGAGGCGCTGGCCGCAATCCCGACGGTGGTGAGCGAAACGGCGATGGCTGCGACGACGATCTTGCGCATGTGAGACACGAAAAATACTCCCCTAGGTGTTGCCGACGGGGCGGCCGACGCGCATGTCGCGCGCGTCGTCCGTATCCCGCCCGTCAAGGTGTGTGACCTCGGCCGTGCACCTGACGGTGCCGGTGGGCAAGCAGCAATACGGCATGGGCCTTTGGCGGCAGAACAGGATGGTCGAGGTCCGGGTCGATGATTGCCAAGGGCACATGTTCGGTGGAAATCGTACTATCGCCAAGGGGGTTCGCAGCAACGTTTTCTGCAAAGGAATTTCGGCCAAACTGTGGCCGAGTACGCACCTCGCCCCCGTCAACTCCGGTTCCGTTCAGCCACTCCCCGGCCGGTCGGGCCCTTCCGCAACCCGCCGGATCGCCGCCAGCCGCGCCCCCACGTCCAGGTTCCACAGCCGTACGGTGCCGTCCGTGCTGCTGCTGGCCACCGTCCGCCCGTCGGGGGCGAAGACGACCCCCCACACCGCGCTCGTGTGGCCGGACAGCGCCGCCACCGTCCGGCGCCCCGCCACGTCCCACAGCCGCACCGTACGGTCGTTGCCGCTGCTCGCCAGCGTGCGCCCGTCGGGGGCGAAGGCGATGCCCCGCGCGGAGCCGGTGTGGCCGGACAGCGCCGCCCGGAACCGGTGGCCGCGCGCGTCCCACAGCCGTACGGTCCCGTCGTTGCCGCTGCTGGCGAGGGTCCGCCCGTCCGGGCTGAAGGCAACCCCGCGCACGGCGCCCGTATGTCCGGTCAGGGCGGCCAGCGGACGGCGCCCCGCCACGTCCCAGAGACGGACCGTCAGATCGTCGCCGCCGCTCGCCAGGGTGCGTCCGTCGGGGCTGAACGCCACGTCGTTGGCGAAGTCCGTGTGCCCCGTGAGGGTGGCCAGCGGGCGGCGCGCCGCCACGTCCCACAGCCGTACGGTGCCGTCCGAGCCGGCCGAGGCGAGCGTCCGCCCGTCAGGGGAGAAGGCCACCGCGAACACGGTGCCGCCCAGCCCCGCGAGCGTGGCCGACGGAGCGCCCGCCGCGACGTCCCACAGCCGTACGGTGCCGTCCGAGCCGGCCGAGGCCAGGGTCCGCCCGTCGGGGGAGAACGCCACCGAGAACACCGTCTCGCTGTGCCCCTCGAAGGTGGCCAGCACCCTGCGCTCCGCCACGTCCCACAGCCGCACCCGGTGATCCGCCTCCGCCGTCGCCAGCAGCTTTCCGTCCGGGCTGTACGAGGCGTGCCAGATCTCCGTGAACGGCCGCGAGGTCAGCGCCGCGCCCCGCAGGTCCCACAGCACCACCGACTGGTCGAAACCGGCGGTGGCCAGCACCGTGCCGCGCGGGTCCACGGCCACCCCGAGCACGTAGTCGGTGTGCCCGGCCAGGGTCGCCGTCAGCCGGCCGCCGGCCGCGTCCCACAACCGCGTCGTCCCGTCGCCGCCCGCGCTGACGACCGTCGTCCCGTCCGGTGTGTAGGCGACGCCGTTCACGTCGTCGCTGTGCCCGGTCAGGGTCGCCGCCGGCCGCCGGACGGCCACGTCCCACAGCCGCACGGTCCGGTCCACGCCCCCCGTGGCGACCGTACGGCCGTCCGGGGCGAACGCCGCCCCCAGCACCTCGTCGGTGTGCCCGGTGAGCACGGCCAGCGGGAGGGCCTCCACCGGATCCCACAGCCGTACGGTCCGGTCGGCACCGGCCGAAACCAGCGTCCGGCCGTCCGCGGCGTACGCCAGGGCGTTGACCCGCCCGGTGTGGCCCGCCAGGGAGGCGACGGCGCGGTGGTCCCCGGCGGTTTCCCACAGCCGGACCGTCCCGTCGGCGCAGGCGACCGCAAGCGTCCGCCCGTCGGGGGCGAAGGCCACGGCCCGGGCGCCCGCCGTGCTCGCGGGGAGCACCCCCTTCGGACGGTGGCCGACGGTGTCCCAGAGCCGGGCCGGCCCGTCCGTGGACGCGGCCGCGAGGGTCTGCCCGTCGGGGCTGACGGCGACCGCGCGGACCCGCCCGGGCATCGTGAAGGTGGCGAGGGCGCGGCGGTCGGCCACCCGGCGCAGGGTCACCGTCCCGTCGGAACCGGCCGTGGCCAGCGCGCCGTCGCCCGGTGAGAAGGCCACCGCGTTGACGGGCCCGCCGTGCCCGTCCAGGCGGGCGATGAACGGCTGGGACTGGGTGCTCAGCAGCGCGCCCCGGGCCTCGCTCGTCGGCGCGGTCCGGTAGGCCTCCCCGGCGAGCAGCATCGAAGCCTCCGGCTGGCCGGCGGCCAGCGCCGCCGACTGCAGGGCGAGCGCCCGCGAACGCGCGACGCGTTCCTGGCCGAGCGCCCCCGCCCGCTGCTGGTAGGCCAGTCCGCCGGCGCCCACCGCGAGCACCAGCAGGACGACGAGCGTGGCCAGCATCCGCTGCCGCAGCCGCACCTGGCGCGCGGCCTGCCGCTCGCGGCTGTCGTGCGCCTCCTGGCCGGCCCGGAGGAACGCCGCCTCCAGGGGCCCGAGCCGGCTCCTGCCGTCCAGCTCGTCGGCCCAGGAGCGTGCGGTGTCCAGCCGGGTCCCGCGGTAGAGCGCCGACGGATCCCGGCCCTCGCGCTCCCACTCGGCGGCGGCGTGGGCCAGTTGTTGGTGGATCAGGAGCCCGGCCCGGTCGGCGTGGATCCAGCCGTGCAGCCGTGGCCAGGCGTGCAGCAGCGCCTCGTGGGTGATCTCGACGCTGTCGCTGTCCATGGTGATCAGGCGGGCCCGTACGAAGGTGTCGAGCGCGGCCGCGGCCGGGCCCGCGTCGGCCAGTTGTTCCATCAGGGCGGTCCGGCTCATCCGGCGCCGCGCCGCCCCCGTGCCCTCGGCCACGTGCACCAGCCGCACCAGAACGCGGCGCAGCGTGTGCTGCTCCGCCGGGTACAGGCGGGCGAACACCTCCTCGGCCGTGCGGGCGATCGCCCCCTGGATGCCGCCGGTGCGCTCGTACCCGGCGACGGTCAGGGTGGCGCCCTCGCGCTGCCGCCAGGTGGCCATGAGGGCGTGGGAGAGCAGCGGCAGCGCGCCGGACGGCGTCCGGTCCGGCGGATCGTCGCGCAGTCCGACGTCGCGCAGCAGCAGCGGGACCAGGCCCGGTTCGAGGGTGAGACCGGCGAGCTCGGCCGGCCGGGTGATCGATTCCCGCAGTTCCGCCAGGGACATCGGGGGCGGCACGAACAGCCCGCCGGTGAAGACCGGGGCCAGCTCCGGAAGGTCCAGACAGTTCCCGGAGAAGTCCGCCCGTACGCCGAACACCACGACGGCGGGGGCGTGACCGGCCGGCGGCGCCGGGCCGGACGCGGCCAGCGCGCAGAGCACCCGGACGAACGCGCGCCGCTCGTCCTCGTCGGGGCAGAGCGTGAACAGCTCCTCGAACTGGTCGACGAGCAGCACCGGACGAGGGGGAGGCGGCCGCCGGTCCCCGGAGCCGTCCGGGGGACGGTCCGAGAGCCGGTGAACCGCTTCGAGCAGCGCGTGCGGGCGGTCCCGCAACTCCCGTGCGGTGATGCCGAGATCGCCGCCCAGCGCCTTCGCGGCGCGGTCCAGCAGCTCCTCCACCGGATGCGCGGTGGGAGTGAACCGCACCACCGGCCACCTGTCGGCGCCCGGCATCGGGAAGCCTCCGGCGCGCCGCAACGCCGGTACCAGACCGGCGTTGAGCAGCGAGGACTTGCCCGCGCCCGAGGGGGCGACCAGCATCAGCGGGCCGACGCCGATCCGCTCGAAGACCCGTTCGACCAACTCGGCCGTGGCCCGTTCCCGGCCGAAGAACCACCCGGCGTCCCGCGCGGTGAAGGCCGGCAGGCCGAGGTACGGACACGCGCCGTCCGCCGCCGGTCCGGCGTCGGCCGGCCGTTCCGCGCCGGCGGCGGCGCCGGGCCCGGGCGCTCCCGTCTCCCGGACCATCCGCAGCAGTTCACCCCCCGCCCGCAGGACGTCGTCGCAGCGCCGCGCGACGTCGACGGTGACGCGCTTCGAGCCGGTCTCGATCTTGCTGAGGTAGCCCTTGCTGTAGTGCGTCTGCCGTGCGAGGTCCGCGAGGGACAGGCCGCGTTGCACCCGCAGACGTCTCAGCTGCGCGGGGAAGTGCACCGCGGTGTCTTCGGATTCGTGCTGGTGATCGGTGTTCCGCCGGCGGTCCGGATCCCCCAAAACATCCCCCATGGCAATGCGCGCCCAGGCAGCGAGATGGCGCTGCCCAGGCTACCGCGAGGGTGGGCCGGAAAGCCGGATCTTCCAGCCGGTATGACGAGCACAGGAACCCCGGGAGCCGCTCGCGCGGCGGCTCCGGAGGCTCTTGCCGCGGGGGTGCTACCGGTTGAGTCGGATCGAGTTGACCGGCGTGAGGTCGGCGTACACACCGGTCTTGGCGGCGATGGGGCTGCCGCAGCCCGCGCCGTTGGAGCCGGTGCACAGGTTTGCGGTCGCACCGCCGTACTGATTGTTGAGCACCCAGTGGTTCCCGAACTGGTTGCGCAGGTTGTGTGCCCCGTACGAGTGGAAGACGTGCGTCGGCTTGACGGCGGGGTTCTGGTTCTGAGGGTAGATGCAGACCGCCCCCTCCGGGCATCCGGCCCACGCGTCGACAGGCTTGGCCTCGACCGAACCGCTGAGCGCGAGGACGGCGGTGGCGGCGGTCGCGAGGGCGGCGAGGCCGCGGAACATCTTGTGCATGGTTTCCCCTGGTGGTTCTTGCCTCCTGCGGACGACTTCAGCCTGCCGCCGCCGGGTTCCGGGGTCGACGGGTTGCCCGTTGCCCCTTGCCGGAGCGCCCGGGAAACCCGCTGCGACCAGCCCGGTCGGGTCAGCGGGGGCAACGGCTCGTGGCGCGCTCTCCGGCTCCGGGTGACGAGGCGTCACGACGTGGGGTCGGGACGGAGTCGGCCCGGGCCTCAGCGCCACTCCTGAGGAGGTCACATTGCGCCGTTTGGGCACGGCATGTGTCCTTCCGCTCACTCGGTGTGGCGAATTGCCCTAATCGCCCATAACTTCTGCATGGTGACGAACCGACAACTCAAGTCCCTCATGTGCATCGCAGTCGTCATGGCCGCAGGGCTCGGCGTGGCCGCGCCACCCGCCGCCGCGGCCGGACGCCGAGTGCATCCGGGCGACTCGATCCAGGACGCGGTGGACGCCGCACGGCCGGGCGACATCATCACCGTGATGCCCGGCACCTACTACGAGAACGTGCTGATCACGAAGCGGCTGACCCTGCGGGGATACGGCAGCCGTACGGTGATCAGGCCACCGGCCGCCGAGGCCGGGCCGGCCTCACCCGCGGCCTCCGCCGTACCCGCGGCCTCCGCCGTACCCGCGGCCCCCGCCGCACCCGAGGCGTCGACGGGAGCGGCCCAGGCCGGGCCGGGCGCGCCCATGGCCCCCGTGCGCGCCGCCACCGCCTGCTCGCAGGCCGACACCGGCATCTGTGTCATGGGGACGCCGGAGCAGAGCGTGAACCGGGTGAAGATCCGCGCGCTGACCGTCTCGGGCTTCAAGCGGAACGGCATCTGGGCCTCGTACACCGACCGGCTGAGCGTCGAGCGGGTGATCTCCGAGAAGAACGGCACCTGGGGCATCGCCCAGGAGCGCTCCACCCGCGGCGTGTTCCGCGGCAACATCGCCCGCGACAACACCGAGTCGGGGATCTTCATCGCCAACACGGTGCAACGGGAGGGCGGCGCCACCGACACCCTGGGCGCGGTGGTCCGGCGCAACAAGCTGACCGGCAACCGGATCGGAGTCACGGTCAGGCGGGTCCGGAACCTCTCCGTCAACGGCAACACCCTCACCGGCAACTGCGGCGGCATCTTCGTCGTAGGCGACGAGGGCGAGCCGGGAGCCGGCGCCATGACCATCCGCGGCAACCTGATCCACGAGAACAACAAGTTCTGCAAGGGCAACAGCCGCCTCCCCGACATCCAGGGCGTCGGCATCGTCCTCACCGGGGCCGAGGAGACGGACATCCGTTCCAACTCCATCCGCGGCAACGTCGGCGCCTCCCCCCTCTCGGGCGGAATCCTGCTGTTCAAGAGCTTCGTGGGCGCGACGAACACCGACAACGTCATCCAGGACAACGTGGTGCGGGACAACCGGCCGGCCGACCTGGCCAATCAGGGCACCGGAACGGGCAACCGGTTCGTGGGCAACCGGTGCGGGACCTCCGTACCGGCCGGGATGTGCTGACCGTGCTCCACCGCACCGGAAGAATCGAGGCCGTATGACCACGGTAAGTTCCACCTCCACCCCCACCACCGTCCCCGTTCCCCCGCACACCCCCCAGCCCGCGATGCGGCTGCGGGAGCTCGTGTTCGGGGCGGCCGTCGCCGGGGCCGTACGGGCCGCCGCCCGCCTCGGCGTGGCCGACGCCCTCGGCGCGGAGCCCACCGCCGCCGCCGAGCTCGCCGCGGCGGTGAACTGCGAGCCCCGGCCTCTGGAACGGCTGCTCCGCGCCCTGGCCTGCTACGGGATCTTCGAGGAGACCGAGGACGGGAAGTTCGTCCACACGGAGATGTCCCGGCTGCTGCGCGAGGACGACCCGCAGAGCCTGCGCTACATCTCCCTCTGGTGCACGGAACCCTGGACCTGGCAGGCCTGGCCGCGCCTCGACGACGCCGTGCGTTCCGGCGGGAGCGTGTTCCAGGACCTCTACGGCAAGGGGTTCTTCCAGTACCTGCACGAGGACGCGCACGAGTCGGCCCACGTGTTCAACCGGGCCATGACCACCTCCAGCATGCAGTCGGCGCTGGACGTCGCGGAGCTCCTCGACCTCACCGGGGTCTCCGTGGTCGCGGACATCGGCGGCGGCCAGGGGCACGTACTGGCGAGCCTGCTGGAGAAGCACCCGGCGGTGCGCGGCGTCCTGCTCGACCTGCCGGGCGTGGTGGCGAAGGCGGATCCCCGTCTGCGGGACGGCGGCGCGCTCGCCGAGCGGGCCGGCATCGTCCCCGGGGACTGCCGCGAGGCCATTCCTGTCGAGGCCGACATGTACATCATCAAGAACATCCTGGAATGGGACGACGAGAGCACCCGCAGGACCCTGCACAACGTCGTCTCCGTGGCCCGCCCCGGAGCCAGGGTCGTCATCATCGAGAACCTGGTCGACGACACCCCGTCGATGAAGTTCACCACGGCGATGGACCTGCTGCTGCTCCTCAACGTGGGCGGCGCCAAGCACACCAAGGACAGTCTGTGCACCCGGATGCGGGACGCGGGGCTGGTGATCGGAGAGATCCGTCCGGTCAACCCGTACCTGCACGCGTTCGAGTGCACCGTGCCCGGCTGAGCCGGCCCACCCCGCACGGGAGCACCGGCACGGGACCACCCGGGCGCCACAACGCCTCGAGACCGGCGGGATGAGCCGGTCTCGGGGGCGTCGGCACGCGGACGGGCGGCGCCCGTCCGTCCGAACGCGTCAGGCCTTGGTCGCCAGGGCGTTGTTGACGAGGTCCAGGAACTCGCGCGGCGACTTGCACCGGTCCGCGTCGGCGGGCAGGGGCCGGCTGTGCCGGTTCTCCAGTTCGCCGACGATGCCGAGGAGCCCCAGGGAGTCGAGCCCCCACTCGTCGAAGCCCGAGTCGGGGCGGCTCGCCATGGCCGCGGGGTCGACGTTCACGCCGGCCCCCTTCTTCATCAGGGCGGCCAGTTCTTCCATGGTCAGTCGAGGGGTCATGACGGCCATCTCCTCAGGCTTGGTCCGGCGTACGCCGGTCGGTGATCAGGCGCATCTCAGAGCGCGCGAGGAAGCGTGAGATCTCCTGGTCCGTGGTGGGGACGCCGTCCTTGGCGCTGTCGAGCAGCCGGGCCAGCACCGCCGCCTTGTGGCCGCCCTCGACGCCGAGCGTCAGGGCGGGCCGGGCGTCGAGCGGGCCCCGCATGTCGAGGAGCCGGACGACGATGTCGTCGCGCTCGAACAGGGTGCTGGCCTCGATGGGGTTGGCCGGGTCGTCCACGGCCGCCTCGTCCTGGCCGGCGAGCAGCCGGGCGAGTTCCATGCCGCACCCGTTCTTGGCGGGGTAGAACAGCGCGTGCCGCCGGACGTCCGCGTGCTCGCGGCCGCCGCCCGCCACGTGGTGCACCGCGGGGAGCGCCGCACGGGTGAAGAACATCCGGGCGGATCCCGGGTCGCTGAGGTCCCGGTCCTGTTCCAGATACGGGTTGATGGCCTCCTCCAGGGCCCGCACCTCGGGTTGCAGGGCCACGTGGCGCAGTGCCGCGAGGAGGTCGCCCTCCACCTCGACCGCCCGTACGACCCGGTTGCCGTGCATGAAGAGCGAGGTGCGCCGCAGCCTGGTGTTCTCGTCGACCCGCGCCTGCGGGGAGGTGTAGCCGGCGAGCAGCTCCGCCACGACGGCTTCGCTGCCCGGCTTCACGGTGAAGGTCAGGGCGTGGCGGACCACTCCGTCCCCGCGCCGCGGAGCGACCTGGAGGCGGTCCCCGGACCGGTTCCCGAAGTGCGCGGTGGCGGCGTCGGGGCCGAACCCGGGATCGGCGCCTGCGGCCGAGGGGGAGGGGGAGCCGACGGGGACGGAGCCCTTGCCGGTCACCCGCAGGACGCTGAATCGCAGCGAGCGCGTGTCCCGTACGCAGCCGTGGAGCGGCTGGACCGACGCGACGTGCTCCTCGCTGTTGACCCAGGCCAGGAACCGCGGTGCGCTCTCCCACTCACTGGTGATGAGCCACTGCGACGGGTTCTCGATCGACTGGCACAACTCGTCGCTGATGTGTCCGGGGACGGAGGACACCTGCTTGCGGAGATGCTCGTAGACCTCCAGGAACTGGTTCTGCGCACCGTCGTACAGATCCAGCAGCAGCACGACCCGAAGCCTCGAGCCGTCGAAGGCGGACTGGGATATCCGTTCCGACAAGGTTGTCATCGTTCACACTCCTTCGAGACCACACGGTCGCCACGGGGCGGCGCCACCCGAACCGATCGTTGTCCCGTAGTCCGCTCGGCGCGAGAGGAGAGAACCAAGCGGGTGAACGAGCGAGGGAAGCGCCCTCGTACAGGGCATGGAAGAGCCATGAAGGAAAACGTCGACCACCGCGTCCCTGTCCTCATCGTGGGCGGCTCGCTGGTGGGCCTGTGCACCTCGCTGTTCCTCGGCCGGCACGGCATCAGCCACATGCTGGTCGAGAAGCACGCGGGTACCTCGATGCACCCGCGAGGACGCGGTATCAACGTACGGACCATGGAGTTGTTCCGCGTCGCCTGTGTCGAGGACCGGATCCGCGAGGCCGCCTCGGTCCTGGCGGACAACCACGGCATCCTGCAAGGCGGCTCCCTCACCGGTGAGGACCAGGAGTGGCTGTTCGAGCAGATCGACCCGGGGGGTGCGCTCGCCCGTTTCAGCCCGTCGGCATGGTGCCTGTGCAGCCAGAACGACATCGAGCCGGTCCTGATGTCCGTGACCCCCGGGCTCGGAGCCGACCTGCGGTTCTCCACCGAGCTCCTCTCCTTCGAACAGGACCCGGGCGGTGTGACCGCTCTCGTGAAGGACCGCGAGACCGGCGAGCACAGCACGGTGCGCGCGGACTACCTCGTCGCCGCCGACGGGCCGCGCAGCCCGGTGCGGGAAGCGCTCCGGATCGGCCAGACCGGTCCCGGGGACCTCTTCCACAACGTGAGCATCACCTTCCGGTCCCGCATGCTCGCGGACGTGGTCGGCGACCGGCGCTTCATCGTGTGCTACCTGACCAAGCCCGACGCCGACGGGGCCCTGCTGCCGGTGGACAACAGCGAGCGGTGGGTCTTCCACGCGCCGTGGCACCCCGACCGCGGCGAGACCCTGGAGGACTTCACCGACGAACGCTGCGTCGAGCACATCCGCCGGGCCGTCGGAGCGCCCGACCTGGACGTCGAGATCACCGGGAAGGCCCCGTGGCACGCGGCCGAGCGGGTCGCGCAGCGGTACGTGGCCGGCCGGGTCTTCCTGGCCGGTGACTCCGCCCACGAGATGTCCCCCACCGGCGCGTTCGGCTCCAACACCGGTATCCAGGACGCGCACAACCTGGCCTGGAAGCTCGCCGCGGTACTGGACGGCGCGGCCGGCCCCGGGCTGCTGGAGACGTACGAGGCCGAGCGGCTTCCGGTGGCGCGGGCGACGAGCGAGCGCGCCTCGGCCCGCTCCGCCGAGCACAGCCACCCGGGGTACGAGCCCGACCCCGAGACCGTCCCCGGGGCCCAGCCCGAGCCCGCCCAGGGCGGGGGCGGACGGCAGGGCGGTGTCCTGTCCGTGGCCATGGGCTACCGCTACAACCAGGGCGCGGTCCTGGGCACCGATCCCGACCAGCCGGTGGTGCCCGAACGGATGCGCCTGTGCGGCGAACCGGGCACGCGCGCGCCGCACATGTGGCTCCACGTCCCCGGGGAGGAGCAGCCGAAGTCCACCGTGGACCTCTACGAGCGGTCCTTCGTCCTGCTCAGCTCCGAGGGCACGCCGTGGAGCGGGGCCGCGGGATCCGTCGCCAAACGGATGAACGTGCGCCTGGACGCCTACGCCATCGGCACCGGACCGGAGGCCGACCTGATCCCCGCGAGCGGCGGCGACTGGGCCGAGGCGCACGGCACGACCGCGGCCGGGGCCGTCCTCGTCCGCCCGGACGGCTTCGTGGCCTGGCGCTCGGAGGAGGCCGTGGCGGACGAGGAATCGGTCCTCTACAAGGTCCTGACCACCCTGCTGGACCGGTACTGACGGCCGGGCCCGGAACGGGAAAGCGCGCCGCCCCCGCGTCATCCGCGGGTTGCGGCGCCCTTTCCGTCGGCCGGGACCCGGTCAGGTCACCGGACCGGCACCGACTTCGAACCGAGCTCACCCGGCGTCTTCGGCACCCACGGCGCCACGGCGGTGGCCTCACCCGGGTCGGGCTCGGCCATGCTCACCCGGTAGGCGGTCTCGCGGTCCACGCTCACGGGCAGGACGTGGAGCTGTTTGATCTGGTGGGTGTCGTGCAGGTAGAGCACGACGGTCTGCCGGTACGAACCCTCGTCGTAGAACTCCGCGGTGACCCTCCCGGCCGCGCCCGTACGGAACGCGGTGATCCAGTTCTCGGCGGTCTTGCGGGTGGCGGCCTTGTCCTGCCGGTCGTCGCCCAGGGCCGCCAGCTCGCCGGCCTTGCCGTCGGCGATCCGCCAGACCACCTGCTGGGTGATCCCCAACGTGTCCCTGGACGGATACCCGACGACGGCGAGCGGCGCGTGGCTGCTGTAGTCCCCGGCGTACTCCACGTCGTCGGCGTAGCGCTCCGCCGAGCACGCGGTCAGCGCGCCGAGGGCCGGCACGCAGACGAGGGCGGCCCGCAGGGCCGGTCCCGGCCTCACCGGGACGCCGCGGAGAAACGAGTGGCCATACTTCCCCGGTCTTGTCGGTGAGCCCCGGTGCTCCGGTGCTCCAGGTGTGAGAGGAGCAACGTAGCGCTCTGACCAGGAAGTTCGATCTCGGAAACGGACAACGGGGACGCAATCGACGCCTTGGTGACGCAATTCACGCCATGGCTGGCTCAGATCCTTGCGCGCCGTCGGCGCGCTCGTCCCCGACGAGACCCGCGACGTGGTCGGTGACCGTGTCGAGGATGGCCGTGGAGATCGTCGCGTCGCCGAGCACGAGGTGGTTGAGCGTCAGCCCGTCCGTCATGGCGGCCAGATAGCGGGCCAGTACGGTGACGGGGACGCGGAGTTCGAAGCCCATGTGGTGGCGGAGCCCCTCGACGAGCTCGGTGTAGGTGTCGGCGTACCGTTCGTACTGGCGTCGCGCCAGGTGCTCGAAGCCGGGCCGGCGCAGGGCGTACTGCGTGAGTTCGTACGTGAGCATGTGCTCGCCCGGGTGCGCGGACACGTGGTCCCAGTACGCCTGGAAGCCGGCCCGGACGGTCTCGCGGAGGGTGGCCTTCGGCTGGATCGCCTCCTTCACCACGGTGATGCTGTGCTCGGTGATCGCCGTCATCACGGATTCGAGCAGGGCCTGCTTGGAGTCGAAGCAGTAGTGGAAGACGCTCAGTGACACGCCCGCCTCGGCGGAGATCGACCGGGTCGTCGTCCCGGCCACCCCGTCGCGCGTCATCGCTCGGATGGCGGCCTCGGTCAGCTGCCGGCGCCGGTCGGCCGACGGCATCCGTGCCATGGGCGATCCCCTTCGGTTCGTGCCGCGGTGCCGTGCCGTGCTGTTCGGGGGAGGCGGGCGGCGGTGGGAAGGCGGCCGGGGGGGGGGGGGGGGGGGGGGGGGGGGGGGGGGGGGGGGGGGGGGGGGGGGGGGGGGGGGGGGGGGGGGGGGGGGGGGGGGGGGGGGGGG